>CAVRWS010000001.1:0-9249 GCA_963724815.1 uncultured Acidobacteriaceae bacterium
GAGACATCAGGCCGGTATACCAGTAACCCACTACGAATAGAAGAAGGAAAGGAATGGTTACGAAGTTTTCGTTTTGAATCGCGTAGTACACGGTGAAAGCGAAGTACGTGCCGATCAGCAGTTCCAGCCAAGGGACCCAGCCCAGGCGCTTGCGGTATTTGGTATTGCCGACTTTGTCTTTTTTCGATACGACATGATACTTCGGGGTGCGGGCGAAGGCGCTCTCCTTGCCGATAAGTGCTTCAATCACGGCTTTGGTGTTGGTAATGGTGAGCCCGATACCGAGTGCCATCAGAACTGGCAGATACAGCAGCGCACGGGGCCAGGTTTTAGGAAATAATTCGCGCTGCGACACCAGGTAAAAACTCGATATCGAAAACGTCGAAGCCATGAACAATGGAAGATCGATGAACAGCATCTGGAACCATCCCTGATAAAAGCGGATGATCATCGCCGGCAACATCAGCACCGAGAGTACGATCATGAGCGGGTAGCTGAGGTTCGCAGTCAGGTGATACCAGGCTTCAATTTTGGTGTGCAGTGAAGCGTCGCTGCGCAACACGCGGGGCAGGATTTTCTTCCCGGTCTGAATCAATCCCTTGGCCCAACGCGCTTGCTGGGTTTTGAATGCGGTCATTTCTACCGGCAATTCTGCCGGACACTCGACATCCTGCAGATAGATAAACTTCCATCCCTTGAGTTGGGCACGGTAGGAAAGATCGGTGTCTTCGGTCAGCGTATCGTGCTGCCAGCCGCCAGCTTCGTCGATTGCTCGACGCCGCCAGACCCCGGCGGTGCCGTTGAAATTAAAAAAGACGCCGCTGCGGGCGCGTCCCGAATGCTCGAGCACGAAGTGGCCATCCAGCAGAATCGCCTCTACCTGCGTAAGAAAAGAATAATTGCGGTTGAGGTGAGTCCAGCGTGTCTGCACCATTCCAATCTTCGAATCGGTGAAGTGATGGATAGTGCGCAGCAGGAAGTCTTCTGGCGGGGTGAAATCGGCGTCAAAGATGGCGACGAATTCTCCCTTGGCTGTTTTCAGGCCCTCGGCCAGAGCTCCCGCCTTAAAGCCCTCGCGATTGGTTCGGTGATGATAGCTGATGGGATTGCCGAGGGCCGCGTAGCGTTCGACGAGGTTTCGGGCCACGGCAACGGTTTCGTCGGTGGAATCGTCGAGCACCTGGATGTCGAATTTCTCGCGCGGATATTTCAACTTGCAGATGGAGTCGAGCAACCGTTCGACAACGTATTGTTCATTGAAGATTGGCAGTTGCACGGTGACTCGAGGCAACTGCTCGAAGTAGGCCGCGGGGTCGATTGTTCGATTTTTCTTATGCTTGTAATAAAGGTAAACCAGAACATAGCGGTGCATTCCGTATCCGGCAAGAAGAATGAGGACAATGAAATACGGAATCAATAGTGCGCGGTCGAACGCGTCGGTGTGGTAGAGACCCTGAAACGTCTTATCCAACAGATGCTGGCGAAGATAAGGCCCAATGCCGCGCGGAGCCGCATACATGGCGAATTGCGAAAGAAGCGGGCTTGAAGCAGAAGTCAGCAAGAGGTTCGGTGAAAACCTCTATTCTACCGGATTCAGATGATCGGGGGACTCGGTCTACAAAGATACGATGCTGTGGAAACAGCCAACGATTGGGACGCTACCATGAAGCGGAGTTCCGAGTATTTTTTTCTTCCCTGCTTTGAGACGATGGGTCAGCGCACCGCTCGGCCTTATCCAAAAGTATTCGCAAGTCCATCGCAAAATTCTTGCGTGCTTGTGCCTGTAAACGCCATTGATCCTGCACTGGAGCGCAGACGCGAGGGATCAGATCCTCGAAGCGCTCAATTGCGCGGGTAAAATAATCAATGTCTGTCTTAAGCAGCATAAAGAATTCCGCGTCGCTGGCAGCAGGCATATAAAACCTCCAGATGCTGCATGGTTAAATGCAATTCTGATGCCACGGCCTACAGACAGATGTGGAAGCGAATAAGTGCTGTATTTTCAAAGTGATAGCGTGCGGAAATCCCAGATTTCATAGGCCTTGCATGTCCTTCCGCGTGGGTCAGCGCATGTAAGAATTGGGCGATTATGAGTTGCGAAAGAACGATCTTTCGCGGTTTTCACTCGCAATTCGTCGAGTGTGAATTTTTGCGCGTGGGTGTCGCTTCTTAATGGCGAATCATCCAAGCGAGGCCATCGGGATTTGAGCCGGCTTGAATATGGCCGACAACTTCCAACGAATGCAAATCAATGACGGCGACGTAGTCGTCGGGAGTACACGCAACGTAGGCGCGTGCGCCATCAGGCTGCATTTCGATACCCGCGGCGCCGTGTCCAACTGCGATTCGTTTTGTCGTTTTTCTCGTCGCGGCATCGATGACAGTCACGTCAGCTCCGCGCAGAGCCGAGATCAGCACAAACTTTCCATCCGGGGTGAACTTCAGCCGGTTCGCGGAGCTTACATCGGCCGCGAGAGTTTGCGTCACTCGCTTGCTGGCCACGTCGATGATCGACACAGTTCCATCGCCCGCGTTCGCCACCCAGATTTCTTTGCCATCGGGAGAAATATCAAATCCTTCGGAGCCGTTGCCAACACGAACCACTGTTTCATTCCAATCGGTTCGCGAACTTGCCGGCGGACCGCCTCGGCCAGGATCGCTGGCGGTTTTTTCGATCATGCTCACCGTTCCCGAACTCACATTGGTGGTAACGATCAGGCGCAAATCCGGAGAGACGTAAATCATGTGCGTTCGGTTTTGCCCGGTGCCGAGAATCCAATCAACATTTTTCTTCGCGGGATCATAGCTGCCGATAGCCTTGGCGCCTTCGGCGGTGAACCAAACTTTTCCGTTTACAAAATCCAATCCGTGCGGACCACGCAGAGCTCCAAGATCGATTGAAGGCAATGCTTTTTGCGCGATCAGATCTACGACGGCAAGGGTGTGGAATGCACCGGATCCATAGTTGGATACATACGCGACCTTGCCGTCGGTCGATGCAATCACTTCGTGGGGATCGTTACCCACCGGCACGCGCGCAATCACTTTCAAGCTGGAGGGATCAACAATGGCGAGGGTCTGGTCGTGCTTGGACAGTACAAGCAATGCGTTCGCAGGAGTGTCTTCCGCAAGAACCGAGCTGATGCCGAGCACGCCGGTCAGTACAAAAAGGGAAATGAGAAGAGGTTTCATAATTCCAAAGCATACGCCGTTGCAGCCCGAACGGACAAAGGCTCAAGGCTGATCTTCCGCTGATGGAATTGCCTTTAGCTGCACGCTTATTCGATTTCCTTCACGCACGCGCATCGGTTTACCCCGGCCCTCATAATCTCTTAAGTATTCGGGATTGTAATACGCCTCGCCGTCGACGCTCTCCCATGCGAACAACGTGTAATCTCCGGGAGGCAAGCCGCGCAAACTGAAGTGTCCACTCTGATCCGCGACGGCTTTGCGATAACGATCCGGGCGATTGCGGAAGCGCGCCTCGGGAACGGCGACAATCACGGCGTCCGCGACCGGTTCATCGTTCTGATCTCCAGCCACGCCATCGACAGTGGCTCCGTTGGCGCTTGCCGTTAGATCCAGGGTGATCGCAGCTCGCGCCGACGCTGAATCCGGAATCAGTGGCATCGTGTCCATCCGACGCGGCAGATTTTAGAAACCAATCTGGCATCGCGCTGACGTCGGAGATCTGAACCGAATACGTTCCTGGGGGAACATCCTTCCATGAAAAGCTGCCATCGTTGCTAACGTGGGCAAGATTTGAAAAGCTGCCTCCCATGGTGATGGCGCCGAAAGCATCGTCATTGCCGTCGCTATCCTCGGCAACGGAGTGCAGAAGAAGAAAGAACTGGCTGGGATCCGTCCTAGTGCTGCTACCGCCGCTGCTGTCCACGTGAAGGCGGCCACGAACGGTACCGCCGCTTTGCGGTGACAGCCGCAGGCCCTCCACATTTTCAGCCAACTGCAGCGATTGCCGCGCCATCATCGGCACGGCAACATTATCCACTGTGGCCACAATGTTGTACGCTCCAGGCGAAACGTCGCGAATCTCGAAACTGCCGTCTTTGTGCATCTCCGCGCCGCTCAGCACGAGATTGAAATCTTTGGATTGCAGCATGATCGCGGCGCTCGACCCCGGCGGCAGATTCACCACAGAACCGCGAATGGTCAAACTGGGGCTGGGAGTCAGTGAGAAGTTCGCAGGGAAGTCGTCGCCCGCATGCAATGGGATGGGCGTGGCCTGGGCGCGATCGCGAGTGCCGGGATAATAAGTGGTTTGGTAAGCGAGCGGCGAGGGCTTTTCGGAAGCTGCTCCGGCGTGAGGGCGGAGTCCAGGCGTGCTGGTAGTTTCGATCAGGCTTCTGAAATCCGGAGGGGGAGTGACTGCAACGAAATACTTGCCGGGAGCTAGTCCGGCGATGCGGTATTCGCCGAGATCATTGGTACGCTCCGCGCCTGACTGTTCCCAGTGGCTGTGCCCCTGAATGAAAGTCTGGCGCAGCACGGCGACTTGCGCTTCGGCCAGAGGATCGCCGTCTTCGTCGGTGACGCGGCCTTCGACTACTGCAGCCGCCTGCAAGAGAATGACGAGATCTTTCACCTCCTGGCCCGCACTTAGCGTGAGCATGCGGCCTTCGGTGTGACGGTGATGCTTGTCGATCTCTTGATATCCGGTGCGCTCGACAAACAGGCGATAGCGTCCAGGCTTGATGTTCTCAATACGAAAGCTACCATCTGCTGCAGTAAGTGCAGTGTAGTTTGCGCCATCATTCTGGCTCTCGGCGATCAGTTCGATGAGAGCTTTCTTGACAGGCTCGTTGCCGGGATCCCGGGTCACAATTCCTTCTAGAAGAGCATGTGCAGACGCAGAAGACTCCGGAGAGGCCTGTGATGAGGCAATGGACCAAGAGCTCTCCTGCGCGACGATTGCACTGGCCGACAAAAGAATCATGAACAAACATTCAAACGGAGTTCTCGAAAAACGCCGCGCGATGAGTTCGTGTTTCATTTCCGAGTTTCGAAGCAGACTCAGGATGTTCTGGAAATAGAGACAGATGCCGACCGTGAGGATCGGTCGGGTTCAATAGTCAATCCATTCTATCCGCCTCCGGTCGTCCACCCTAGAATAAAACGACATGGGCAGTGGAGGGTTCGCGGGGCAGGGTGCGGCCCTCCTGAAAGTAACTTGATTTGGGGCGGCATTGTCTCGATAATGAGGGTGACCTTGACGGGGTGCCGATTCATCGGTTTCTCACGAACGGCCTCGGGATTTCCGGGGCCGTTTGCATTTTTGACCAACGAGGTTCGGCCCTATCGCCTTCGCAAAACGTACTCTCTGAGCCACATCGTTTCTAGCAGGCTTTCCTCAGTCCCAAACAATGAAAACGCATTCAGATTGTAGTCGCTGAGCGCTCTTAGAATCTTTGTACGCTCACCTGACGGAATGTCAAACCTCCACAACCGATCTTGGCGCGGATGTTGCTGGTCGAAAACATCCTGATGCGATGCAAAGCGCCACCCGTAATTCTCGTCAAATTCCCCGCAGATTGTGTAATCGCATCGCTGGCGAAAATGCCTCTCGTGTGTCTCTACATATGGACCAATGGCTCGGATCTGAGGCTGGCCGAGCGTCCCACCCTTCACTGCCTCTGGCCTCTCGCAGTAAGCGAAAATCGACCTTTTGTCGGGCTTTTCGCCGGACGGATCATCACGAAATGCGAAAAATGCGGCTACAAACGGCGAGCGCGACCAGTCGAGCAACGGTGAGGGAAATCCAAAGTGTCTTAGGTAAGCCATGTATCGATAGAGGGGGGTTGGAAAAACATCGCCAATCTCGTAAAGCAACCCAGGCCTGAGGAAGTTTGCGCTGGACCATTGAGGATCGAAATCGGGAACATCTACGTGAGCGAATGTTCTAACTTCGGGCCGCATACTGGCGCAGATTAGCATGTAATACTCGCGGAAAAGCATGCGCTCGGCGCCACTTCTTTCTAGCGTCGTTTTCAATAGCCATTTGGAATTGCCCTGTCCCCGAAAAAGAAGCGGTGAGGTTTCACCGGTGTACTTTGCGCGCAGTTCCCGCACCTTCTGTTCAAAGGCCTCCCAGTCGGAAATGTCAATGGCTTCCACAAGGAGTCTCGTCTAATTCAGGAAGTGCTGCCGATATAGCGTGTCCCGCCGAGCAGGTCTAAACCCCGCGTCGCGGATGATGCGGCGGAGTTCTTCTTCTGTCGTGCAGTTGGTCACGCCTGCGGCTCTCACCACATTTTCTTCCAGCATCACCGAGCCTACGTCGTTGCCGCCGAAGCGGAGGCCCATCTGGCAGACTTTCAGTCCTTGCGTGACCCAACTGGATTGCACGTTCAGGAAATTCGAAAGATAGAGGCGCGAAATGGCGAGTACTTTCAGGTAATCGACGGCAGTAGCTTCGTCCCAGTGACGACCGCCGAGAGCGGTATTTTGCGGCTGAAAGCTCCACGGGATGAACGCGGTGAAGCCGCCGGTTTCTTCCTGCAGATCGTAGAGTTCCTGCAGATGATTGATGCGGTGTTTGTAATCCTCGCCGACGCCGAACATCATGGTTGCGGTGGTGCGCATGCCGATCTGATGAGCGGTACGGTGAACATTGATCCAGTCGCCGGTGAGGCACTTGAGGCGGGCGATTTTGTAGCGGACTTCGTCGTCGAGAATCTCGGCGCCGCCGCCGGGGATCGAATCGAGGCCGGCATCACGCAAGCGGAGAATCGTGTCGCGAATGCTGAGGCTGCTGTACTCAGCGATAGCGATAATTTCCGACGCGGAATAGCAATGCAGATGGACCTGCGGAAAGCGCTCTTTGATTCCGCGCAGCATCTTTTCGTGCCAGTCGATCTTGAGGTCGGGATGCAGGCCACCTTGCATCAGCACTCCGGTGCCACCGAGTTCAACGGTCTCGCGAATCTTCTCGTAGATGGTGTCGAAATCGAGGATGTAACCTTCTTTTGCGGCCGGGCCTTTCAGTGGACGATAGAAGGCGCAGAACGTGCAGTATTCGGTGCAGAAATTGGTGTAATTAATGTTGCGGTCAATGATGTAGGTGACCGTGCCTTCGGGATGCAGCTTGCGGCGGACAGCATCGGCTTCCATGCCGATGCCGATCAGATCATCGGATTCGAACATCTCGAGAGCTTGCTGCTTGGTCAGGGACATGTTGGCACTTCAATTCTAACGGAGGACCGCAGCCGGGGCCAAATCCAGCGCTCGGGCGTTTGCGAGCAAAATCATCCACCACTAAGGTCACAAAGTTTCACGAAGGGCGCGGGCAACTACTTCTTTCGCATCCGCAAATACTGGATCACGCTCATCGCCGCTCCGATCACCGCCAAGCCAATCAGAATGGCCATTGCGGGTTTGTAGTAGCGTGAGAAGAAACGCAGAATGTGGACGCCGTAATGAAAGCCCAGGAAGGCCCCGATGGAGTAGCGAACGGCGCGACCTAGAGTTAAGGCTCCGAGAAATTTGGCTCTCGAATACTGCATGGCGCCAGCGGCTACGAGAAACGGCACAAAGGGAAAAGGCGGAGGCAGAAGTGCGGGAATTGCAACCGCGGCGAATCCCCAACGCGCAAAGGTTTTGGAAACGCTGGCGGCGCGCTTTTTGGATAGCTTGCGCTCCATTGTTTCTTTGCCACCCTCGCGCGCCAGCGCATAAGTAATGTAGCCGCCGATGACTGCGCCCAGAGTGGCCATTGCCGCATAGTAGGGCCACGGATGGAAATGGCGCGCCGCCAGCCATATGGTAAGCACGTCCATGCTGCCGGTGAGCGGGACCACGGAGTTGTCGGCGATTCCTAGCACGAGCAATCCTGGCCCACCCATGCGGCGCAGGTGGTGCCACACCGACATCGCCAGCCAAGGATGAAGATTTAAGAGCATTTAGGTTGTAGGAGTGTACAGGCTAAGTTCTCGACTGCGCTATACAGACTTTTGCGGTGCTCAGAAATTTTATCTCCGGGACGGTGAGCAGGGTTCCAATCTCGGCCGCGTAGCGATAGAAGAGTTGCAAGCCTTCCAGGCAAGCTGCGTCGAGATGGTAATAGATATTTTCGGTGAGGTAGGAACGAACATCGGCCAGGCTCATCCCTAATTTTGGAGCCCACTCCACGGAGATGCGATCGAGACTTGCAGGTTCGAGGCCGTGATCGCGGGATTGTTGGAATACTGCCGCCAGGTCCAAAGATGGGTCTGCGTCTTGAATCGCGTCTTGGCGAACCGCCCAAAAGGCAAAGACGAAAGGCTTGCCGGTATAGCGAATCCATTCTTCGGCCAAGTCGAGTGTGAAATAGCGGGAGCGATCGATCTGGAGCGCGGGATCTCCAATCAGCAATCCGGCATCGTGCGCGGCCAGCATTTTGTCGATATCCGGTGCCATGGGAGCGAAGGCTCTTCCGCCACCTAGCCATTTTTCAAATAAGACTTTTGTCAGCGCCACCGAAGTCATGGAAGACGTATCCAAAGCCACGGTGCGAATCTTTTCCACGGGCATTCGACTGACCAGCAGAATGGACCGCACGGGCTGGCGCGAAGCAATGGCAACGTCCGGCAAAATGCTGAGTGAGGGAATTTGCCCGTAGGCGGCGGCTGGGATGATTCCGATATCGGCAGTTCCGGCCTGCAGAGAGCGAGCGCAGGCCGAAGGCAGCGTATAAGAGATGTCGAAATCGCACCCGGCTTCGCCGTGTTCGAAATCCCACATCAGTGGCGCTGTGTTGAGGTAGGAAATCGCAGAGATGCGCAGACGTCTCATTCCTATTTTGATTTTAACAGAGCGCTTTTCGATCCACGTTGTGACGTCTTTCCTTGACGCCACCTTCCACAAATGGCTACAGTCCGCGCAGCCCGGAAACATTAGGACGGGAGTATTAATTTGTCGAATACGTTAGCGGTGCCTGCGACGCACATGCTGGAGTGGCTCGCCCTGTCATTGACTTCTGGCCTCGGGCCGACGAAGGCGCGGAAACTAGTGGAACATTTCGGCAGCGCCGAAGCGGTTTTCCACACATCTCTACGGAACTGGAAAGGACAGGGATTAAAGCCGTTTCGGCGCAATCGATCGCCACAGGAAAATCCGCCGAACTGGCGCGGGAAGAGATTGCCCGGGCCGCCGGCGCGGGCGTGACCATCGTTTCGGGCGAAGACGCGTCCTACCCGGCGCGACTGAAAGAAATCTACGACCCGCCTCTGGTGCTATATGTTCGGGGCGATCCCG
>CAVRWS010000002.1:0-179733 GCA_963724815.1 uncultured Acidobacteriaceae bacterium
CGCAGCGCGCCCCACTCAAGGCCTCGCCGGAAGATATTCCGCTTGACATTGTTTATGAAGATGACGACCTCGCCGTGATCAACAAATCCGCGGGAATGATGGTACATGCTGGTGCTGGCGCCACTGATGACGCTCGCAATCGTGGAACCCTGGTGAATGCGTTACTCCATCACATGCGGAGTTTGTCTGGGGTGGGTGGCGACTTGCGCCCCGGCATTGTTCATCGCCTTGATAAAGAGACCAGCGGGTTGATCGTAGTTGCTAAAAACGATGAAACGCATCGCAAGCTTAGCGCCCAATTTGCCGCTCGCGAAGTGAAAAAGAAATATGTTGTGCTCGTCCATGGCTGGGTAAAGACAGATTCCGGCACGATTGCCAAGAATATAAGCCGAGATCGCATCCGCCGTATGCGCATGACCACGCGGCTCGAAGGCGGACGCGCCGCCGTCACGCATTACAGCGTCACGCGCCGTCTGGATACCAAGTTTGGAAAATTTACGGTGCTCGATGTGAAGATCGATACCGGACGCACTCACCAGATTCGTGTGCACATGGCGGCACTGGGGCATCCAGTCGTTGGCGATACCATCTATGGTGCGCCGAAACAGGCTCGGGGACCTTCGGCTGCGATCAGCCTGGCGCGAAATTTTCTACACTCCGCGCAGTTGGAATTCGCCCATCCCCGCACCGGGGATCCCGTTGCTCTGCGCAGCGAATTGCCAGAAGAGTTGCGAGAGTTCCTCAGGAAGATAGAAATAGAATGAAGAATCGGGCAGCGAGCGATCAGCAGGCCAATCGCTCGAAGGTTTAACTGCCGAACCTTAAAAAGGCGCACTCTACCGGGCCAGGAATTTCCAAGCTGCAACCATCACAAAAATAACGATCCCCGCCAGATAGGCCCAACCTCGTCCTTGCTGGAACTTTTCATGACTTATCATCGAAGCAGCCTCCAAAGGCATTGTACGACGGTGCACCCCGCGCCCGAACTCCTCTGCCCAAAGTGGGGGTTGCGGATATAATAGAAGTCAAATTGGGGTGCATCGTTACGAGACACATTTTCCCAACAGCTTCCGTTTCAGTGTGCGCGGCCATTTTCGTTCTTCTGGCTGCTGTGCCTCGGTTAGGCACAGCGCAAGCATCGCCCGCGCCCTCGTCTGCGACTTCCGCTCAAACCTCGTCAGCGCCGGGCGGAGCCAATCAAGCTGCGCCGGCCGCAACCGAGCAGAATGCCAGCGATCCTGCTGCGGGCAACGCAGAGATTCCCAAGATCCGGGTCGGCACGAATGAAGTAAATGTGGTGTTCACGGTGACCGACAAGCACGGCAAGCGCGTAACCGATCTGAAGCAAGCCGACTTCCGCATTGTGGATGACAGCAAGCCCGTAACCGAAATTCGCAGCTTCCACGCGGAAACGAATTTGCCGCTGCAAGTGGGCTTGTTAATCGATGCCAGCGCCTCGGTACGTGATCGCTTCAAATTCGAGCAGGAGTCTGCAATCGAATTTCTGAATCAAACCATTCGCAAGCGTTATGACCAGGCCTTCGTAGTGGGTTTCGATGTCACGCCCGAGCTTACGCAGGATTTCACCGACGACACCGAGAAGTTGGGGCATGGAGTCCGCGAACTGCGCCCCGGCGGCGGCACCGCGATGTACGACGCGCTCTATTATGCCTGCCGCGATAAGCTACTCAAACAGCCGCACGGCGGGCCGACCCGGCGCGCGATTATTCTGCTGAGCGATGGCGAAGACAATCAGAGCCATGTAACCCGTGAAGAAGCCATTGAAATGGCGCAGCGCGCGGACGCTATCATTTACACCATCAGCACCAACGTCAGCGGCACCAAGGGAGCGGGTGATAAAGTGCTCGAGCGCATTGCCGATGCCACCGGCGGGCGCGCATTTTTTCCCTTCCAGATTCGCGACGTGACCAACGCCTTCGCCGAAATTCAGGAGGAGCTGCGCAGCCAGTATGACGTTTCCTATAAACCCATAGACTTCAAATCCGATGGGCACTTCCGCACGATTGAGATTGTGGCCAATGACCGCAAAAATTTCCGGGTGAGAGCACGCCGCGGGTACTACGCACCGGTGGCGCAGTAAGAGCGCATTAACTTCCGCTTCCAGCTTGAATCAAGGGTGTTCGCTTTTCACGGTCTACTTTGATGCCAGGATATTCTGGAACACCACTTCCAAAAAAATTGGGAATCAAGCCGGGATTTCACGTGCGCTTGGTGAACGTCCCGGATGAGGTACGCGCCGAACTGTCCGACGCGTTGGCGGAATGCAGCATTGGCGATCGCAAATCACCACCGGATCTTGTTATGTTATTTACCCGATCGCGCGCGGAGCTAACCAGAGAATTCGCTCGGATGACCAAACAACTCGCTCCAGCGGGGATGTTCTGGGTGAGCTGGCCGAAAAGGAGTTCTGGAGTCGCGACCGATGTGGATGAAAATGCCGTTCGCGAGATCGGTTTAGCTGCAGGTCTGGTGGATGTAAAAGTTTGCGCGGTCACCGACGTGTGGTCGGGACTGAAGTTCGTTCGGCGTCTCCAAGATCGTAAGAAATCCGTAAGAAATTAAGGATCGTAGGAAATAAATGAGCGATCGGAAAAAATAAGACGGCCAAAGCAATAAAAAAGGCTGCCCCGAAGGGAAGCCTTGAAAAACTTCGAGCCGAAGTTGCCAGCGATGGAGCCGGTTAGCCTGATCGACAGCAACTTCGACTCGATCTTTAAGCCGTTCTCGCGCCCATAACCAAATGGGCCACAAACGAAATCACCGCAAACAGCAGCAGTAGATGAATCAGTCCGCTGGCTACGTGGAACATCAGAAAGGCACCGGCCCACAGAATGAGCAACAACAGAGCAATTACGAGAAATGGTCCGAATCGCATCGATGCCTCCTAAGACGTTGGCTTTCTCAGTTCGACCCAGCAGCGGAAGAACTCTTGATCGTTATACGATGACGCCGCGCCCCGCAATATAGGCAAAACGCTGTAAATTGATAAGGCGGTCGTAGTATTTGGCGCCGAGAAATAAAGGAGCCAGCATGGTGCGAGTGGGATTAATCGGATTTGGCATGGCGGGTCAGGCGTTTCACGCGCCTGTAATACGCGGGGTTGCGGGTATGGAGCTCGCCTGCATTCTGGAGCGCAGGGGAACGCGCGCTCAGGAAAAATATCCTGGCATCCGCGTCGCGCGAACTTTGGACGAATTGCTGAGCGATAAACAAATTCAGCTGTGCGTGATCGCAACTCCCAATGATTCGCACTTCGATCTCACTCGTGCCTGCCTTCTGGCCGACCGGGATGTCGTGGTGGATAAGCCTTTCGCACCGACCCTGCGCGAGTCCCAAGAGCTGGTGCGCCTGGCGGCTGAGCGCGGAAGATTGATTACCGTCTATCAAGACCGGCGCTGGGATGGTGATTTCGGCACGATAAAACAAATCGTCCAGTCGGGGCGTTTGGGTACGATTGTCGAATATGAATGTCGGTACGACCGCTTTCGCCCCGAGCCAAAGCCGAATGCGTGGCGCGAAAAAGCCGATCAGCCCGGCTCCGGCGTTTTGTTTGATCTTGGCCCGCACGTGATCGATCAGGCGCTCGTGTTGTTCGGCGAGCCCAAGTCCATCACCGCCTCGGCATTCTGCGAGCGCGCAACTTCGCAGGTGGACGATTCGTTCGACGTCTGCATGGAATATCCTCAGCTGCGCGCGATGGGCCGCGCTCGCATCATCGCCTACGCGCCCGGGCCGCATTTCCTGATTCACGGCACCAACGGATCATTTGTGAAGTACGGAATGGACCCGCAGGAGGCGCGCTTGCGCGCCGATAATTATCCTCAAGGCACAGACTGGGGTACGGACTGGGGAGTCGAACCCGAGGAGCTGTGGGGAACGCTCAGCCTTGTCGGCGAGCCGGCTGTGAAAATAAAAACCGATCGCGGCGACTACCGCGGCTTCTACGCCAATGTGCGCGATGCCATCGAGACAAAATCGCCTCTGGATGTAACGCCCGAGCAAGCATTGCGCACCATGCGAGCGGTAATCCTGGCGCACAAGAGCAGCCGTGAGAAGCGGACTGTCTCCTGGGAAGAACCGGCCGAGTGATTTCAGACTAAGCGATAGCCAAATTGTGTCGGCGCCGCTTCCTGAAGATTTTCGGCTTCAGAGGAGCTTACTGAAGGAACTGTTTGAAGTGTTGAGCTGACAACTTCGAACGTCTTAACGTAAGGACAACCGTCTAAAAGTCCTTCCAGAATTTCCAGCACTTCTGGATAGCCGCTTCTATTGTAAGCCTCGGCACTCGCAGGCTGATCCCAGAAGCTGATGGTTGCGACTTCACTGCCATTCGGGACGACCAGAATAATTAGATCCAGAAATCCCTTTTGCTTTCGCAGCCATGGAAGAACCTCGCCCTCCATGAGTTTGGCGAACTCCGAAACTGAGTCCGGCTTCAGCAGAGCAGAAACCTTGCGGGCAAACATATCCACCTCACCGGTCGTGAAGGATTCTCGCCTGCAATGAATCACCCCCGCACGACACCGTCTATCAGATAGTGCATTTCAATGCCGAATCGTTACATGCGACGTAATGAATGGAAAAATGAAAAGCGGCAGAGTTGTTGCACTCCGCCGCTGATGATTGCAGACTGCCTTCAGGTTTATCAGCTAAGGCTGGCGATGTTCGCCACCGCCATGCGATCCGCCACCGCCACCGTGAGAAGCTCCACCGTGGGCGGCAGCACCATGGGCTGCGGCATGAGAAGTACCATGGGATGCACCACCATGTGACGCCGCGGCCCGGGCGCCGCCGGCGCGGCTAGCGCGCGCTCCCGATGAAGCGTGCCCTCGGTTGGCCGCATAAGCTCGGTGACCGCCGTTGCCGCGGCCGCCGACGTATCTTCCTCCACCACCGCCGCTAAAGCGATGACCACCCCAGCCGTGACCATATCCCCAGTTCGCCCACGGGCCCACTCCCAGGAACACACCGTTATAGAAATAACCGGGTCCGTAAAAACCGCTGGGTGCGCAGCCGTACGGTGAATAGTTATAGTAGCCGTAGGAACAGACTGGCGGATTTACGCCTATGCCGATGCTAACCTGCGCACTGGCGGCAGGTGCCAGGACCAAGGGCGCGAGCAAGGTCGTTGTTCCCACCAGAACCAGACTCCTCATCGCCAGCCTGTGCGCCCAAGGGCCCATACTCTTGAATTGCCACATTTTGATCTCCTCTAGAATTTCCGTTTGTGATTAACGGGGCAGGTTCCAGTATCAGGTTCTGGCTCGCGGATAGCTGGTCAATACAGACCTTTGTCGGGAGTAATTCGTGTTTGAAAATAAAAGAAAAGAAAAAACTAATGATCTGATCTGGAACGAAGCACGAGCAATGGCAAGAGTCGAGCAGAGGCAGCGGGCAGGAGAGCCCGCTCCACACCACTGCTTCACACCAGTAAAGCTCTACAGCAGCCGTTCCAGGTTTGGATTCCTGGTTGGTCGTAGCGGCTGCAGCGAGAATGCGGTTGTCCCGCGCATCGCTTTTTGCAGCGCGGTTTGGAACTGTGCACATTTCGTCGTGCGTGCCCACGGTGATGCGAACCCATGTAGGCATGATCGGCCAGATACGGCCGATGTAAACCTTCTGCTTGGCCATGGCGTCGATTATTTCTTTGCCGGGACGTTTCGTGTCCAGCAAGAAACAGTTCGATTCCGAGGGGATGTATGTGTAGCCATTGCTGTCGAGCCATTGAAAAGTTGCCTGGCGCACGCTGGCGTTAATGCGCTTGCGTTCCGGAACCAGGTTCGGATCTTTCAGGCTGGCCGAGGCGGCGGCGACGGCGGTGACGGGCATAAAGTTCCAACCTGCGCGCGCCATCAGTTTTTCCAGCAACTCGGGACGCGCGATAGCGAGTCCGCAGCGTAATCCGGCCATGCCATACGTTTTTGAAAAAGTGCGGAGCACGATTACGTCTTTTCCCGCCTTGACGAAATCAAGCGTCGAGGGTGCATCGCAGAAATGGATATAAGCCTCGTCGACCATTACGACCGATCCCTGGGGCTTGTTTTCTACAAGGTACTCAATATCGGAGTGCGGTGTGAGCGTGCCGGTCGGATTGTTGGGATTGCAAATGTAAAACAATCCAGCATCTGGAGCGGCGGCAATCATGCCCTTCGTGTCATGCGCGTAAGCTTTCGTGAGCGGAACCTTCACTACGCGAGCTTCGGTTGCCGCTGCCGCGAACATGCCAGCTTCGTAACCGGGATCCGCCGTCACATAGGTTCGTTGCGGCGAGGTAAAAGTAATCACTCCAAAGTGGAGCGCTGGAGTGGATCCGGGAAAAACATGAACCCAATCCGGGTTAAGCCCTTGCTGCTGCGCAAACAGGTGGAGGAGATCGTCGGTCAGATTGTCGAGATAGCGCCCGCCTAGAGGGATGATGCCGGAAATCGCTTCGCGCGCAGACGGCCCCGGCCCTAACGGATTCTCGTTGGAGTCGATCATCACCGCGTCCTTGGAGAATGCGCGCGGGCGGGAGGCGGCCGCCAGCATGGGCTCAGTGACGATTCGAAAAGCCGCAGCGGCGGCAGAAAGCTGCAGAAACGAACGGCGCGAAAAAGGCGAGACGATTCTTGAGGGCATGGCGAACCTCCGGTCCATTCAGCGTCAACAGGCTAAATGTTTTCCGGCGAAAGCGAAAGAGTGATCTCCAAGCATCACCAGCAGCGCGCAGAAAGCGGGCACCGCCTTCACGGTAACTTTTATTGCGGCAACGGCTCGCGCGCGGTCGCATAGTAGCCAGCGCGAGTTTGAATCTTGTAACCCTGTTTGTTCTTGATTTCCAGTTTGCGGTAGGTGCCGTCGAGTTTGGTGTTGGTCGATGTGTACCCCAGATTGTACTGGCTGCGCAGTTCAGCGGCGATCTGGTCGAAGGCTTCTTTCAGTTTGTCGAATTTATTTCCCACGTTGATCATGCGGCCGCCGGTGGCCTCTGTGAGCTTCTCCATTTCACTCGCGCCCGAGTATCCCATGCCGAAACCGCCGTAAAAGCCGCGATCCGCGCAGAGCAGTACGTAGACGATAGCGTCGGCTCTTTGGGCAGCCTCAATGGCGTCCTTAATTTTCAGCTTGCTGCCTTCATCCTCGCCATCGGTAAGCAGGACCATCGCCTTCCGTCCAACTTCTTTGGCCAGCATGTCATGCGCGGAAAGATAAACTGCGTCGTAGAGCACCGTACCGGGGGCGTTATGAACGGGGACCGGGCCTTGTCCGAGGCCGGGTATTCCGCTGCCGCCACTTACTACGCCGCTTTGGATTTTTACTTTGTTCAGTGCGGCTTGCAGACGGTGAACGTCGCGGGTGTAATCCTGCACCAGTTCTGACTCTACGTTGAAGTCGATTACGAAAGCTTCGTCCTTGTCGGTAAGGATCTGGCGAAGGAACGCTCCGCCCACTTCTTTCTCCATGTCGAGCACTCTGACCTGGCTGCCGGAGGAATCGATGAGGATGCCCAGAGTGAGTGGCAGGTTCGATTCGGCGGCAAAGTACTTGATGGTTTGCGGCTTGCCGTCTTCAAAAACCTGGAAATCATCCTTGGTCTGATTGGGAATCAGCATGCCGTGCTTGTCCTTGACGTTGAAAAACACTCCCACCACGTTGACGTTGACCTTCAACGTCTCATCGGACTTCTCGGGAGACTGTTGGGCGTCGCTGGAATTCGAAGGTGTCGAATTCGAACTCTGCGCCACAACTGCACTCGGCAGAGTCAAGAAAAATACCAGGGCCGAAGCCAAGCTAGGCAAAAATCTTTGGTAAGCGGATAATCTGGACATGGAATAATCTCTCTTGGGGCTTTTTGTTAGTCTAGTCCTGAACGTTAGATGCACCAAGTGGGCAGCTTCAGGCATCCCAAGATCGAGCGGGATGGTTTTATTTTCAGCATGACGATTCTTGGAAGACTGGGAAGGTGAGTGTGAGCGACAAAACGTCGGCTCGTATCAGAAGCATTGCCGTGCCATCCGTTTGGGTGACCAGTCTTTTGGTCGTCGCTTGTCTTGCCATCTGCCTGGCCCCGGGTTCTTTGGGAGTCTCGGCACAGACCGCTGGAGCCCAACCCCAATCTCAGCAACCTCCCGCATCCCAAAGCCAATCGACCCCGAGTTCCGATATTCCGGATGCGCCCACGGTCCAGCCTTCGGCGACACCAGCAGAGCCCCCGCCCTCGCCCAAGCCGGAGAAGAAACAGCCCAATGCGGACCGGAATCCCTGGACGAATCAGCCCAACA
Source organism: uncultured Acidobacteriaceae bacterium (assembly GCA_963724815.1). Lineage (GTDB taxonomy): Bacteria > Acidobacteriota > Terriglobia > Terriglobales > Acidobacteriaceae > Sulfotelmatobacter. The sequence goes on from CAVRWS010000002.1 coordinate 8,283, forward strand.
CTCCTCCGGCTAACGCTGGCCCTGCAACGCAAGACGAAAACTCGACAGCTCCGCCTATGCCACCGGTCCAGACCCTCCCGCCGGGCACCCCGGTAAAGACCTCAAATGCCCAGAAGGAGCTCTACACACTCAGAATCAACCCCACTTTTGTGCAATTTCCAGTCACGGTGAGGGACGGTGACGGGCGGAGAGTGGATGGCCTTCTGCCCACCGATTTCATCGTCAAGGAGAATGGGATTGTGCAGAAGCTTAGCTATTTCACGCAGGATCCGTTCGCTCTTTCCGTCGCGATCGTGATGGACCTGGGAATGTCGGATTCAACAGTGCAGAAGGTGAACCAGACCTTCCCGGCCCTGATCGCCGCATTCGCACCCTATGACGAAGTTGCCCTTTATACCTTCAGCAGCACGGTGAGCGAGGTCAGCGACTTTACCCCGCCCACGCAAAAGTTGACAGCCGTCTTCAACCAGATCAAGACCGAACGAGGAAGCAATAATGGACCGGCTGTGCTGAGCGGTCCGCTTGCACCGAACGGTCCCATCATTAACGGAATACCAGTGGGCAGCCCCACGCAGCCCGTGTACACGCCTCCGAAGCAATCTCGCGTGCTTAACGATGCCATTCTGGAAGCTGCGCTCGACCTTAGCAAACGCGATCGTTTCCGGCGCAAGATCATTTTTGTGATCAGCGACGGCCGGGAGTTCGGCAGCCAGGCAAGTTATCGTGATGTTCTCAAGTTATTGTTATCCAAGGAGATCCAGGTTAAAGCAGTGGCCGTCGGAAGCGCCGCGCTTCCGGTATATGACAAAGTGGAACGGCTACACCTGCCGCACCAGGGCTACGACGATATTCTGCCGAAGTATGTCGCCGCCACCGGCGGTCTTCCAGTCTATCGCGAGCTTTCTCTGAGCGCGATTCAAGATACCTACGCGCAAGCCATGAGTGATGCCCGTAACCAGTACACTCTGGGCTACACACCAGCGCGGCCCAAGACGCCCACCACCTCCGCTTACCGCAACATCGAGGTGTTGGTCGATCGTCCGCATTTGAAGATCTACGCGAAAGATGGATACTATCCAGCGGTTGCAACGCGTTAGGAGTGAGGCGATTGTTGATTGTTGATTGTTGATTGAAGATTGGAGAGTTCATGGCGCTTCGATTGGATTGGGGCAGCCAGCCGCAATCAACAATCAGGAAATCAGCAATCAGCAATCAGCAATTCCAGCGATATCGCGCCGTTCTGGCCCCTATTGACGCGGGGGTCACCTGAGTAACCTGCGTTCCGTCCCCCGCGTGTGATATAAAAGCCCCGAGCCCCCAAAGGGATATTTTTGCGCGCGGGAAGGTGTGCCGTCCGCGCTTTTGAGGAAAGCCTTGAGTTTCATCAACTTCGCAGCCCGCGAGATCAATTGCAAAATCGTGTATTACGGTGCCGGATTGGGGGGCAAAACCACGAACCTGCAAGTGATCTACCAGAAAACCGCGGAACAGCAGAAGGGCAAGATGATCTCGCTCGCCACCGAAACCGAGCGTACTCTTTTCTTCGATTTTCTCCCGCTTGATCTCGGCTCAGTCCGCGGCTTCAAAACCCGCATCCATCTCTACACCGTACCGGGACAGGTTTTCTACGATGCCAGCCGCAAATTAATTCTTCGCGGCGTCGATGGCATCGTCTTCGTCGCCGACTCGCAGGAGCAGCGGATGGACGCCAACGTAGAGGCTCTCGACAACCTGATGTCGAATCTGAAAGAGCACGGTTACGACTTCAACAAAATTCCTTACGTGCTGCAGCTCAACAAACGCGACCTGCCGAATATTTTATCCACCGAAGTCCTGAGCAAAGAACTCCGCAAAAAGAACGAGGCGGTAATCGAGGCCGTCGCCTTTCAAGGCACGGGAGTATTTGAAACTCTCAAAGAAATCGCCAAGCAAGTCCTTACCGAACTAAAAGCAGGCGGATAATTTCCGATGCTTTGCCCCTAATATTTTTCACTTAAGTACCTTCCTCGAGTCGGCTACAGTCCCTCACCGATGGACTTTTCTCCCGTTCGCTATGAATCTTTTTGGTTAGACGGTTCACCGAATTGGATGTGTTTTAGAAAGTAAGTCGGGCCCGAAACATAACACTGGTCCTTCTGGCTGTCTCTCGCAGCACTTCTACACACTGATTTCTGATTCGCAGTGGACTGAATACTCCGCTCGCGCCGTGGTTTGTCGTGCCAGTCTTTTACTCGGAGTACGCCGATCCCGTTGTAACCCTTGCCGGAGGTACGAATTTATGAAAACGCAATCCCTTTCTTTCTTTCGCATGATGGAATTTGCTTTTCTCTTTCTTTTATTCGTCGCCCTAACTCTCTTCCCAAACTTTTCAGCGGCGCAATCCCTTACCTCCGGGGATATCGCTGGTACGATTCTCGATCCCACCGGAGCCGCCGTTCCCGGCGCAACCGTCGCGCTCACCAATAACGAGACCGGCGCCAAACAGACAACGACCACTTCCTCCACTGGCGCCTACCGCTTCGCGCTGCTCAATCCCGGCAACTACTCGGTGGCGGTTACTGCTTCAGGATTTCAATCCGCTCAACAAAAAACAGTTGTGAGTGTCGGCCAGGCCAACACCTTGAACATAAAGCTCGAGATGGCTTCTGCCAACACAACGGTCGTTGAAGTTACAGCTGGCGGTAATGTCGTCCAAACTGAAAACGGAAACGTTTCCACCAGTATTACTCCGGAAGCCATTGCCAACATGCCGAATCCGGGCAACGATCTCACCTACTTTGCGCAGAATGCTCCCGGTGCAACCATGAATACGCAAGCCGGTTACGGCAACAGCGCGACCTTCGGCATCTCGGGCACTTCGAACCTGTTCACAGTAGACGGTATGAACGAGAACGATCCCTTTCTTAACCTCAGCAACTCCGGAGCCACTAATCTGCTTCTCGGAGCAAACGATGTTCGCGAAGCAACGGTCGTCAATAACGGCTACTCCGGAGAGTACGGCGAACTGGCCGGCATGAATGTGAACTATGTCACCAAGTCGGGCAGCAACAGGTTCCACGGCAACGCTGAATATTTCTGGAACGGCCGCGTGCTAAATGCCAATGATTGGTTCAACAATAATGCGGGAGCGCCCCGTCCTTTTGACAATGCCAACCAGTGGGCAGCGTCTATTGGCGGCCCCATTCGCAAGGACAAGACTTTCTTTTTTGTAGATACCGAAGGCCTGCGTTTGCTTATTCCCACGGTAGGACCGGTGAATGTTCCCAGTCCGCAGTTCGAAGCTGCGACTCTGGCGAATCTAACCACGGTCGGCAATGCCGCTGAGATCCCTTTCTACACAAAACTTTTCTCTGTTTACAACGGCGCTTCCGGCTATAGTCGTGCGGCAAACATCCTGCCGGCTGGCGGCTGCGATGGCGGCATCACGTTGGCGGGAGGCGCGCCCTGCGCTCTCCAGTTCCAATCCTCACTCGATAATCTCACCGATGAATGGTTGATTACCGCGCGCGTGGATCAGAACATCGGCAACAGGGATCGCGCCTTTGTCCATTTCCGCAGCGACCATGGATTGCAGGCCACATTCACTGATCCTCTGAACCCCATACTCAACGCTCAGAGTAAGCAGCCGCAATACGAAGGTCAGTTTGAAGAGACGCACACCGTCGGCGTCAACGGCATCAACCAGTTAATTCTGTCGGGCTCCTGGTACAGCGCCATTTTCTCCACGGCAAATCTAGCGGCCTCGCAAGCGCTAGTTCCTTATGATCTGGATTTTCTCGGCGGAGAACTGGAAAGTCCGGGTTCGGCGACCGGCTCCTCGGAATATTCCAGTTGGCCGCAAGGCAGAAATGTTACGCAGTATCAGGTTTCCGACGACTATGGTTGGCAGAAGGGCAAACATAGCCTTAAGTTTGGTGCAAACTTCCGCCGCAACGATATCACCGATTACACTCCCGGGGGCTTCAGCGCTACTGTTCCACTGGCAGAATTTTCTGATCTATCAAGCTTCTACAATGGAACGGCTACTACGTACCAACAGGCATTCGCAACTCGGCCCACCGAGCCCATTGCGCTCTATGCCCTCGGGCTCTATGCTCAGGATGAATGGGCGGTCAAACCGAACCTGAAGATCACGCTCGCGTTGCGCGCCGAGCACAATTCCAATCCGGTCTGCCAGACGAATTGCTTTGCCCGCTTGAGCAATGCTTTCGACAGTATCTCGCATGACCCCGCCCAGCCCTACAATCAGGCGATACAGACTGGCCTTCATCAGGCCTTCCCCAGTTATCAGAACATCAGTTGGGAACCGCGCATTGGCTTTGCCTGGCAGCCTTTCGGAAGCGGTAGAACTGTCGTTCGCGGAGGTATTGGCATCTTCGCTGATGTTTTCCCGGGAACCATTGCCAGCAGCTTCGACACCAATTCGCCGTTGAAGAACACTTTTGTCGCATCCGGTGTGGGCACAAATCCCGTCACCGGTGCAACCACATACATGCCCCTGGCGCCAGGCGTAGCCGGTAATCTCCAATCGACCGTGACCGGAGCGAATACAGCATTCACTAGCGGCTTCAGTTCTGGACTCAACATCGCCGAGATCGAGGCTGGCCCGGGAGGAACTTTATTCAGTCCTCCTTCTGTCGCGAACTCTGCCAACAACATCCACTACCCCACCTATCAGGAGTGGAATTTCGAGGTCCAACAACCCCTTGGATCGAAGATGTCTCTCTCTATTAACTATGTAGGAAATCACGGGACCTACCTGGCCCTGGTAAACCCGCTGCTGAACTCTTATTGCAACGGCGCTCCAGTCGCCTATGATCCCTCCAGCAATACTCCCTGTTTAGGCGCCTTGGGAGTGTCCGCTTTCGTGGGCCTGCCGACGACTCCGCCGGATGCCCGCTTCTCCGCCGTCAGTGAAGCTTCTAATCCTGGCGTTTCGAATTACAACGGCATGTCTGTCGTATTCACCCGCCACGTGTCGAGTTCTCTCCAGGTGCAAGCCAATTACACCTGGAGCCACGCGCTCGACGACATCTCCAATGGCGGTTTCCTGCCGTACAACTTCGATACCAATACGAGCATCCTCTCTCCGCAGGCTCCTAACAACTTCCGGACCTACAACTACGGCAATGCCGATTACGATGCCCGCCAGCAATTCAATGCCAACTACGTCTACACCACGCCAAATCTCCACGGCTTGTGGGGAGCTCTATTGGATTGGACAGTCTCCGGGACTTTCTTCGTACGCACCGGTTTGCCCTTTACAGTGATCGATTCAGCGAGCACGGGCGTGCTGGGCAGCTACAACTACGGTCCATCCGCCACTGGATTCCCCGTAGATCTGTTCGCGAACTCATCCGTCGGGCCGCTCTCCTGCGGTCCTTCCGGAGCAATCACGCCTTGCTTGAATGCGTCTGAATTCAGTTCCGCGGTCGGCCCCGGCGGCATCGCGACCTTCGGCAACCAGCGCCGGAATCAAGTCTACGGTCCCAGGTTTTTCGACACCGACTTGACGCTGATGAAGACCATTCCGATTCCCCACTGGGAAGGCGCAAAATTCCAGTTTGGCGCGCAGGCCTTCAATGTTTTGAACCATCCTAACTTCGATCAGCCGATTGGAGACATTGCCAATTCGCAGTTCGGATCGATCGTTCGCACCGTCGCTACGCCGACCAGCATCTTCGGCTCATTCCTGGGCGCAGACGCCTCACCGCGCGCTCTGCAAATCAAGGGCGAGATCACCTTCTAGTTCCGTTGTCCTGCTGTATTGCTCGCGGCCCGGCTCCCACCGGGCCGCTTTTTTGTCGAAGGTCAAGTACTGGATCGTTACTTCAGTACCGCCCCCTTCATGCCATTTCTCTCGACACCATTGCTGCGTAAGATCAATCTGCCCGAATCTATCGAGCACCATGTCTTAAGAGTAGGTCTTAAGAATAGAAGGCGTAGATCAATGATTACGAACTCCCCAGAGAATCTGAGCAGGCGAGATTCGGATCGGCATATCATCTTCAGGCCCGAACCGCGCCATTATCACCCCATCAAGCCAGTAGCTGTTCCTGAAGGCGGCGCGACAATATTTTTCGTCCTGGCTGCCCTAACGGCGATGGGATGGGCAGTATGCAAACGCTACGGAGCGCGAATCAATCAAAGCCCTGTCGCGCGGGGATGACCGCTCAGCGATAACCATTAGAAATCTCCAAAGGTCGCTCCCGTTGGTGATCTGGTTGCCTGATGGTATGGGGGATAGAGTCCGGCCAAGGACTCTCCCTTTGAGTGTCCTCTTGAACGCTTTTCAAGAGGTGATGGATGTTTACCCCCCTGCCCGGCCCGCCGCGTAAAAGGTGTACGCATCGACTTATTTTGCTGCATTGCGCGGCCCTGATCGCCCTTCTGACCTGGCTTCTCATACTCAGCGCTTGTTCCGGATTTTCTGTTCCTGCCGCCAGCGGCAGCACTCCGCCACCGGCAACCAACTCAACCGCTGCACTCACGATTTCGAATACACTTCCTTCGGGCACAGTCGGCGCGGCGTATAGTGCCGCTCTCAACGTGAGCGGCGGGACTGCGCCCTACGTCTTCTCGCTCGCCTCCGGCCAACTACCCACCAGCTTGGCGCTCAACGCAAACAAGGGAATCCTCTCCGGGACACCGAGCACCGCCGGGGTCTTCGGCTTTGCCGTTTCAGTTACGGATTCGAAGGGCCTATCAAAACAGCAGCCTCTGCAGATCACGGTCGCGAACACTCCGGTTTCAAACCCTGGAAACACCTTCTCGAATCTTCAGCAAAGCGCTGGCTGGGGACAGTACGGACAGGGCCCGCCAAGTTTCATCGATTGCTCGCCCTCGCCTTGCGACGGCATCACCTACGCCATGACCCAGGGAATCAAGTCTCCGTCCATGAGTGGATCGGCGACGGAATATGACCTGGGCGGAACCGCTGTTTATTCCGACGCACTGTTTAACAATCACCTGATCGGCGCGTTTTCTTCGCAAGGTATGCCTGACACCAATCAGACGCTGGTTCCCACCTATCACAACTTTACTTACGACGTGTATTTTTACGGGGCCAATCTTGAACTCTCGCAGGCCGTCGAGTTCGATATCAACCAGTTCTTCGATAATCTAGGTTTCATCTGGGGCCATGAGTGCCGCATCGCGGGCGGTCATGAATGGGACGTCTGGAATAATGTGACTGCCCACTGGACTCCGACCGGCATCCCCTGTTACCCACTCGACAATTCCTGGAATCATTTAACTATTAAGGTCCAGCGCACCTCCAGCAATCAGTTGCTCTACCAGTCGATAACCTTGAATGGCGTAATCAGTACCCTCAACCAGTCTTACGATCCCGGTTCAGCGGTGAATTGGTATGGAGTGACGATCAACTATCAGATGGATGGAAACTATCAACAGGCGCCCTACACCGTCTATATCGACAATCTTACTTTTACTTATGAGTGATATCTTTTCTCCGGTTGGAATCGGAAATAAAAAAGCGCCGGAAGATTTTCCGGCGCTGAGAGGCTCGCGAGATGCGGTCAAGCGAGTTTGTAAAACTAAAATAGCTTATTTACTCTCCGCGATCGGGCTTGCTCCCAAGTCGCGGCGTCCATTTACAGCGGTGCGAGCCGCGCGTGTGGCGGGCATGTTAGCGGCGGCCGCTCCGTAGCGCTCCAGAAGCACCGGCGCCATGGTGTTCTCCGCTTCCTTCACGAAGATCATCTGCGCCTCCGCTGCCATATCCACGCGGACAAAATCTCCCAGCTTGACCTGGCCAGTTGCAACCAGGTTGGCCAGCGGAAATACCAGATGGCGTTCGATCGCCCTCTTTAGATGACGCGCCCCATATCGCGGATCAGTTCCTTCTTTGAGCAGAAACTGCTTCACGCCTGTGGTGCAATTGAAAACAAACTGGTTCGCTCCCGCAGCCATTAGAACGCGCTGCTGCACCATCCCGAGCTCGATCTCAAGAATCTGAGCCAGATGCTCGTCGCGCAGCGTCTTGAACACGACCGTCTTGTCGATGCGGTTCATGAACTCCGGGGTAAACTTCCGCCGGGCCGCTTCCACCGCCGTGCGCTGAATCTTATCGTCGAAATTGTTGTCGACTTCCACCACCTTCGGCGCGAATCCAAATCCGCCGTCGACCAGATTCGTCATCTCGCTGGCTCCCAGGTTCGAGGTCAGGATGATGATGCATTGCGATAAGTCAACCCGGCGATTGTCACCTAGCGTGAGCGTCGCCTTGTCCAGAATGCCCAGCAATAACTGCCAGAGGGAGTCTGAAGCTTTCTCGATTTCGTCAAACAATAAAATCGAGAGCTTCAACTTCTCGGTGAACCACTGGTTCAAGGCTTCCTGTGTCAACAGGGGATGCGTCTCCCGATGTCCCAAGTATCCCGGAGGCGAACCGATCAGTTTCGCAATCTCGTGCGAATGTTGAAACTCGGCGCAGTCAATCTTGATGCAGGCCCGCGAATCGCCGAACAAAGCCTCGGCCATGGCTTCTACCACGCGAGTCTTTCCTGAGCCCGTCGGTCCCAGAAAAAGCAGGTTGCCCACCGGGCGCCCCGGCGCATTCAGTCCCGCCAGAAACATCTGGTAAATCTCAGCTACCTTTTCTACGGCTTGGTCCTGCCCCACGATCTTGCGGCGCAGGGTGGCTTCAAATTCTCCAGCATCGTTGCTGCGGCGGTTGGGATCGAGCACGGTTGCGAGATTCGTTCTCATAATTGAATGATCCGGCTTGCACCGGGAATCTGGTTCCTTTTCCAGGCCGTATTCTCGGCCCTTTGCCTGCGTTGCCAAGGATTCTCCGGGCCTTTCTTCGCGACTCCCCAGTTCTCTAAGATGACAAAATTTGTCATTTGGAAACCGTCGCTCGCCAGCCCCGGTAGCTCATCCCCGGTACTCCCAAATAAGCAAGCCGCTGGCCACCGCCAGGCAGTGACTTGTGGAAACAAAAACCCTCGATTGGCAGGAGTTACGGGCCCAGCCACGAGATTAGAACAGAGGTCGGTAAAAAGTGAAAGAGCCGCAAGGGAAATAATTTGCGCACAATGGAAGGGACTGTGCCGGTGCCAGTCCTAATCGCCCGCCACCCTGTGCTCCTCCGTGCTCCCTGTGGTTAAGATTCTTGGCTCTCGCACCACCAACGGGGAGATGACCGCTAGTAACTAGCGACACGTTTGCCTGCGGGATAGCATCGCGATCAGGCCGTTCTCGGAGGCTACTTTGCGCCGCTCGTCTATTCTCATAATCTCTGCCTTGTCGTGTGTTCTCTTTGGTCTGGCCGCGGTTCGGCTAAACTCGCACTCTTCTTCCGCGGAGGCAGCCCAATCCCCGGCTGCGCAATCGCCGCAAGGTGCGCATCTGGAGCCGGTCAGCACCACAGTCCCGGCAAGCAAACCCGCAGATATCCCTCCGCCGCAGCCTTCTTCGTCGCCCTCGACGTTGCTCTACACCGCGAAACGCGGAGACACGATTCCGGCTCTTGCCCGCCAATACTTAAAGAACACCTCGTACCTGACCTCATCGGAGTTGGCCGAAGCCATACGCAGCCTGAACGGCAATCGATCCGGCAACATTCTTAAGGCCGGCGAGCAAATCACCATCCCCGGAATTCTGCCCGCGCCTATCGTCGAAAAAACTGTTCCTGTCGCCAGGGATTTTGAAGTCCGCGCCATTTACCTCACCGGCATCATGGCCGCCAGCGACCATGGGATCCGCATCATCCGCCACTGGCGCGAGGTCGGAGGCAACGCCGTGGTCTTCGACATTAAAGATTCCGATGGCAGCGTGAACATTCCGTTCGAACATCCGATGCTCGGCAAGCACCAGGTCTATATTCACGACTTGCCAAAGTTCGTCCACTTTCTGCACTCCGAAAACATGCACGCCATCGCCCGCATCGCCATGTTCCGCGACGAGCGCATGGTCGTTGAACATCCCGAACTCGCCGTGCAATCAAAGAAGACGAAACAGCCCTGGCGGGAAAACGGCAAGCTGGTCTGGACCGATCCCTCTCAACCCAAAGTGCAGGATTTCGACATCGCCCTCGCCAAATTCGTCGCTCAATCCGGCGCGGATGAGATTCAATTCGACTACGTGCGTTTCCCCGCAGAAGGCGACCAGAAGGACGCCAGCTTCGTCTACCAGAGAGAACAAGACTCATGTGGCGACGGGCGCCTCGCCCGTCCCGCCGATGCGAAGCAAGGCGGAACCGCCACGGCTGACGATTCCTGCAAAGCCCACATGCTCCAGCGCTCCGACGTAATCACGAACTTTCTTAAGCGAGCCTACGCGGAACTGCATCCCACCGGAGTCCTGCTCTCGCTCGACGTCTTCGGCGTAATGGCTTGGCAGCGCTCCGTCGATCTCTCTCACACCGGGCAAGACATTGTTGGCATGGCGAAATACTGCGACGTTCTATCGCCTATGATTTACCCTTCTCACTTTTTCGGTATGGATGGAATCGAGCATCCCGGCGATGCTCCTGAGCACTTCATTGGCGAATCCATGCAGCGCTTCGAGCTGATCACGAAGGGTAGTGGAGTCGTAATCCGGCCCTGGCTGCAAGCCTTCCGCTGGCGCACCAAGACCTACTCGCCGGAATACATCAAGGTTCAAGTGGCGACCGCCCGAGAAAAAGGCGGCATCGGATTTTTATTCTGGAACGCCGCCAACGACTACTCGAAGCCTTACGAAGCGATGCCCGAAATGAAAGCCGCGGATTTGAAGGAAGGAAAAGAAAAAGCGAAATATTTTCGCGGCGACGAATTGCCAACCGCAACGGTAAAAGCATCGCTCTCGCCCGTAGCCGTGCCCTGATCGTCTTCTGCGAGTTGTCTTCCGGAGGCCGGCATCTTTGCCCGCAGGAACGCCTGCCCTGATCTGGTCGAAGGAATCTGCGCAGCCCTACTTCCGCACTCGCAACTTCTCCAACCTCTTCGCAGCGGCTGACAGAGTCTCCGGGCGCTTGCAGAACGCAAAGCGCACCTGCCGTGCCCCATCTCTTGCGTCATGATAAAAACTCGACCCCGGCACCGCCGCCACGCCGATTTCTTTGACTAAATATTTCGTGAAGGAAACGTCATCTTCAAATCCAAACGCAGAAATATCCGTCATCACGTAATAAGCGCCGCGCGGAAGGAAACACTTGAACCCCGCAGTTTCCAGCGCGGGAATCAAATGATCACGCCGAGTCCGGTATCCTTCTGCCAGCTTCGAATAATATTCCGCCGGCAAGCTCAACGCCGCAGCGCCCGCTTCCTGCAGCGGAGCCGGCGCTCCCACCGTCAAAAAATCGTGCACTTTGCGGATCGCATTCGTGATCTTTTCTGGAGCAACCGCCCAACCCACGCGCCATCCTGTCACGCTATAGGTCTTCGACATCCCATTGATCGTTACCGTCCGCTCCCGCATTCCCTCCAGTGATGCCATCGAGATGTGTTTCGTGCCGTCATACAAAATGTGTCCGTAGATCTCATCAGTAATCGCTAGCACGTCGAACTCAACGCAGAGGTCGCGAATCAATTCCAATTCCACCCGCGTAAAAACCTTGCCTGTCGGATTGTTCGGCGTGTTGACAATGATGGCCTTCGTATTCTTATCAAACGCCGCCCGTAATTCCTTTTCGTCGAAAGTCCACTCCCCATCATCTTTCACGGGCGGCCTCAACTTTACAAATCGCGGCCGCGCCCCACTCAAAACCGAATCCGGCCCGTAATTCTCGTAGAACGGCTCGAAGATCACTACTTCATCGCCGGCGTTGCACACAGCCAGCAAAGTGGAGATCATCGCCTCGGTGGACCCGCAACACACCGTGATCTCTTTTTCCGGATCGACCGAAATCCCTTGCCACACGCCCATCTGGCGCGCAATCGCGTTGCGCAGAGTCTTCGCGCCCCATGTGATCGCATACTGATTTACGTCGCCCTCGATCGCCGCGCGCGCCGCAGCTTTTATCTCCGCCGGAGCCGCGAAATCCGGAAATCCCTGCGCCAGATTCACCGCGCCGTGCAGCATTGCTTGCCGGGTCATCTCCCGAATCACCGATTCGGTAAAATGAGAAACCTTGTCACTCAGAAATTGCTTGTTCTGGATGGATAGAGAAGAAATAACGTCCGCCATAGCTGGCAGATTAGCACAACGAGGAAAATGGTTGATTGTTGATTGCTGATTGAAAACTTTGGGAAAGTCAAAATGCCCGAGCGATTTTTCTCTGATCAATAATTAGCAATCATAAATCAACAATTGCAGCTACGCCCGCTGCACTCCCCCTAACCCTTGCAGCGCCGCAACGATCTGCGCAGTCCACTCCGCTATCTGTTCGTCGCGCAACGTACCTTCATCCGACTGGAAGCGCGCGCGCAGCAGCATAGAGTATTCCCCCGCCCCAATCGACCCACCGCGAAAAATCTCTACCGGGTTGAATTCACGCAGCGCTCTCAAGCGCAGGCCGGTCACCGCACGCCGCATCGCCTCAAACTCCACCTCGTCGGAAAACACGAACGAAAAATCCCGCTCCACAGCCGGATACTTCGCCAGCGGCGAAAATCGCACCGTCCGCAATCCCATCGCGCGCAACTGCTCAAGATCGATCTGCGCCAAAAAAACATCCTGGCGCAACTTTCTCGCAGTTTTAACGGCTTCGGCAAGTTGTCCAAACTGAGCTACTTCTTTGCCATCCATTAGCGCCCGCGCCGATCGTCCGGGATGAAAATATTCCGCCGTCTCCCGATCAAAACTCAGCTCACCGTATGCAAACGCAGCGAGAAGGCTCTCCACGTCGCCCTTGAAAGAACGAAACGCCTCGGCCGCCAGAGGGGATTCGCCCTTGGTCACATCCAGCGCACCGGCCGCGGGAAGCGAACTCTTCACTGCCGCCATTGTCGCTCCCAGACATAAGCGCGCAGGCTCGATCCGTTCCCCGTCATGCACTTCGTACACGTGACCCATCTCGAAGAGCCGCACATCTTCCGAATCACGATTCAGATTCCACGCCAGCATGTCGAGCATGCCCGGCGCCATCGACGTCCGCATCACCGACGCTTCTTCGCTTAGCGGATTCTCCAGCTCCAGCACCGATGCCGAAGAAAATCTCTCCGCGTCCGCATGGGAAATAAATGTCAGCGACACCGCCTCGTCATATCCCAGGGCCAACGCTCGCAAGCGCAAAGTGGCGTCCATGGCCGCATGCGGCAGGTCCCGGACCGCTCCGCTGTAAGCCGGCAAAGTATTCTCGAACTTGTCGTAACCGTGTAACCGTGCGATCTCTTCAATGACGTCGATTTCACGTTCCACATCCAGCCGCCAGCTCGGGATGTGCACGCGAAACTGCGCGTCCGCCTGTCCCTCCGGAATCACCCCGAACCCGAGTTTCTTCAGGATTCGAAAAATCTCCCCCGAATCCAAATTCCCGCCTAGAATTCGCTGCACTTCTGAAAGTCTCAGCACCACGGGAGCCTGATCGATTTTTCTCGAAATGACATCGATCGCATTGCCAACCAGTTCTCCCCCACCCGATTCCAGTATCAGCGCCGCCACCAAATCGCACGACAAAATTGTCGACTCGAAATCCGCCCCGCGCTCAAACCGATGCGAAGCGTCGGTGTGCAGCCCATGCCGCCGCGAAGTCTTGCGCACCGTCACCGGATCCCACCACGCTGACTCGATCAGAATATTCCGTGTCTTGTCGGTGATCATGGTGTCGAACCCGCCCATCACTCCCGCGAGGCCCACGGGCTTTTTCGCATCGGCGACAACCAGATCTTCTGACGTCAGCGTGCGTTCGATGCCGTCGAGCGTCTTGAGCTTCTCTCCATTCTTCGCTTTTCGAATGATGAGTCGCCCACCATCGAGCAAATCCATGTCGAATACATGCGTAGGTTTGCCCATCTCCCACAAAGCATAATTTGTGGCATCGACTGCGTTGCTGATGGGACGCTGATCGAGTAACTGCAATCGGTGCGCAATTTTATCTGGAGAAGGCTTGATGCGCGTTCCATGAATCACTCGCGCAGAAAAGCGCGGACAAAGCTGAGGTTCCTCGACTTGAATGGAGAAATTTACTTCTCCTCTAGATGCGGGTAGTTTAGGATTGAGCGTCTTCAGCGGCAAATCGTAGATCGCTGCGGCCTCCCGCGCCACGCCATAATGATTCATCGCGTCGGGACGGTTCGTTCCAATCTCCATCTCAAAAACTTTATCTGCACCTGAGCCGCGGATTCCTTCCACCGAAATTCCGACAGCAGTCAGGTTCTCAGCCAGTCGCTGGTCATCGACCGCCAACTCAACAAACTCGCGAATCCATTGCGGAGAAAGTTTCATTTATAATTTTGGCGCCAGCGCTCCAGGTTTAGTGCCAAACTGCAGGGATCCTTCGGCGCAAAGAACGCGCCTCAGGATGACAGAGGGTGACATGGCCGTTACGCCCACTGCTGCAAGAACCGCACATCTCCCTGAAAGAACAGTTGAATATCATCCACGCCATACTTAAGCAGCGCGATGCGGTCGGCGCCCATGCCGAAGGCGAAGCCCGAAACTTTCTTGGGGTCATACCCATTGTCTTTCACAAACTCAAACACATTCGGATCGACCATGCCGCAGCCTAGAATCTCGATCCAACCCGTCTGCTTGCACGGACGGCACGGCGCGTTATCCGGCCCGCGGCGTCCGCTCCCGCCACAGATAAAGCAGGACACATACATCTCCGCGCTGGGCTCGGTGAACGGAAAAAATGACGGACGGAAACTTGTCTTCACGCTCGATCCAAAAAATTCCTTCATAGCGTGATCGAGCGTGCCCTTCAAATCGCCGAATGTAATATTGGTGTCGACCGCCAGCCCTTCGATCTGATGAAACATTGGTGAGTGACTGGCATCCGGAGGATCGTTGCGATGCACTGTCCCGGGAATCACAATGCGAAGCGGCGGCCGCATCTTCTCCATCGTTCGAATTTGTACCGGAGAAGTATGCGTGCGCAACAACAAGCGGTCGCGCTGCGCTTTCGACTGCTGGCCCGCGATGAACAAAGTATCCTGCGTATCCCGCGCCGGATGATTGGGCGGAAAATTCAGAGCCTCGAAATTGTAGTAATCGGTCTCGATGACGGGTCCCTCAGCCACGGAGTAGCCGAGTTTCTGAAAGACGCGAACCATCTCGTTCGTTGTCTTGACGACCGGGTGCTCTGCGCCGATCGGACGGCGAATGTCCAGGCAGAGTGATGTCGATTCGCTTAGGGCCTCTTGCAAACAGACTCCGCATCTCAGGCACAGTTGCGAGGCGTCCGGTTACCACTGAATCGAGAACGCCAGCGATTTCCCTCCGATTTGGCTTCCCTTGCGCTTCAAGACTTTTTCGAGATCCGAATCTTGCACTCAATGTCGTCTTGCCTTGTTGAATCTTTGGCCGCCGTCCGCCTTGCTTCCGAGGAGCTCGTTTAAGCCAAGATCATTGATTTGCGTCGAAAGACCATTCTTCCGTCCCAGCCACCGATCACGAAATGACCTTGAAACCCCGCGTTCGCCAACTCCGGCTGCTTCTTCTGCAACGCACAATAACTCTCCGGCGGCTTCTCCAGCGCTGCCGCCGAATAATCAGTCAATTTGGAAACGGTATATGCCATCTTCCCAAAGATTTTCAAGGGATTGTCATTTCCGAACCGGAGCGGAGTAAGGAACCTGCAGTTCTCTCAGCCGACAGCAGAAAAGCAGGTTCCTCGCTCGCTCTCTCCGCGCGTTGCGCGGCTGCGAGCGGCTCGGAATGACAGTTGAGTATGAAAGATGAAGGTTGGGAGCTAAGCTGACCCACGCCGATAGCGCCCTTTGCTTGCTCGGCAAGACTCTTAAACGCCGCCGCGTCTCGCACCGCTAAGTCGGCCAGAATCTTGCGATCCAGTTCTACGCCAGCCACCTTCAGTCCGTGAATGAACTGGTTATAACTCAGTCCATTCAGTTTAGCGGCTGCGCCGATGCGTACGATCCACAGTGAGCGATATTGACGCTTTCGCTGTTTCCGTCCTGAGTAAGCAAACTTGAGTCCGCGCTCGACCGCTTCTTTCGCGGATCGGTAGAGTTTTGATTTAGTGAGGAAATATCCGCTCGCACGGTCTAATATTCTTTTGCGTTTGGCGCGGCGTTTGGTTCCGCGTTTTACACGTGGCATAGTGCTCTCCTTTTTGCTTTCTATGTACTGGCGGCTGGAGGTAAGGGCGATTCACCATTGCGGCGATCTCTGACCTCTTCACGCGCCTCAAGCAATTGCTGATTGATGATTTCATGATTGTTGATTAACCCACTAGTGGAAACAAGATTTTCAATCAACAATCAGCAATCACAAAATCAACAATGCTCTTTACTGATACGGAATCATCCGCTTCACTTTGTGAAGATCTCCGGGGCTGACCAGCGTAGCGGTGCCCAGCTTGCGTTTGCGCTTGTGCGCCTTGGACGTCAGCATATGGCGCAGGCCCGAATGTCCCCGCTTCACCTTGCCGGTGGCAGTTTTTTTGAAGCGCTTGGCCGCGCCTTTGTGCGTTTTCAGTTTCGGCATAGTTCCTCGGAATCAGGTGCAGACCAGTTTTCGACTGCACCGTTGTTTTCAATCACTGCTTCAATTGCTCTGGAATTGTTGGCGCGATTGACGCCTATCCTCGGCGAACGCTAAGCGTGCGAACCAGGATTCGCGACTTCCACCCCTGCTGCCACTGGTGACTCTTCTTTTTTCTCCGGCGCGAGCTTAGCCTGCGCCATTTTTTCCTGCAGCATCTTCTCCTGCCGTTCGGCTTTCGCTTTTTGCTTGGCTTCTTTCTCTTTTTCCTTCTCGCGTTCCGCCGCCGATTTTTTGGGCGCCAAAATCGCGTGTAGAGTATTGCCTTCCTGGCGCGGCCGGAATTCCACGATGCTCTGCGGTTCCACGTCTTTAATCAGTCGCTCCAGAATGGTTCGGCCAAGCCCGGTGCGGGTCATTTCGCGGCCGCGGAAGAAGATGGTCGCTTTTACTTTGTCGCCTTCATCCAAAAAACGCAGCACGTGATTTTTTTTGGTTTCGTAATCGTGGTCATCCACGTTAATGCGGAACTTGACCTCTTTCACGGTAATCGTCTTCTGGTGCTTCTTGGCCTCGCGCTCTTTCTTTTCCTGCTGATACAAATATTTCCCGTAGTCCATGATCCGGCACACGGGAGGCTGAGCAGTGGGAGAAATCTCGACCAGATCCAGATTCTTACTGCGGGCTAACCTGAGCGCTTCGAATGGGGGCATCACGCCAATCTGTTCCCCTTCATCGCCGATCACGCGAATTTCACGTGCCCGGATGCGGTCATTGGTTCGGATAAAACGTTTGTCGATACGGCCCTCCACGCCCCTAAGCGATTGAGAATACAAGATTATAACACGGGAAATCACGCGGAATGTCAGCTCACCGCGTTTCTAGTTTCCCCGAAACATCAATTCTTCCAGAGCCATGCGCCGCACCTGCCAATATTCGCGCGGCTCTCCGTTGACATTTAATTGGCACTCGCCCGCATCATTGAACGTGAGCGTGACCTCGAATATCTCGACGCCCTTATCATCCCGGACCGCTATCGCGTGTTCGGCCAGGACGAATCTAACCGCGATCTCCAATTCCTTCTCTTTGTCTTTGGCTTTTAGAATAACTCGGAAGCCGTCGTCATTGTCGGCAATCGAGAATTCATAAGGAGCATTGTTGGGCCTCAGGGAGTTGCGGGTCTTAACGTCCTGCTCAATTTGCAATCTGAGTTCCTTGAATATATTTGGCAGGGAGCAGGCGTAACGCTGCGTGATCCAATCGAACTTGGGTTGCTGCTTCTCTTTTTCCTTGTTCATTTCGTTGATGCTTTTTGTTTTGTCGGTCTCGTTCACGGTGTCGCCTTCAGATTAATTTCAACAACACTGGACTCATGGATCGGCGTAGATAGAATGTTGGCTCGATTCAGAGAAACAGTAAAAATCTGAACGTCACCGCCTTATACCCTCCGCCGATCCCGCTGACACTGTTCGTCTTCGCGAGTCCAAACCTGAGACCGAGCCGAGGCTGGGTCCGGCATCAGGCGTTAGATGCGGTTTTCGACAGGCTGCGGCCAGGCAAAGTTGGATGAGTCGATAAATTTAGAGAGATGGGATCAGCTCCTGCAATTGAAACCTGGCCACTGCTCTGTTCTTAAAAGTGGGGGAGCGGGCTTCCCGTAAGGGCAGATTGGATCACCGTAGCCGCGTAAGCCTGGTCTACGGATGCCGGAGTAGTAAAGTTCATCGATGCGCGCCAGCTCTCTGGAGCCTCGGGGTGGACGCCGGTAAGGATTACAAATCCGTTGCCGGATTGGCCTTCGACGATGGCCGGAGTGCCATCGGGAAATTTGGCGACCACGTCGCCCCAGCCTGAAAGCTGAGGACCATCCTGCCAGTAGACATCCAGCGGATCGCCGCTGGGAAAAGAAATTTCAACTGGCTCCTCATGGATTCCCTTGTATTCATCGGCGTAGAAGTCGAAAGAGACGCCGGCGGTGAGATCGACTCCATTGTAAGAAGAATAGCCACCGAAGAATGCGCCGGCGCAGAGCCCGAGGTAGTGGACGCCATACTGCTGCACCGCACCGCGGATGTTCGAGGTAGCTTGTACCGTGAGATTTTCGCCGATGGTAATCGAGTCGCCGCCGGGGACGATGATCAGCTTGTATCCCGCCAACTGTGGTTCGGTCATCGCATTCAGTTGAGTTGCGTCGGCGGTTAAATAACCGATGCCCAACTTGCCGAGAACGGCTTCCACCGCCTGGACATCGGCGGAGGTGCCGGTTCCGTTGTAAAGGAGTACGGGTTGAGCCGCCGGTATTGCAGGCGGGAGCGTTTCTGCCGGCAACATCGCAGCCGCTTGCTCAGTTTTAGATCCGCACGCAGTGAAGGTGATTGGAATTATGAGTGAAGCGACAGCCAGGATTAGGAGTGGTGAATGCGCAGCAAATCGAATCAAACAGGAATGCACAGCGCTGCCTCAGTTAGTCCGGACGAATTTACACCGGCACAATTCAATCCGGCATATTTAGACGAGGCGCTTCCACAGGCGGGACCGCGCGCAGGGCAGGCTGTGCGCTCCCTCTTGCCGGTGCATAGAGAGATTTTCTTCCCCGCAGATAAAGGAAGTCAAGGGTGAGAACTGGGACCTGCCTATTTCAGTTTCACGAAGAGCAGAACGAAGATCGACCACACTCCGACAGTGACTGGAAACTGCACTATGGCGGCCTCGCGCACCGCGCCCCCTCGGGGCAGCGTATATGTAAGGAACATCATCGCCAGAGCGGTGAGCACGCCAAGAATCAGTTTGCTTGTCCACTTCATGAATGTTTGACCTCGCTTTCCTTGATTTCTCGCCGGTTACGATTCCTAAAAAAACGCTTGACCTCGGGCCCTGACAAATTGCGTTTCAGCGCGTTCCGCAGTAATTTTCTCTTTTTTCTGTGCGGATCGCACCCATGATTCCCAGCAATCCCGTTGCGAAGAGGAGCCACACGGCAGGCTCGGGAACTACACTCTTGCCGACCACTTCAAAAGCGCCCGACGGGACTTGGGCAGTAAGCCAGACACCTCCGAAATTGACGGCCCCGAGGCCGGTGACGCCGGTCGAGTTCAGGTTCCAGACAGCCTGCGTGTTCGCAGAAAGTGGGGCCGTCACTAACCAGTAGGTCTGACCTTTTTGCAGCACGATCGCATCCGCGAAGGTCATCGTCTGCACCGTGCTGCTGGTTGTCCCAAGTTGCGGTAATGCCAGGAAAGACCATGATGCGAGCATCTTTCCTGGGACACCGCCGATGCTGGTGTCCAAACTTACTGTGACACCATTCGTGCCCGCGATTGAACCCAGCGCCATGGTAATCGCCGATAAATCAAATTTTGCTTTAGGAACAAATGCCTCGCCCCATTGAACAAATCCGGGATTGGAATTTTTTCCTCCGATCGCAAGGCCGGTCTTGGCGTTGTAATTATGGCCGGTGCCGAAGTCGTTGAAGATGATTGAGTCAGCTCTCGATGCAACCGGAAAGGCAGCCATTAGCACAAGAAGAAAAAGTGCCGGGCGCAAGATGTTTCTGGTTTTCATGGAATTGAATTTCCTATCTGCGATTGCGCTTCGAGCGGTAAAGAAGTGTACTGTTCCCGGCAGAGGGAAAACAAGTGCAGAAGACGGCACGAGTCAGGCGCAAGAACGCGAAAGAAGACAAGACTAGGGTTTGATCAACTCTTCGGAGAGTAAGTGGGCTTTCATGGCGAGACTGTGGCCGCGCTCCAAATCTTCGTCGGCAACAGCGGACTTGGCTTGGTCCATGAACTGTTTGATCTGGGTCACCATTTCCTGCTGGCTGGCGGTGAGCTGGCGTCCGGAGAGTTTCTTCAAGTTCTCTTCGGTTGCGGTCCTCAGTTGTTCGGTGGTGTAACGCTGCTGTGAGGCTTGCTGCTCGGATGTGCCCCGGGTTAATTCAATCGTAGGTTCGTCCGATCCTCCGTCTTTTACGACAACTTTCGGAGGAGGGCAGGGATTTTTTGCATTGGCTGTTGTGGGCGTAGCAGAGTGGGCGGTCCCTGGAGTGGCGCTAGTTGACCCGGCCGTTCCGTTTGGAGTGTTGCCCGGCGGCTTCAGCGGGGCCGGAGATGGCGAGCAATCTGGAGTGCTGGTTTTCTTGTGATGCGGGCGCTTCTTGGCGGGAGCTGGAGAATTTTGTGGCTGCGGTGAAGAAGCGGGAGCGACTGGTTGAGGATTTGTGCTGGATTCGGGTTTCGCCTGCGATGATGGCGGGGTATTTTGCTCTTGAGCCGAGGCTCCGCACGGGATCGGCACGGGTCCGAAAGCCGGATCAACCGGGCTCGAACCAATCGTAACAAAAATGGAAAGCGAAAGGATTGCGGCCAGAGTCATATTCCAATCCCAGACTTTCAATCCCAGACGCGCGAAGACTGTCTAAATATTACGCTTTAAGCACGGTGATGAAAACTGTGCAAAGCGGGTACAGGGGCTGAAGCCCAACCGACTTCAAGCCTCTTGGGCGGCGCTAAAGCGCCGTTCTTCCACGTCACAATCCCGCTACAGTCAGGCTCTAGGTTCGGTCAGCAAATTTTCCAGGTGGATTGGTTCAGAGTCGAGTTGGGAGCCAATCAGGGGCAGCCGAAAACGGAATGTTGTCCCTTTGCCTTCCTGCGATTCGAATTCTACCGAGCCGTGATGCCAGTCCAGAATCTGGTAAGTTTGCGCCAGACCGATGCCGTTGCCATCTTTTTTTGTGGTGAAGTAAAGCTCGAAAATCTTTTCGTGCATATCTTGAGCGATACCGATGCCGCGGTCGCTGATCTCGGCCACCACCCCATTGCCCTCACGACGCGCCGAGATGATGAGTGGACCACCATCGGGCATGGCTTGCACTCCGTTGAGGACTACGTTGAGCAGCGCCTGCTTCATTAAATCGAGATCGGCATTCACAAGCAGAGTTTCGCCGGGCATGCGACGCCTGATCTCGACATTGTGTTGCCCGGCATCGGGAGCGGCGAGCAGAGCGACTTCGTCGAGCAGACGGCGGAGGTCCACTTCCACCAGATGCAGTTCGCGGGTGCGCATGAAGTCGACCAGGGTTTGCACGACGCGATCGAGGCGCTGAATCTCGCTGCCGATGATGTCCATGTGGCGGCGAGTGTCGGGATCCAGTTGCGACAATTTATTCTGCAAAAGCTCAAAGTGAAGAACGATGGCATTGATGGGATTTTTTACTTCGTGAGCCACGCCGCCGGTAACGCGACCGCTGGCAGAGAGGCGGCGTGACATTTCGATCTCGTCGCCGATACGGCGAACAGATTCGGCGTCGCGCATGATAAGCAGAGCGCCGATCTGCGTGCCTTTTTCCTGAACGAAATCCATGGAGACCTGAACCCGGCGGCCACCGGCGGCGCTGAACTCGCGCTGCGAGAGCGGACGCTTGCGCTCGAACGCGTCAAGCACCATGGGACCGAGGAAGGAATCAGCAGAAAAGATTTCATTCGCGGTTCGTCCCAGCAACTCTCCGCGCGGGCGGCCGAGAAACCGTTCCACGGGAGCGCTCACGAGAACCACGCGGGAGTCACGGGTGAAGAGCATCAAGCCGTCTTGCAGCTTGGACATGAGCTGGTCTACGTTGTCTTTCAATGCGGAGAATATTTCTTTGGTGTCGCGGATCTGGCGTCCCAGGTTTGCAATCTTCAGCGTGACCAAGCCGAATTCATCGTGTTCCGACTCATTGCCGGAGAGGTCTTCGCTTGTCCCTAAGCTGACGTTGTCGAGGTTGCGGCTGATCTTCTTCAACGGGCCCAAGGCCAAGTTGGAGATCATCGCGGCAAGCAGGAGCGAAGCGAAGATGGATGCGATCGAGAAATACAGAGCGTGCATGAGGCGGGGCGTGAGTTCGTTCCGCAGAAAAACCGTGGAGACGCCGATGCGGATCGTGCCGAAAGGTTCTCCGTTGAGTTGCAGAGGATAACTCACGTCATAAACTGCCGCGGGCCTGTAGACAAGACGAAGTTGCTCGCGAAAGCGCGCAGTGGTAACGCTGTGAAAGTCCGGTCTTTGCGGAATCGGCTTACCCACCAGTTGGGCATTGGAGTGGAGCAATGCTTTTCCGTTGGTATCAGCTACAGATGCGTCATAAATGTAGGGCCACAGCGCCGTATCTGACTCAAGGTTATTCAACAGATTGGTATCCATTGGCAGATACTCGGCGAGGGCGCGGCGTACTGCCACGGGGTCATCCGTATCGATGCGGGTGCTGCTCAGGTCAGGCAGATCGTTCTCGGCGAAGTAAGCCAGTTGCTGGGTCAGGCGGTCCGCGCTTTCATAGGTGCTGTTGATGCGCTGGCGAAGAATCTGCGAGATGTAAAGATAGGAGAATGCCGCGACCATCACGGTAACCATGAAGGTGATGGCGAAAACGATGATGGCTTTACGTCGCATGCCGAAGGTAGAAGATCGAGAGCTGGCGCAAAAAATATCCAGGATGCTGCGAAATTATTGCGCTTCTTCTTTGGCGGCGTCTGCGTCCGCCGTGTTACCACCGTACTCCTTAAGCTTATTATGCAGGGTTTTCAGGCTAATACCCAGAATTTCCGCAGCTTTGGTTTTGTTGTTGCTGGTGGACTCCAGAGTTTTAAGGATGAGCATTTTTTCTGCCTCGCCCACGGTGGTGCCAACTCCGAGACGAATCGCATCAGGATCGTTGGCACCGGTGCGCTGAATGGCGTGTCCAAATCCGGGCGGCAGATGTTTGGTTTCGATCATACCGCTGTCGCAGACAATCACGGCGCGTTCGATTGTGTTGCGCAATTCGCGGACATTTCCCGGCCAGGTGTAGTTGTTGAACAGATTCATCACGGCTTCACTGACGGCGCCCACCTTGCGGCCATGCTTGGTGCTCATCTCGGAGACCAGAAGCTGGACCAGATCGGCGATGTCTTCCTTGTGCTCGCGCAGGGGCGGCATATGGATATTGAAAACGTTGAGGCGGTAATAAAGGTCGCTGCGTAACTCCCCGGAAGCGACTGCGTCGTCGGGAGTTTTGTTGGTGGCAGCGAGGACGCGGACGTCGACTGAGGTTTCTACCTTGCTTCCCAGGCGGCGCAGTTTGTGGTCTTCGAGAACGCGCAGCAGCTTCGCCTGCGTGCCCACTGGCATCTCGCCGATTTCGTCGAGCAGGATGGTACCCCCTTCGGCCAGCTCGAAGCACCCAGTGCGGCGTTCCAAGGCGCCGGTGAAAGCGCCTTTTTCGTGGCCGAAGATTTCGCTCTCGATCAAGGTTTCGGGAATCGCGGCGCAATTGATGGCGACAAACGGCCGTTCGCGGCGCGGACTGAGTTGATGGATGGTGCGAGCTACTAACTCCTTGCCAGTGCCGCTCGCGCCGGTGATCAGTACGGATGCGGTGCTGGGAGAAACTAATTCGATCAAGCGGAAGATCTCCTGCATTTTACGGGAGGTTCCACGCAATTGTCCGAGAGAGCCGGAATCGCGCAAGCGGCGGCGCGTGCTCTCGAGTTCGGCGCGAGTGCCAAGCAGGGCCGAGGCGTTTTGCAGCATGGAGCGCAGGCGCTGGGTGTCGATCGGTTTGGTGATGTAGTCATAGGCTCCCAGGCGCATGGCCTGCACCGCGCTATCGATGGTGCCCTGGGCGGTAACCAGGATCACCGCCATGGCCTGAGCCTGCTCGGCCAGCCGCTGCAGAAGCTCGATGCCGCCCATGCGAGGCATCTTGAGGTCTGTAATGACGATGGAAGGGTTCCACCGTTCGGCTTTCTCCAGCCCATCGGAACCGTCGGTGGCGGTTTCAGCGCGATAGCCCCAGGAGGAAACCAGTTCGGCGAGCCCGGTGCGCTCGTTCTCTTCATCCTCAACGATCAGTATTTTTTCTTGACTCATTCCTTAGTTCTTGTCTGGCCTTTTTTTCGTGGTTGCTGCAGTGTTTCTGTTTGGCTAGAAGTACAAACATACGCGGCTCGCTTACGGTGGGCAAGGTGCGGAAGCGGCGGTTCGCCAACTTCAATATGTGGATTGGAAGCTGAATCCGCATTATTTCATGTCAATTTGAGACAAGCCAGCAAGTTTAAATTTTCGCCGCGTCATCGGGAAAATCACTTTCGCTTTGAGATTGCGGTGCGTTAGAATGACGGGTCCCAAAATACAGGGTTCAATAATGCATCTACGCCTGCAATGCTTGTGGCCATCTTTTCAAAACTAAGGTGCAGGTGGATCGTTGTGTCGATATATGGAGGAAAGAATGTCACTCAGTTCTAAGTTCAGCAAGCGCAGACTATTCATCTGTCTGTTGGCTATTCTGGCAGTATCACTTATCTCTCTCCCGGCGTTCTCGCAGAGCGATACGAATCCCAAATGGGATTTGTTTGTGGGATATCAGTGGCTGCATCCCGGCGGTACGGTGCCTGGGGCATTCGGCAATTTCAACAGTCCAACGCCTTATAAGATTCCTGACATGTCACCGGGATTCGGTAGCGCGATCACCTACAACTTCGACCCGCATTGGGGCGCCGAAGCTGATTTCGGCCATAACTGGGGGAGTGGTAATTACGAGACGACAGGATCGATCGGTCCTCGATTTATCTGGCGTACGGATAATGCAAATTATTTTATTCACACGCTCGTCAGCCTGAATCGAGTTTCGGTAAACGGACTCAACGCGCAGAATGGTATCGGAGCCATTCTGGGCGGTGGCATGGATTTGCCGATCAAGAAGTGGCTCGCGTTCCGGCTGTTTGAGGCCGACTACGTTTGGGCTGAGCACAATTACAGTGACTTTGTCGCCCCCTTGCCCGATGACAGTTTGCGGCATTCCTCCTTTAATGGGGTTCGCCTGCGCACTGGGCTGGTATTCAGTTGGGGCGGAGCGCCGGCGGTCACGCCGACGGCGAGTTGTTCAGTCCAGCCGACGGAAGTGATGGTGGGCGAGCCGGTCACGGCGACGGTTACGACCAGCAACTTTAATCCTAAGCATACGGTCACTTATGCGTGGAGCGGCAACGGCGGCCAGGTAACGGGCAAAGATACCACCGCGCAGATTGATACCAAAGACGCGGCGCCCGGAACTTATACCGTCACGGCGCACGTGACGGATGCGAAGATGAAAAATAACGGGGAGGCGAGCTGCTCGGCGACTTACACCATCAAGCCGTTGCCGCCGAAGAATCCGCCGACCATGAGTTGCACGGCGAGTCCATCGAGCGTGCAGGCGGGTGGCAGCGTAACCGTAAGCTGCAGCTGCACCAGTCCTGATGGCGTACCGGTGACGGTCTCGAATTGGACCGCCAGCGGCGGCACTATCTCCGGCAGCGGCAGCACGGCGACTCTTTCCACGAACGGAGCACAACCGGGCACGATTACTGTGTCGGCAACCTGTACGGACTCTCGCGGTTTGACGAGTCAGGCTTCGACGCAAGCGACGGTTGAAAATCCGCCGCCTCCGCCACCGAAGGCCGCCAAACTCAGTCAGTGCGACTTCCCGAATCCGGTGAAGCCATGGCGCGTCGATAACACCTGCAAGGCTATTCTGGATGACGTGGCCAAGAACCTGCAGCAGAATCCAGACAGCAAGCTGGTGATTGTGGGCAACGCTGAACCGACCGAGAAGCGCAGGAATCTGGCGGCGGAACGCGCCGTCGATTCCAAGTTCTACCTGACGGAAGGCGAAGCGCAACAGCACATCGATCCCAGCCGGATAGAGGTTCGCACCGGCAGCGGTGGAACCAAGACCGCCGAATACTGGATCGTACCCTCGGGTGCGACCTTCGATTCGACGGGAACTGAATCGGTGGATGAAGCGAGGATCAAGGCGATTCCCGATCATCCCAAGCCGGCAGCTCACAAACGAGCGGCCGCCAAGAAAGCGCAGTAATTTGAAAAGAAGTAAAAGGGCCGGTCGGGAAATCGACCGGCCCTTTTTTCTGCGTGTCCTTCAGTAACTTGCTGGGGTATAGGCTGGCCTGTCAGGCTAGCTGTCGCATCTAACCTTTTTCGAATGTGGGGCTGAAAATCACTATGAAATCCGCTTTGGTTAAGTTACTGACGTTATTGCTGTTAGCTTCCCTATGTGCGTTTGCCTCGGGAGCTCGCCAGTGGTCGGTTCTAGGTCCGGATGGCGGCGATGTCCGCAGCCTCGCTTATGATCCACAGAATCCGGATCGCGTTCTTTTGGGCACCAGCACCGGGGTAATTTTCGTTTCCGACGATAACGGCCACAGCTGGTCCAGGTTTGCCAAGCTCGGTGCGGGGGATGATTACGTCCTCGACCACATTGTGTTTGATCCTCAGAATTCGAAGCACATTTTTGTCTCCGCCTGGAGCGTGCAGGACCAGATGGCAGGCGACATTTTCCGCACTCGCAACGGCGGCAAGGACTGGGAAGCTCTGCCGGGTATGCACGGCAAGTCGGTGCGCGCCATGGCAGTTTCTGCTTCCGACAATAAAGTTGTAGTGGCGGGCGCCTTGGATGGCGCTTACCGCAGTAACGATGGTGGCAACAACTGGCAGAAGATTTCTCCCAGCGACGGCATCGTCAAGAACATTGAATCGATTGCGGTTGATCCGAAAGATCCGAACGTGGTCTACGCTGGAACCTGGCACTTGGCGTGGAAGACCAGCGACGGCGGCGCCAGCTGGCAGCACATTAACAAAGGCATGATCGACGACTCTGATGTTTTCTCGATCATCGTCAGCTCGGCGAATCCTTCTGAAGTTTTCGCCAGCGCCTGCTCCGGCATTTACAAGAGCGTCAGCGGCGGTGAACTGTTCGACAAAGTAAAGGGCATTCCTTTCACTGCGCGACGCACTCGCGTTCTGAGACAAGACCCGAGCAATCCGGCGATCGTGTATGCCGGAACCACGGAAGGTTTGTGGAAGAGTGTTGATGAAGGCAAGAACTGGAAACTGGCAAGCAGCCCGGAAGTGGTAGTGAACGATGTTCTGGTTGATCCGCGAAATTCGCAACGGGTATTGCTTGCAACCGACCGCAGCGGCGTGTTGGCCAGCGACAACTCGGCCGTGACTTTCACCTCGTCGAATCATGGATATTCTCACCGTTACGTGAGCGCAATCCTGGCTGACGAGAAAGAACCGAATACGATTTACATCGGACTGGTGAATGACCGCGAATTTGGCGGCGTGTTCTTTACTCACGATGGTGGACAGAACTGGCAGCAAAAGAGCTCGGGTCTGGATGGGCGGGACGTATTCACGCTGAAACAAGCCAGCAACGGAACTCTGATCGCAGGAACCAACCGGGGCGCATTTGAGCTTCTTCCTGGCACTTCGAGCTGGCACCCGATTAACGAAGTCGTGATCGAAAAGACGGTTTCGAAAACGGTGACGTTGAAGAGCGGAAAAAAGAAGCATGTAACTTCCATCGTCAGCAGCCATTCCGTGATGGAAGGCCGGGTAAACGATGCGGATCTGAATTCGCCGCGCTGGTTCGAGGCTACTTCGGCGGGGCTGTTCACCAGCAAAGATCACGGCAAGATCTGGATGGGTGGTCCGGTGGAAGGCGAGAAGGATTTCGTTGCGGTGCAGGCGCAGGATGCCCTGGTGGTCGCCGCAACGCGATCCAAAGTCCTGGTTTCGCAGGATGAAGGAAAAATCTGGCAGCCTGCGGTACTGGCTTCCTATCCAATCAACATCCGCAACGTGACCGTGACCCCGGATGGACAAGTCCTGGTCGCGACGCGTGAAGGCGTTTTCCATAGCACGGACTCGGGCAAGAGCTGGAACCACGTACTTACCGGTTTGCCCGATAAGGACATCACGTCGGTGGCTTACGATGGAAGCCATAAGCGTCTGCTTGCTACCAGCGGTCAGACTGGCGTGGTTTTCGAGAGCACTGACGGAGGCAGCAGCTGGCAGCGTGGACCGGATGCCGGATACCCGCTGCGCCGCATCAGCGTAGTGCACGGGCGCTACGTAGCGGCGACGCCGTTCGATGGTGTGATCGCGCAGCCGGAAAACGAATCACAGAGCGCGAATGCCGGCGGCGGATCGAACTAAGCCGCAGTTCTCGGTAATGACTCGCGGAGAGCGTCACGCTCTCCGCGATTTTTTTTGCACGGCACAAAGCAACTTCTACCCGCGCCGATGCCTCTTAACTGTGCAACCCTCTGATTCTTATAGCCGGGATCTGGTACTTCAGTTGCCACTAGCTCAAGGAGACTAGTTCGAGCAACGATACTTAGCATGGTACAGCGTCGAGTGCGGCCCGGTTCTACCTTGGTTTTGTTTGTGCTCTGCGCTGCGCTCAGCTTGGTTGCGGGTTGCGCTCGTTCCAGTATGATTCGCCGAGGCGATGTAGCCCCGAGTTCCACAGCGGCCGAGCAACCCCTTCCCTTCCACCAGAATCCGGATCAGGTAAATGACGACACGGTTCATCCGGCGGTGCCTTCAGACGGCAAGCCGACCGTCAGTACGCCTTTCCCGGCGACATCCCATTTCCGGAGCCTTCCCGCAGGCACGCTCATCACGGTGCGGCTGGAGAATTCGTTGGCCTTTTCGCAGATTCGCCCCGGGGATGCATTCGCCGCATCGGTAGATGGACGCCTGGCGATTGACGGAGATACGTTGATCGCTTCCGGTGCTCCGGTCTCAGGGTACGTCGAGTTTGCGCAACCATCTGTGCCCCGGCCGGGATCCAATCCCGATCCGGGCTATGTTGAGCTCACTTTGAACACCGTTGCCGTGGATGGCCGAGTTTTTGGGCTTCGAACATCCAGCCTGTTCGCCAGGGGAACTTCCGAGTCGAACGTTCCCTTGAACGTAGCTTCCGGAGTGGCGGTGGAATCTCACTGCTGTCGAATCCAAAAAGGGCACCGGCTGACTTTCCGCCTTACCGCTCCAGTGGCGTTTCCCGACGCAAACTCGATCGCCAAACGTTAAGGTTCCGGACGGGCGCGTCTCTCCATTCACTTGTGTGGATGTTTAATTATTTCCTTTTAAACATAACACCTTAAATCTCTTAGCTAGTTTTGCACAGATCCGTTGGAGAAACGGGTGACGTCTGCCCTTCGCGGTGTCAGATTGGGCCTCCTATAGTGACGCTTGAACTTGAGTGACGCTTGAACTTGAGTGACGCTTGAACTTGGGAAGGCATGCCGCAAGGCGGTGCTTGGGTCCCGTTTTGGGAAGCACCGAGGTATCAGTCGAGGCATCTTGCAGTTCCTTTCCTGCTTCTTCCACGGCAAAGTATCAATATGAACACGGCCACTCCATTTCCCTGGACGGAACAGATTGTCGCTGAAACCACCGAAACGGCTTTCCGTTCCATCTTCGAACACGCTCCGGTTGCCGCCGCGAGGTGCAATTCGGAGGGAGCTATCGTGCAGATGAATCCGGTTTTTGAACGAGATATTGAGTCAGGCCGGGGTGAAAAGCGCTCCCTGCAAATTTATGACTTGGTTCTTCCGGAAGACCGCGAGGCAACCAAATCGCTTCTCTGCCAACTATTGGATTCGACCCGCGACAGCATCCGCGTGCAAGCAGCGGCGGTTGAACCTGGGATGAGGCCAAAGACCTGGACAGGCTGGCGACTTCCCGCTTACGGAAAGGAAGCAGTGCATGCGTTGCTCATAGCTGACCCGGATGGCGAAAATGGTGCTGTCGAGGAGAGTTTGCTTCAGTCGCAGCGATGGGAAACGGTAGGCCGCCTAACGGGGGGTGTGGTGCATGACTTCAACAACCTCCTGACCGGAGTGCTGCTGTATTGCGACCTGTTGCTGGCAAATTTGAATGCAAGCGACCGCCGGCGTCGCTATGCCGAAGAGATCCGTTCGGCGATTGTGCAGGCTGCGGACTTGGTGCGTCAGTTGCTGGTTTTTGCCCGGCCACGCGCCTCTCAGGTTCGCACCTTGTGCTTGAACCAAATTGCCGAGGCGATGCAGGATCTGCTGACCCATTTCATCGGCGAAAATATTGTGCTCGAACTCAAACTTGACCCAGAGCTAGGCCTGGTCAAGATCGACCCCGCGCAAGTGCAGCAGATCCTGGTCAATCTTGTTTTGAATGCGCGAGATGCCCTGCCCGCTGGAGGCCGCATTGTTCTCGAGACCAGTAACTCCAAGTTTCAGAGCGTTCCCAGCTCGGGGTCCGCCGATCAGGTCGCTTTTCCCTGCATCGTTCTTTCGGTTAGCGACAACGGCTGCGGCATGGACACAAATACAAGACAGCGCGTATTCGACCCTTTCTTCACCACCAAGGAGGCGGGCCAAGGTACAGGTTTGGGATTAACTACGGTCCGCGGTATTGTGACTTCAAATGGCGGGTTGATTCACTTCGAAAGTGAGCCGGGACGGGGCACTCGAGTCGTGATTTTGCTTCCTCGGATCATTCAGTCGGCCAGCGCAGATTTTACCGGTATTTCCACTCCACAATCCGATAACTCCCTAACCGTAGTTCACGAGCTTCAGAAGGAATCCCTCTTATGACGTCAGCCGCCATCAGTCCGTCGATCCCCACACCGCAAATTCTGGCCGCGAATTTTCTCAACCTGCTCATCGTCGATGATGAACGCTCGATTCGGGAAGCTTGCCGGGAAGTGGCATTATCACTGGGATTTATCGCCCATGTCGCCGATTCCGCAGAGCACGCCTATCGTCTGTTGCAGAGTCACAGTATGGATGCTGTCCTGCTCGATTTGCGATTGCCGGGGGCGAGTGGTCTCGAGGTCTTGCGGCAGATCAAAGCGCAGCGTCCGGAAGTGCTGGTGATTGTAGTGACCGGCTATGGAACCGTGCAATCGGCGGTTCAGGCCATGAAGCATGGGGCCTACGAATATGTCACCAAGCCGTTCAGCATTGACGAACTCAAGCTGCTGCTGGATCGCGTCTCGAACCATCTCAAGCTGAAGACCGAAAATCGGATCCTGCGGGAGAAGCTGAAATCCAAGCAGGGATATGGCGGGCTGGTTGGGCGCGCGCCGGAAATGGAGAAGTTGTACCGCATTATCTCCAAGGCGGCGAGCAGCTCGCACCCCGTGCTGATTCTGGGGGAAAGCGGCACGGGAAAAGAAATGGTGGCGCGCTCCATCCATTACTCGGGAAACTTTCGCGACAAACCTTTCATTCCCGTCGACTGCGGGTCGCTGGTGCCTACGCTGATCGAAAGCGAGCTTTTTGGTTACGTCCGGGGCGCATTCACCGGGGCTAATCAGGCGAAAGACGGATTGCTAGCGATTGCCGAAGGCGGAACTGTATTTCTCGATGAAGTGGGAGAACTCCCGGTCGATCTTCAATCCAAACTTCTGCGCGCCATTCAGGAAAAGGAAATTCGCCCGGTGGGAAGCACGCGGCGCATTCCCATCAACGTCCGTATCCTCGCAGCCACCAACCGCGATCTGGAGCAGGCGGTGATGGGAGGGGCTTTCCGGCGCGACTTATATTTCCGGCTTAACGTTCTTAGCCTGCGGATTCCTCCGCTGCGCGAGCGCCGGGAAGATATCCCGGTGCTGATTGCTCACTTTATGGAGCGTGCGGCGCGCGCCTCGGGTCAGGAGAAGATCATCAGCGATGAAGCCCTGAAAGTGATGTTGGCTTACGACTGGCCCGGCAATGTTCGAGAGCTGGAAAACTGTCTGGAACGGACTTGCGCGTTCACCAGCGGACCGCTCATCCATGTTGGCGATCTGCCGCCGGCAATCGGACGAACGGCGATCGTCGTGCCGAGCAACGGAAATGGAAACGGCCACAATAAGATCGTCCCCATGGCTGAGTTGGAAAGGCTAACCATACTTAGCGCCATTGCCGAACTCAACGGCGATAAGTTGCAAGCCGCGCGGCTATTGGGCATTGGCAAGACCACTCTGTATCGCAAGTTGAAAGACTATGCAGCTCACGCTTAAATGTGGAACGATGCAACCAATTTCAATTTGGATTGGCTCACGGTCCGCAATGGAAGGCACAGGCTGGGCGCGCTCGATAACTCTCACCCTTTCAATAAAATTAAGCGTGGAACCTGACGTGCTACTGAAGTGGCATGATTTTACTTATCACACCGTCAGCACGCGGACCAGAGTGCGCCGCCACTTTGAACGAGTCCACTGGGAATGAAACCCATTGGGCAGAAAATTTACAGCAGGCTATGGCCCGGTTGCGGGAACAAACTTATTCGGCCGTGGTCATGGATCAATTTATTCTCGAAAACGAACCCGCCGAGAGCGACCAAGTACTGGAACATCTGGACACAGCATTTCCGGTTTATATCAACTTCGCAGTCAGTGGTATGGAGCGGCTGGTGAGGGAAGTTCGCTCCGCGTTGCACCGCCGCAAGCGGGAAGAAACCCAGGCCCGCCGTTCGGTCGAGCAACAATTTCGCAGCGAGATGGGGGAGAGCCTCACCTCCATGCTGCTTTCCTGCGAACTGGCAATGTCCGTTCCTGGCGTGCCCGGCCCGGCGGCGGAAAAAATTCGGGCGGTCGACAATTTGGCGCGCGAAATGCGGCTTAGGCTGGGGGCGAACTGACCTGATCCTCGCAACGGCTACGGCCCGGAGAAAAATATTTCCTCCAGAACCATGCAAAGCGGCAGGGTATGCAAGAAAAGTTTTCGTCCCTGACCTCGTTCTGCACTAGAATAGGGCAGCTTCGCAGCGAATCGCTCGTCTATGGCGGCGTTCCGCATGCTTGAGGAGCCTTTTTGCACGTTCTGGTCACTGCCGATACGATGTCCGGTTCCTGGACTTACGCTCGGGAACTCGTTACTGGCCTGGTGACGCGCGGGTTGCGAGTAACCCTCGTGACGTTCGGCGAAATTCCTCTCCCCGACCAGACCTCTTGGATGGATCGTTTGCACGGCCTGGAATACCGGCCCACGGCCTTCCGGCTGGAGTGGATGGACGAGGCTCCGCAAGATCTTGCCGAATCCTCGGAATTTCTGGCCAACCTGGTGCGTGAAGTACGTCCGGATTTGCTGCAGCTGCACCAGTTCTGTCACGGCGATCTTTCGGTCGATGTTCCGCGCGTGGTGATGGCTCACGGTGACCTTATCAGTTGGGCGGAGGCGGTGCAGGGTTGCTCGCCGCGGCCCACGCGCTGGCTGAAGTGGTATCGAGAAACCATTATGCGCGGCATCGCTGCCGCGGATGCGGTGGTAACCCCCTCGGCGTGCATGCTCAACACTCTGATCTCGACTTACAGCCGGCCACGGCGGGCGGCGATCATCTATCCCGGACGCAATCCGATTTTCTTTAATCCGTACATCAGCAAAGACGACTCCGTTCTTTCGATTGGCCGCCTGGTCGACGCGGGCAAGCAAGTCTTTCTGCTGACCCAGCACGTACATCCATTTCCGGTCTGCATTGTTGGAGCGGAACAAACTGTGCCGGTTCCGCGCATCCCCATTCGCGCGGACGTCAAAGTATCGACCAGCCAGGCAACCGTCGCGATCCGCGGCCCACAGACTGAGTCTCAACTACGCGCGCTGTACAGCCGGGCCGCCGTCTACGCCGCCACAGCGCGCTACGAACCGCTTGGCATGGCCCCGCTTGACGCCGCTTTCTCCCGCTGCGCACTTGTGGCCAACGATATTCCAAGCTTCCGCGAAGTGTGGGGGGACGCCGCGCTTTACTTCCGCACGAACAACGCCAGCAGCCTGGCCGCAATTCTTGCCCAGCTCGATTCCGACCGGCCCTTGCGCCAGGCCTACGCCGATCGAGCGTTCGCTCGCGCCCGTGAGCGCTTCACTGCAAAACGGATGATCGACGACTATCTCGATTTGTACCATAGCCTGATCCGCGCCAAATCCCTGGCAGCTTGATCCCAACTTTCTCCGTAAACCCATCAAGCGGTCGATGGCGGAATCACCTTCTATGACGACTGCTGGGAGTATCGCCGCGGAAAAACGGAAGTCTGGATGGGCGCTGGTCTAAAGGGGCGACGCGACAACGTTCTCTCAATGACGAAGACTTGTCACCACCGGCGCAATGGCAGCCTTGCGTTGTTGGTACTGGAAGAATGCGTTGCACCGGTACAAATGCCGCTGAACTGCGCAGCACCCGTGTATTTGACATTTAGCCGGAGCCGGCGACACGCCCTTGCCCTTAGTGATATCTTTTATCCTTACTAGAATCCCACAAGGTTGGAGGAATCTTACTGATGGCTCAGGTAAAGATCACTGTGCGTCCCAATGGTCCATTTCGCGTCGAGGCGCCGGAGGGTTCGGTGGAACTGGTCGATGCGAACGGAACTCCGTATGATCTCACCGGCAAACCGGCATTTTCTCTGTGTCGTTGCGGTGGCTCCGTCAACAAGCCTTTCTGCGATGGCACGCACAGCCGCATTGGTTTTCAGGGTGCAGAACTGGCGGTAAAGAAAGCCGACCAGTAGATGAGCGACCAAACCGACCGCGAACTCGGAATGAACCGCCGCATCACGCGGCGCGATTTTCTCAATGGCATGGCGGTGACCGCAGGCGCTGCCATGATGCCGTGGCAACTATTCGGTGGCGATTTCAATCCGGAAAAGTCTCCTAGCTACTATCCTCCGGCGCTTACTGGCATGCGCGGCAGTCATCCGGGCTCGTTCGACGCGGCACACGCCTTGCGCGATGGCACTTTCTGGGATACAGCCGGGACGCCGCAGGATACCGGCGAGTCTTTCGATCTTATCGTTGTGGGCGGCGGAATCAGCGGGCTCGCGGCTGCGCATTTCTATCGCAAGAATGCAGGCGCAAACGCTCGCATTCTTATCCTCGACAATCACGACGACTTTGGCGGACACGCCAAGCGCAACGAATTTCGCGTGAGCGATGCCTTCCGCCTTGGTTTCGGCGGAACGTATTCGATTGAGAGTCCTGCTCCGTATAGCCAAGTGGCGCGCGCAGTGATCGAGGAGCTGGGGATCGATGTTGCTTCCTATCCCAAGTATCACGACGCGAATCTTTATCATTCGTTTGGACTGGGATCGAAAATCTTCTTCGATAAAGAAACTTTCGGAGTGGATCGCCTGGTAGTGAGTCCGGCAACATTCAGCGGCGGCGAAAAAGATTACATCGATTCCAATGAACACTCCGCCTGGAAGCAAATGCTGGCGCAGGCGCCGATTGCGCCGCAAGCCAAGGCCGATTTCGAGCGATTGCTACGCGATCAGGTCGATTACTTTCCGGGCCTGACTTCCACCGAGAAGAAAGCGAAGCTCGCCCGCATCAGCTACGCCAATTTTCTAAGAGAAGTAGTGAAAGCTCACGAGGATGTGGTGAAAGTTTTTCAAGCCGTGCCCCAGCCTCTGTTTGGTTTGGGCATTGATGCAGTCGCGGCGCAGGATGCCTGGGGATTCGATATGCCCGGCTTTGCCGGGATGAAGCTCGATCCCACTCCCGGTAAAGGAATGAACCGCGACGCGATTCCGAATGAAGAGGCGGAGAAATATTTCTTTCATTTTCCCGATGGCAACGCGAGCATCGCGCGGCTGCTGGTCCGGCAACTGATTCCAGATGTCATGCCGGGGAATACGGCGCCGGACGTGGTTCTGGCAAAGGCGAATTATTCCAAGCTGGATTCGGCAACATCGCCGGTGAAGATCCGATTGAACAGCACGGCGGTACGGGTAAAACATATTGGAGACGCGGCATCCGCGAAAGAAGTGGAAGTCGCCTATGCACGCGGCGGCAAAGTGTATACGGCGCGGGCAAAGAATTGCGTGCTGGCGTGCTGGCATGTGGTGATTCCCTACATTTGCCAGGAACTGCCGCAGGCGCAACGCGATGCTCTGGCTTCAGCGCAGAAGGTTCCACTGCTCTATACCAACGTCGCGCTACGCAACTGGACCTCGTTCCAGAAATTGAAAACGAATGCAGTGTATGCTCCTGGCTGTTATCACACGCGCATGGCGCTCGACCTTGCGGTGAGCATTGGCGGCTATGAATGCGCGCGCCAGCCGGAGCAGCCGATTGTTGTGCACATGATGAAGACTCCGTGCCAGCCTGGCCGGCCATCGCGAGAGCAGCATACTCTGGGCCGCATTGAGTTATACAACACAACGTTTGAAACCATGGAGCGCGAAATTCGCGGCCAACTTGCCCGCACGCTGGGAGCGGGAGGATTCGATCCCGCGCGCGACATCGCCGCTATTACGGTAAACCGCTGGCCGCACGGTTACGCCTACGAATACAACTCGCTATGGGATTCGTTCTGGCTGGCGGGCGGCACGACTCCGTGCGAAGTCGCGAGAAAGACCTTCGGAAGAATTGCAATCGCGAACGCTGACGCGGGAGCTTACGCGTATACAGACGAAGCGATCAATCAGGCCTGGCGGGCGGTAGGAGATCTGACTAAGAGCTAGACACGCTGCTTCCTCTTATCGACCTTCATCAATCCAGGAACGGCGGGAATATTCTCAGGGGCATTATTGGTTCGCGCAAAAGGTGCTCGACCCAGGCGCAGGGGCAAACCGTAGTGGTGAGCCAGTTCGGTGGCACCTCCGGCAAGAACGAGAAGCGTAACTAGAAAAACAGCAGCGCGTCGCGGGACCTGCTCTTGGCGCGGAGCGAGAAGGGCGATGAGTGCGCCCAGAATCAATCCAGTGATGAGGCCTCCGACGTGCGCGGCATTGTCTGTAACGCCGGATGCAGCTCCGAAAGCTAAATTAAAAACTACAAAGACCATCAGGCTGCGAAGCGGGCCCGAGAGTGCGCTGCGCGGCACGGAAAATTCGCCTAGCTTGAAAGCGGCGATGAGGGCACCGGCCAGTCCGAAGATGGCTCCGGAAGCACCGACGCTCATCACATAAGGATTCCACGTCACGCTCGCGAGGCTAGCTCCCAGGCCCGAGATCAGGTAAACGGCGGCGAAGGTCCAGCGGCCATAGAGCGATTCGCTGAGCGCGCCCAGATCCCACAGGCACCACATATTGAAGGCGATGTGAAGCAAGCCGCCGTGAACGAACACGCAAGTCAGCAGGCGCCACCATTCCCCTCTGAGCGTGAACGCACCTACGTTGGCGCCCCACTGCACCAACACCTGCGCGGGAAAATCCATGATGGAGGAAGACGAGAGCACCATGCCCAGGAACACCGCAACGTTGATACCGAAAAATATTTGCGTGAGAGTGATGGTGGATTCGCCGCGGCGGACCCACGGGGTGCGCATGACTGGCTGATGCGCGTCATCGGCGATTTCGCCCCGCTGATACTTTTCGTGCTGCACGCACCACTGGCAGATCTTCTTGCCGAAGGTGAAGCCAGATAACTGGCGGCCACATCGAATGCAATTTGCCATGAAGATTAAAGAGTATCAGTAGATCAGGGCTGAGAAAAAATCTTTAACACAGGGGGCACAGGGGAACACAGGGTAGTACGAAACCTCTTCAGGCTTCCGTTAGTGAATTGTCTTGGTTTTTCTCGACATGTAATCCATCAGCAGGTATTGGCCTAGCGTGTAGGGAGTGGTGAAGTAAGCTTTGCCGCGGCACATCTCGCTGACTTTTTGGACGAATTGCACCAGGCCATAATCGGACGCGAGCATGAACGTGTTGATGAGAACTCCGGCGCGTTTGCACTTCGACACTTCTTCGAGCGTCTGGCTGACGACCAGGGGATCGAGGCCGAAGGCGTTTTTGTAGATGCGTCCGTCTTCGAGGGTGAGGGCGGAGGGTTTGCCATCCGTGATCATGACGATCTGCTTCATGTCTTTGCGTTGACGCTGCAGAATTCTTTGCGCCAGGCGCAGGCCTTCGCGCGTGTTGGTGTAATAAGGACCGACTTTGACGCGAGCAAGTTGTGAGAGAGGAACTTCTTCGGCGGAGTCATGGAAGAGTACGAGCGAAAGCGAGTCACCGGGATATTGCGTGCGAATGAGATGCGAGAGCGCCATGGCGACTTTTTTCGCCGGCGTGAAGCGATCTTCGCCGTAGAGGATCATCGAGTGCGAGCAATCGAGCATGAGCACCGTTGCGCACGAAGATTGATATTCGCACTGATGAACTTGCAGATCGGAGTATTCGATGTTCAGCGGCAGCGCGAGGCCTTCGCGCTGGATGGCGCTGGAGAGCGTGGCGGTAATGTCGAGATTAAGAGTGTCGCCGAACTCGTAGGTTTTTGAAGACCCGCTGGCTTCGATGCCGGTAGCGAGGTCGCGAGTGTCGTGGCGTCCAAAACTGGATTTGCCGAGAGAACCGAGAAGATTGCGGAGTGACTTGAAGCCAAGGAAGTCGAGGCTCTTGTCGGTGATTTCGAATTTGGTTTGTGATTGATTCTCGCCAAGTTGGCCGCCGACGCTGGATGGGCGGGATGGATCGGGGGGCTGATCGATGGAGATGTAATCTTCCTGCTGCATCCGCTCGATTAACTTTTCGATGAGTTCGTCGAGCTCGCCGTCCATCGCCATCTGTTGCAGACGTTCGCGCATTTCTTCGTCGAAGGCATCGCCGTCCATAAGGGCTTGCTCGATGGCTCGTTTGAGATCGTCGAGCGTCTGTTCGCCTTCGGGCATCTCGTACCACATGTCGCTCTGGAAGCCGCTTTGCAGCAGGTAGTCGGAGAGCGCGCCGAGCAAGTCTTCCATGCTCATCTCGCCGGCGGGGTCGGGCACGTATTTGGAGTAGCGAATTCTCTTCATAGGAGCTTCGTCGGAGCACGCCAAGCCCCAGTCAATGCCCTGTGGCTCGGAGGCCCTGTCACCCGTGCAATGTACATAAAGACGTTCATCAAAGAGACGTATGGTCTGCCCGCTTCTACGTGGAGGCTTACCGCCGACCCGTCCCG
Source organism: uncultured Acidobacteriaceae bacterium (assembly GCA_963724815.1). Classification (GTDB taxonomy): domain Bacteria; phylum Acidobacteriota; class Terriglobia; order Terriglobales; family Acidobacteriaceae; genus Sulfotelmatobacter. The sequence goes on from CAVRWS010000002.1 coordinate 47,540, forward strand.
GAGTAGCACGCCGAGTTTCCCGCCGTGAGACTTGAACTCGGCATCCTCAGGGGTAACGATCCACTCGACGTGTTCTAACGGGACTCTACGCAACACATCGCGATCTTTCAGAACAAGGTGGGAGGGGGTCAGGACAAACCATTCATCTGCCGAGCGCATGCTAACAATCAACGGCGTCTCTTTGCCTACATCCTGTGGGAACGATTTAACTTGAGCGTCGGTAAGCTCATCGATCGACTTCGTAAATTCGCCGCTGCCACCCGTTTGGCGAAATATGCTTACGATGCGCTTCGCAGAGATCATAAGAGTGATCGACGCCAACGATCGCGCTAGTTGAATTGTCTCCGTTGCCTATACGGCGGTTCTTCCTTCTCGAAACTTTTTTCGGAGCGCGGTTCGGGCTTCTTTTCTCCGGCCTTGAAGACGCGTTCTTCGTTACGGCCGATGCGCTTGTGGGCGTGCAAGCCTTCGAGGATGAATTCTGCGGCCGAGACCTGTTGCTCCGGACTTTCTTTGGGAGAGACGCCGAGCGGACCCATCTTGTCGATCAAGCCCTGAATCTCTTTTAGGTTCTCGAGCGCTTCCGCGGCGGAGACGGAATCGGATAACTGGATTTCGCCGCCCAGGTCGAACCACTGTACGATTTGCTGCACATTGGCGCCGGTAAAATATTGGTCGTAGGTTTTTGCGATAGCCGAGCGGATCAGTTCGCGACCGACGAAGTCCGCACCTTTCATTTCGCCTTCGTATTCGAGCTCAAGTTTGCCAGTAATGGCGGGGAGCGCGGCGTATACGTCGCTGACGCGCGGCACGACAAGCTTTTCGTCGTTGCGCAAGGCACGGCGTTCGGCGTTCGAGATTACATTCTCCATGGCAGAGATGGGCAGGCGCTGGCTTACGCCGGAGCGCTTGTCGATTTTCTTGTCTTCGCGGGCGGCGAAGGCGATACGCTCGATGACTTCCTGAATGTAGGCGGGCATGTGCGAAGCGTGGCCATTGCGGCTGGTCCAGGCTTCCTGCGCGGTGATGGCGATGCCTTCATCCACGGTTGCAGGATAGTGAGTGCGAATTTCGGAGCCGACCCGGTCTTTGAGCGGAGTGATGATTTTTCCGCGGGCGGTGTAGTCTTCGGGATTCGCGCTGAAGACGATGGCGAGATCGAGTGGCAGACGAATGGGATAGCCCTTAATCTGCACGTCGCCTTCCTGCATGATGTTGAACAGGCCTACCTGAATTTTTCCCGCGAGGTCGGGGAGTTCGTTGATGGCGAAGATGCCGCGATTGGCGCGAGGCAGCAGGCCGTAGTGAACCGTGAACTCGCTCGAGAGTTCGTGACCGCCGCGGGCGGCTTTGATGGGATCGATATCGCCGATGAGGTCGGCAATGGTGACATCGGGCGTGGCTAGTTTTTCCACGTAGCGGTCATCGGGCATGAGATAAGAAATTGGTGTTTCGTCGCCATGGCGCGCGACTTCTTCCCGGCAACGTCGGCAAATGGGAGCATAGGGATTGTCGCGAATTTCACAGCCTGCCAGGTACGGCATGTGCGGATCGAGCAGTGTCGTCAGCGCGCGCAGGATGCGGCTTTTGGCCTGTCCGCGGAGGCCGAGCAGAATGAAATTGTGGCGCGAAAGAATCGCATTCACGATTTGCGGCACGACGGTGTCTTCATATCCGACGATGCCGTGGAAAATGGTGGAGTCGTCGTGTTGGCGCAGGCGGGCAATGAGGTTGTCGCGGAGTTCATCTTTCACGCGGCGGGTGCGCAGACGTTCTTCAGAAAATGGACTGCGGCGCAATTCGCCGAGCGTGCGTGGAAGACTCATGAGGAACCCCCGGGGAAATACTTTTCTGGATTATACGCGGTTCGGGCTTCGGCTTTCTGTTCGTTGACCTCGGCAAAATCAGCAAAATCTCTAACACCGGGGACACAGGGTTCACAGGGTAATGCTTCGAGCCCAGAAGTTTTAATGGATGTGGCCGTTGCCTCCGGCTTTTTCCCGGGCGCGGGCGGCGCGGTGGAGATTGGGAATGAGGGTTTCGAGATAAGTGATGAGGAGGGAAAGCCGGTCGGCCTCGGAGCGCAGAGAAAGCAATTTCTGTTTGAAATCCAGATCGAGGGGCAAGGAGCCGGCTAGATAGAACGAGAGTAACGCGGGGTCGGCGGCGGAGAGATCTTGTTTGGCTCCGGCGATGGCCAGCAGTTCGGAGTGCAGCTGAGCGGCCCGCGCGGCATCTTCCTGCGGCGGCGCGCCCGGTTCATCCTCGATCATAAGAACTTCGCCTTGCAGGAATGTACGATCCTGATTCACGGCGACGATTTCGAAACGGTTGCGGCCTTCGGCGACCAGGTCGAGACGACCATCGGGATATTCCTTCACCACGGTGATGATTTCGGCGGTGCATCCCACTTCGGCGAGACCTTGTTCGAGGGCACGAACCACTCCGAAGAACCGATTCTGCGCCAGACATTCGGCGATCATTTCTTTGTAGCGCGGCTCGAAAATGTGCAGCGGCAGAGGAGCGCTGGGAAGTAGGACAACATCGAGCGGGAACAGGGGAATGAGGGAAGGCACAAACTAGATCTCCAGAACGGAAGCGCTTTTTGATTGTATCTGACTACAATAATCGGCTCGGCGCCACGATCAAGACTAACCATTAAGGGCACGAAGGTTCACGAAGAAAAACGAATTAACTACTCTTGGGCTGCGCTCAACGCCGTCGCCAGTTTAGGACGAAAGCATTGAGGGCGGCCAACGCAGGTTGACTTCGGACACTCCGTAGCATAAAAGCACGTCATGGAACTCGCAGGGAAAGTTGTGGTGGTAACCGGCGCTTCGATGGGGATCGGGGAAGCGATTGCCAGGATTTTTGCCGATCACGGGGCGAGCGTAATTATGCTCTCGCGCGATGCTGGCCGTGTGGAAGCTGCGCGGGCAAGGATTGGTCATGCGGAGCGAACGCTGGCGATGGCTTGCGATGTAAGGCATCGCGAGGAGATTGACCGCGCCATCGGACTCACCATGCATCATTTCCAAAGGATCGACGTTTGGGTGAACAATGCGGGGCATGGGCTGCTCGATTCCGTGGCTGAAATGGATATGGCAGCGTGCCGGGAGATGTTCGAGACAAATTTTTTTGGCGCGGTAGCGGCTATGCAGGCTGTGATTCCGGTGATGCGCCAGCAAGGCGGCGGAACAATCATCAATATTTCGAGTGTGGCGGGCCACATTCCCATGCCGTTCCACGCGGCATACAGCGCGACCAAATTTGCTATGAATGCGATCGGAAAAGGCGCCGGCGTGGAGTTGGAAAAAGATGGAATCCACGTACTGACGGTTTGCCCTGGCTATGTGCGGACGGCGTTTGGGGAGAATGCGGTGCAGGGGAATGAGATGAAGCGGGTGCGTCCAAAGTCAGTGCGAGGAATAACTGCGGAGCGCGTCGCGCGGGCTACGCTGCAGGGATATTTAAAGCAGAAGAAGGAAGTGATTGTGCCGTGGACGATGCACATCCCAGTGAGGATCTACCAGCATTTTCCGCGACTGGTGGAGCGGGCGATGGGTAGGATGGCGAAATGATTTCTGCGAGATCGAAGGCTTTAACACTGGGGACACAGGGGCGCACAGGGGCGCCCCGATACGCTCGAACTCGCGAACTATCCTAGATCGGTCAGCAGGGCTTCCATTTCGGATTGAGCGTGCAAATTTCCCGTGCGGCGGGCGGAGGCGATACCATCATTGAGCATTGTCTTGGCGTCGCTGACTCTATCGGCTCGAACTAACGTTTGGGCAGCCATGAAGTATCCCGGAGTGTAATCGGGATTGGATTTCAGCAGGATGGAGAACTCTGCAAGTGCGCGGTCCAGGTCGCCCTGCTTCGAGTACTCCATTGCCAAACCGTAGCGGGCGAAGGTGTCGTCGGGACTCTGGGTAAGAATGTCGTTGAGGGCGGCGATGCGGTCCATAAGGTAATTCTCAGTTCTCAGTTCTTAAATGAAGACGAGATTAGTATAAACGCCAGATACATCTGTGGCCTTACAGGAACGGTGATTCGAGTTCAGCCTGAGAGTAGAATGAGCAGTCCCGAATAAATTTGGCGGTTTATGGAGGCTGTGGTGGCGTGTCCATTTTTTATGCCGATGGAGAAGTTAGACAATGGTTCGTGGCCGCACGCCAGCCGGCTTCCGCTCGGTTGTGGATGGAGCGGGCACTGCACGGCGCCGGGACATGAGAATACCGTTCCATCGCCGGACGAACTGCGCGAGTATTGCAATCTGGGCTATGCGGCGAACTGTGGGCGCTTGCCTCAAAAACGCGCATGGGATTCGATACGCTTTGGGGCGCGAACTGTTCTTGCTGAAGGCGGGAATTTAACTGGCGGACAGATTCAGGTTCGTTATGTTTGTGAGCGAGACCATCTTCCGGTGGAGCATGGCACATTGATGTTTGACGCGGTGGGCGCATGTTGGGAGTTGAGGCATTCCGATGACCGCGTGCAGCGGATGGCGGAATGTTTTCTTGCGTCGTATGTGGAGAAAAGAAAGAGACGGGAAGCGAATCCAGCTCTAGCGAGCTGATATGCCCTTCGGTCCATCGCATCCATCCACGAGAAGAGAAAGGCATCAACAGGAAGCAGGGGAAGACTATGAGCGAAGAAACGCTGACGCCGCGTCCGGTGCGGGATTCGCAATCGGAGATGGCGGAGATTGTTTTGCCGAATGATGCGAATCCACTCGGCGCACTGCTCGGCGGCCGGTTGATGCATTGGATCGATCTGGCGGGCGCGATGGCGGCTCACCGGCATGCCCGCAGTTATGTGGTGACGGCTTCGGTGGATCATATTGACTTCCTGGTTCCGGTTAGAGTGGGCGACTTGATCATCCTGAAATCTTCGGTAAACCGGGTTTTTCAGACTTCGATGGAAGTGGGAGTAAAAGTGTTTGTGGAGAACTACATCGCCGACCGGTCACAGCACGTCGCGTCGGCACATCTCACTTTCGTCGCAATCGATGGTAACGGAAAACGTTTGAAAGTTGCCCCGGTGATTCCCGAGACCGACGAGCAGCGGCAACGTTATGACGATGCCGGACGGCGGCGTGACATCCGGCGGGCGGAAACGGAGCGGCGGCACAAGGCAAAACGGTAGACTCGATGTGACGCTCGTCACAGCCTGTCTTCCGGGTAAAGCGTAGCCTACTCATTTCTGGCGGGACTCTATGGATAGTGCGCTTCTCGTTCACCGCATTCATTTCGCATTCACAATTACCTTCCACTATCTTTTCCCGCAACTCACCATGGGGCTGGCGCCGCTGATCGTGGTGCTCAAGACGCTCGGTCTTCGGCGCAAAGACGAGGTCTACAATCAGGCGGCGCGCTTCTGGGCAAAGATTTTCGGCATTAATTTCCTGCTCGGCGTAGTGACTGGGATTCCCATGGAATTTCAGTTCGGCACGAACTGGTCGCACTTTTCGCGCTATGCGGGTGGAGTGATCGGGCAGACGTTGGCTATGGAAGGCATGTTCGCTTTCTTCCTGGAGTCCGCATTTCTCGGGCTGTTTCTTTATGGAGAAAAGCGGCTGGGCCCGCGCGGGCACTGGTGGTCGGCGGTAGCGGTGTTTTTGGGATCGTGGCTTTCGGGTTATTTCATTATTGCCACGGACGCGTGGATGCAGCATCCGGTGGGCTATGCGACAGCGCCCAATGGATCGCTGCAACTCTCAAGCTTCTGGGAACTGGTGATGAATCCCTGGGCGTGGTGGCAGTACGCGCACAACATGAGTGGCGCCGTAATTACGGGCGCGATCGTAATGGCGTCTGTGGGCGCGTTTTATTTGCTGTGGGGAAAATTTGAAGCGCATGGGCGGGTTTTCGTGCGCGTAGGGGTAATCGCTGGATTGATCTTCAGCGTGCTGCAGTTGTTTCCCACCGGGGACGGTCAGGGACGCATGATAGCTGTCAACCAGCCGGTCACGCTTGCCGCGATGGAAGCGCTGTTCGTCAGCCAGCCGGGGGCACCACTCGTAATTCTTGGACAACCGAATGTAGAAGAACGCAAGATTGATAATGCGCTTGAAGTCCCCGACGCGCTGAGCTTTTTGACTTACCGGGCATGGAAGGCGGAGGTGAAAGGCCTCGACTCTTTCCCGCCGGATCTGTGGCCGCAAAACATTGCACTACTTTATTACAGTTATCACATCATGGTGGGGCTGGGGACGATCTTCATCGCAATTATGGTGGTCGCCGCTTTCCTACTTTTACGTGGAAAATTATTCTCGACGCGCTGGATGTTGTGGATTTTATTACTGGCGCTTCCCTTCCCTTACATCGCCAACACGGCGGGATGGATGACAGCAGAATTAGGGCGGCAGCCTTGGCTGGTTTATGGCCTGATGCGTACGGCGGACGGATATTCGAAGATGGTATCGGCGGGCAACGGAATGTTCACGCTGCTGGGTTTTCTCGGCATGTATACGGTGCTCGGCATTTTATTTCTGTTTCTGGTGCGGCGGGAGATTGAGCAGGGGCCGGCGGCGGAAGTTATTTTGCAGCACTAGAAGCGCAAGTTTTTTGCAAGGAGCGTAATGGAAACGCTATGGTTCATGATTGTGGCCGTGATGGTTGCGGCGTATGTGGTGCTTGACGGATTCGATCTGGGTGCGGGCGCGATTTATTTGGCAGCGGGCAAGACCAGCGAGGAGCGGCGAAAGATTCTGCGCGCTATTGGTCCGGTGTGGGATGGGAATGAAGTATGGCTGCTGGCTGCCGGCGGGACGCTGTATTTCGCGTTCCCTTTGCTCTATGCCTCCAGTTTCAGCGGATTCTATTTACCGTTGATGATGGTGCTGTGGCTGCTGATGTTGCGCGGCATTGGGATTGAGTTGCGCGGGCACATGGAAAATCCGGTCTGGATGGGATTCTTCGATTTGATCTTCTGCGGGTCGAGCGTGCTGCTGGCCATTTTTTTCGGCGCGGCCCTCGGCAATGTAGTGCGCGGCGTCCCACTCGGCGCGGACGGATACTTTTTTGAGCCGCTGTGGACCAACTTCCGTGCCAGCGGCAACACTGGAATTCTCGACTGGTATACCGTATTGACCGGCGTGATCGCGCTGGTCACGTTGACAGCGCATGGCGCATTGTATGTAGCCGTGAAAACGGAGAACGAATTACAGCTGCGCGTTCGCAACGTGGCGCTGTGGGCGTGGCCAGTACAATTGATTCTAACCATTGTGGGAGTGATCGCAACCTGCTACGTGCAGCCTATGGTTCTCGACAACTATAAGGAGCACGTGGTGGGATATCTGGTCCCGGTGATGGTGTTTGGCGCTCTCGCAGTGATGATTTACGCGATCCGCAAAGGGCTGGACAAAGTTGCGTTCGTCGGTTCGGCGCTTTACATCGTGGGGATGCTGGTGGGCGCGGCGTTTGCTCTTTATCCCAATGTTTTGCCGTCGAGTACGAACGCCGCTTATAACCTCACCATCTACAATACCGCTGCCGGGCGACACGGGCTGACGGTCGGCATCATCTGGTGGAGTATTGCTCTGATTCTAGCTCTCGGATATTTCACTTTCGTGTTCCGCATGTTTCGCGGCAAGGTGCGGCTGGAAGGCGAAGGCTACTGATTTTTTTTCTATGTTCTCAGGGCGCTTCTTGCGCTTTGCTGTTTTGCTTCTGCTCTCGTCGAACCAACAGCACAATCGCAGAGGTCGCTGAGAAATGCCGCGGAGAGCGCTGAGGCGCTACGATCCCCGGCCGCCTTGTATAATCAAGGTTTGACGTCTTGATTTCTCTTCTGGAGTGATTCCTTGAACGCACATATGCCTGCTCATCCCGGTCAGCCTGCACAGGGACCGCAACCGCTGCCTGGTGTCGATGTAATTCTTGCCGTGGGTTCGGGCAAGGGCGGCGTGGGAAAAACCACGCTGTCGGTGAACCTGGCGGTCGCTCTGGCTAAGATGGGATACAAAGTTGGCTTGCTCGATGCCGACGTCTACGGTCCGAACGTACCTTTGATGCTGGGGGTCAGCGGCCAGCCGAAGATGGTTGGAGAGAATCGTATAGAGCCGATGCAAGCCTACGGCGTCAAAGTGATCTCCGTAGGATTTCTGAATCCTGGGGACAAGCCCATCATCTGGCGCGGTCCCATGCTGCACCAGATCGTGAAGCAGTTCCTGGGGATGGTGGAGTGGGGACGTCTAGATTATATGATCGTCGATCTGCCGCCGGGGACCGGAGACATCGCGTTGTCTCTGGTGCAGAATGTTCCGCTGACTGGCGCGGTGGTGGTTTCAACGCCCTCCGACGTTTCGCTGCAGGATGCGCGTAAAGCGATCGAAATGTTCAAGCAGATGAAAGTGGATCTGGTGGGCGTAGTCGAGAACATGAGCTTTTTCACCTGCCCGCACTGCAATCATGAGATCGATATTTTTTCCCGCGGCGGCGCGGAGACGATGGCGTCGCAATATGGAGTGTCGTTCCTGGGCAACATCGAGCTTGATCCGGAGGTGCGCAAATCCGGTGACGGCGGCAAGCCGGTGGTGCTTGAAGGCGAAAATTCGCCGCATGCCAAGTCGATGTTTGAGTTCGCGCGGAGGGTCGTGGCGCGAGTATCAGAAATCAAAGCGAGCGAGCCAGCGAGCGTCATTCAGATTCAGTAAGGAAAATCTTTAACACAGAGGGCACGGGGTAACACAGAGGAACTACCCTGTGACTCCTATGTTCTCTGCAGTTATCGGTTCTTCTTTTGAAACCTCAGCAGCCGCCAGACTGGCTCCGGTTCACCATCCCTCAAAACCAACTCCGCCATCAGCTCTCCTATCGCGGGACCGTGCTTGAAGCCGTGGCCGGAGCCTCCGCCCAGCAGCCAGACGTTGTCTAGTTGAGGATGACGATCAAGGATAAAGTTACTGTCGGGGGTCTGCTCGTACTGGCAGACGCGCGTCTCGATCAAAGGAGCGTTTTTCATCGCCGGAAAGCGGTGGGCGATATATTCGCGGACGCGCTTTAGCGTTGCCTGGCTGACCACCCGCTCGCCGGTGGTCGGATCGAAGGCCGATCCTCGCGTGTCATCGGCAACTTTGAAGCCGCGGCGGCCACTGCCAGGGATGCCGTAGAGAAATCGCTTTCCATGATCGCCCCACACTGGAAGATGCGCGTCGGTGAACTGCGAGTTTCCAGCGGGCGGGCCGAAGAAAAAAATATCCTGCTTGGTGGGTCGAATGAGTTCGCCCACTGTTTGCGGAAACATTTTCCCCAACCATGGCCCGCACGCGAAAACATAGTAGTCAGCTTTGAGCCGCGAACCATCCGAGAGCGTCAGGCTGTGCAGAGGTGCGGTCTCCAGATCGGCAGCCGAGACCGCCGCCTGCCGATAGGTTCCGCCTTGGCTCACGAATGCATCGACCACAGCCTGGCAACTGGTGCGGGCATCGAGATATCCGCACTGCGGTTCGTAAATTCCCCAGTGGACACCCGCGAAGTCGATTTGCGGCCAGCGTTTCTTCATCTCTGAAGTGGAAAGTTCAAGAAATTTGATTCCCGCCTCGCGCAGCGTTGGCGGCGAACCACGCTCGAATTCATCATCGCGGCTGCTGACCATCCAAAGCACGCCGGTGCGATGCAGGAATTGGCGCTTCCACTGCCGTTCATATTTCGCCCACAGCTGCAGGGCGCGGGCGGCGAGCTTCGTATAGGGCTGATCGGGGCCATAGGTGCCGCGCATGATGCGAGTTTCGCCGCCGGAAGAAGCGCGCGAGTTTCCTGGTCCCCATGCGTCGAGCAGGGTTACGCGGGCTCCGCGCTCGAGAAGATGAAGTGCGCTCCAGCCGCCAAAAGCGCCGGCTCCAACGACTGCGACGTGTAGTTTCGAGGTCATGTGGAATAGTTTCGCATCACAAGAGTTTGAGGATACGCGCGAACGCAGGGTCAGAGGAAGATGCAAGCGGAGATTCTCGTCGGGTATACTCCTTCCGCGATGCATCCAATCATGAAAAGTCGATTCTCGTCCACAGTTCTATTGATCGCCTCAAGCTCTCTGGTCTGTACTTCCCTTTTCGCGCAAGACTCAACTCCCGTGACTTCGCACGCCGCTGCAGTTCTCGATTCCATGCCGCACGCAAAAAGGATTAGCGATGTTGTGCTCTCACCGGATGGAACCAAGGTCGCGTACATCGTGGACAAGAAACTTACCGTCACAAACGTTGCCGGTGGATCGTCACAGACGATCGCGGTAGAAGGCAGCCTTCCGATAAGAAATGTGGTGTGGTCTGCGGATAGTAAGCGCATTGCCTTTATCGCAGATCTTCCGGGCGACGCTCCATCCGCGCAGATCTGGACCGCGGCTGCTGATGGAAGCACTCCGGTGAAGCATGTGGAGTTGAAAGGGTATGTTCAGGCCCCGCGGTTTTCTCCGGACGGTTCGAAGCTCGCCATTCTTTTCATCGAGGGCATGCCCCGCGTTGCGGGACCGCTGCAGCCGATGACGCCGCTTGCAGGCGTCATCGACGAGAAAATCTTCGAGCAGCGTATTGCAACCATTGACCTCAGCAACGACCATTTGACGCAAGTCACTCCGGCCTATGTGTACGTCTACGAATATGACTGGACGCCCGACGGCAAAGGATGGGCAGCGACAGCGGCTCACGGCAATGGTGATGCGAACTGGTGGATTGCGCGCCTCTATTTAATCGACGCAAGCAACGGCGAGATGCGCGAAATCTATAAACCGAAATTGCAACTCGCGGATCCGCGAGTCTCTCCTGACGGCAAGAACGTCGCGTTCATCGAAGGACTGATGAGCGACGAAGGTTCCACGGGAGGAGATGTTCATGTAGTTCCCAGCGCCGGCGGGGCTGCGCGAAACCTGACTGCTGGCCTCAAAGCGTCCCCGTATGCCCTCGCGTGGACTACCCCTGACCGCATAATTTTCGGCGAGGACGTAGACGGAAACTTTGGCTTTGTCAGCTTGAGCACGAATGGCGGCGTTAGCAAAACATTGTGGACCGGACCGGAGTTGGCTCGTCCCGCCAGCGGCGCCTGGATTTCATCCGGCTCTCAAGAAGTCACGACTGCCATCGTGAGACAATCGCCGAGCACTCCGCCGGAAGTATGGGCGGGGCCAATTGGAAATTGGAGTCAGCTCACGCATCTGAATGCCGACTTAAAACCGGCATGGGGCGAGATGAAGAACGTGCATTGGATGAACGGCAGCATGCGCGTGCAGGGATGGTTGATGCTGCCCAAGGATTACGATGCCGGCAAAAAGTATCCACTCGTGGTTAGCGTGCATGGAGGGCCGTCTGCGGCCTGCGCTCCGCTGTGGGATGAGCGCAATATGGGACCGCTTTCGGCGATGGGATACTTCGCTCTCTGCCCGAACCCGCGCGGCAGCTACGGGCAGGGAGAGGCTTTCACTCAGGGAAACGTAAAAGATTTTGGAGGCGGCGATTATCGCGACATCATGGCAGGAGTCGATACGCTGGTGAAGCAGTATCCGATTGATCCCAAGCGCATCGGCATTCGCGGCCACAGCTACGGTGGATACATGACGATGTGGGCCGAAACTCAGACTCACCGCTTTGCCGCCGCGGTAGCAGGCGCAGGACTTTCCGATTGGCTGAGTTACTATGGGCTCAACGATATCGATGAATGGATGATCCCATTCTTCGGAGCATCGGTATATGACGATCCCGCGGTTTACAACAAGAGCGATCCCATGCACTTCGTCAAAGCGGTGAAAACTCCTACGTTGATTCTGGTGGGCGACCGCGATGGCGAAGTTCCGATGGAACAATCGGTCGAATGGTGGCACGCACTGAATTATTTTCATGTGCCCACACAGCTTGTTGTCTATCCGAACGAGGGCCACATGTTGATCAAGCCAGCTGACTCGCGGGATTATTCGTTGCGATCGCTGGAGTGGTTCGAAGAATGGTTCGGGAAAGCGCATTAAGAATTCTGCGACTCTAAATCGATATTTGAGTCCTCTCCGTTTTCTCGTCGGCGATCTTCCTAGGGCTATAATTGCGCCAACCCCATGGCTCTAGCCTCTGGCACCAAGCTCGGTCCTTATGAAATCCTGAATCCGCTGGGCGCAGGCGGCATGGGCGAGGTGTATCGCGCCAAAGACACTCGCCTCGATCGCACCGTTGCCATCAAGGTTCTGCCTTCGCACCTTTCCTCCGATCCGGAATTGAAGCAACGCATGGAGCGCGAAGCCAAAGCCATTTCCGCGCTGCAGCATGCGAACATCTGCACGCTTTACGACATCGGCACGCAGGACGGCACTCAGTTCCTGGTGATGGAGTATCTCGAAGGGCAGACGCTCGCTGAGCGATTGGTGAAAGGTCAGCTGCCGGTTGAGCAAGCTTTGAAGATTGGAACGGAAATCGCACAGGCTCTGGAGAAAGCGCATCAACAGGGAATCATTCATCGCGATCTAAAGCCGGCGAACATTATGCTGACCAAAGCTGGCGCAAAGCTGATGGACTTTGGTCTGGCAAAGCCCAAGATTTCCATCGCGGCGGAGGCCGTCGGTCCGTTCACGCCTTCCACCCCAACCGTGAACCTGGCTTCGTTGACAGCAGCGGTGTCGCCGCTCACGCAGAAGGGTTCGATCGTCGGAACGTTTCAATACATGGCGCCCGAACTTCTGCACGGCGCGGAGGCCGACGCCCGCAGCGACCTTTTCAGTTTCGGATGCGTTCTCTACGAAATGATTACGGGGCGCCGTGCGTTTGAGGGCAAATCGCAACTCAGCGTATTCACTTCGATTCTGGAAAAAGATCCAGAGCCGATCAGCGCCAGCCAGCCGCTGGCGCCGCCCATGCTTGATCGCGTGGTGCGCGCCTGCCTCGCTAAAGACCCCGCTGACCGCATCCAGTCGGCACACGACGTCGCGATGGACCTGCGTTGGGTTGCCGAATCCACGCTCAAGGAATCTGAAGAGCCCTCTGCGGAATTCAAGAAATCATGGGCAGTTTGGGCGGTGGCGATTCTGCTCGCCTTCACCGCCCTGGCTGGTTTCACCGGATACCGCTGGGCAAAATCTTCCGGAAACTCCATCTCACTTCATGCCCAAATCCCGCCCCCAGACAAATTTTTTCTGGACACCACCGGTGACGCCGGCGGCATGCCCGTGTTATCTCCGCAGGGCGACAAGTTGGCCTTCGTGGCTCATTCCGGCGAAACCAAGATGTTGTGGGTCCGCGCACTGAACGGTGACACGGCACAGCGACTCGAGGGAACGCAGAACGCGATGCATCCTTTCTGGTCGCCAGACGGTGGCTACATCGGATTCTTTGCCAATGGCAAGCTGGCAAAGATTGCGGCCTCCGGTGGCCCGGTGACGGTGTTAGCCGACGCTCCAAACTCGCGCGGAGGGAGCTGGAGCGCCAACGATGTAATTGTGTTCGCCCCGGATTTTCTGGGAGGACTATCGAAAGTAAGCGGGCAAGGCGGCACAGCCGAGCCGGCGACTTTGATTGAGAAGACCAAGCACGATACCCATCGCTGGCCCTGGTTTCTGCCCGACGGCAAACACTTTCTCTTTCTCGCCACTAGCCACACTGGAGGCGATCCTACGCCCAACGGAATCTACTTCGGCTCGGTGGACAATAAAGAGACTCGCCAGATCGTGACTAGCGATTCGGCGGCGCAATATGCTTCCGGGTATTTGCTCTATCGAGCTAATACTGCTCTGGTCGCTCAACCGTTTGATCCAGAATCGGGCACGCTCTCGGGATCGGCCATTCCGCTGTTCAATAACCTTCGCGATGACGTCGGTGTCTGGCGCAGCATCTTCGCGGTGTCACAGAACGGACTGATGGTGTACCAGCTGGGCAATGCCGCCTCCGCGAAAAGCAAGCTCGTCTGGTTCGACCGCTCGGGAAAGGTGCTGGCTGACTTCGACCCAGGTGAGAGCACAATCATTGATCTTCGCCTTTCGCCCGATAACAGGCGAGTGGCGTTTGCCAGCGGAACCGGCATTTGGACGCTTGATCTTGTGCGCAAGACTAAGACGCGCATTACGTTCGACCAGCAGATCGTTCAGGAACCTACCTGGTCGCCCGATGGCAAAACGATTATGTTCTCCGCGCGAATGGCCAAAGGCGGGGGTAATGTCGAGATTCGTTCCAAAGCCGCCGACGGTAGCGGAGCCGAAAAAACATTGATCGCCGAGCAGAATAACTATCATTACCCGGCATGGTCGCCCGATGGAAAGTACTTAACCTATATGTGGGGCGAGGGGGAGAAAATGGTTTCCCTTTGGATGGTTCCCGTCGCCGGGGACGCGAAGCCGGTAGCGATCGTGCAGCCGCCTTCCCCGCAGTCCAGCTTCTACAGCTATCGGATTTCACCCGACAGCCGATGGGTAGCTTACGTTTCGGACGAATCCGGAATGCAGGAGATCTACATAACGAGTTTTCCGGAAGGCAAAGGCAAATGGAAAGTATCGTCGAATGGTGCGGCTTATCCCGCATGGCGCGCGGATGGGAAGGAACTTTTCTACCAAAATCTTGCCAATGATTTTTTCGCGTGCTCGATCGCGATGAAAGGATCGGAGATCGAAGTCGGCACGCCCCAGCGTCTGTTCAACAGCAGTTCGCCCGGAATCGGCATATCTTTTGACGTGCCCACTGACGGAAAGCGCCTGCTCATCAACCACGCAGAAGAGGAAGCCCAGGCTCCGCTGCAGTTGCTCACGAACTGGCCGGCGGAATTAAAGAAGTGACTGCGCCCGGACGAGCGGAAACGTCGGAACTCGACTGACCGCTCGGTCACTAACCTCCTTGACAGGACCCCATTGCCTTCCTAGAATCCAAGCAGCGCGGGCGCTTTGCGTCCTGAAGCTAAGTTTTTGCATCTAAATTAGTTAGCTCGACTTAATGGCCGAAAGCCTCGTCGACCTTGAACCTGATAAACATGCCTTCTGATCCCAGCATCGGCAAGCGGGAACGCGAAGTTCTTACCGCGATCGTGGAAACTTTTATTTCCACGGGCGAGCCCGTCGGTTCGCGCACGCTTTCGCGCTCAAATCGTGAAGGCCTTAGCCCGGCCACGATCCGCAACGTGATGGCCGATTTGTCGGAGGCTGGGTTCCTGGAACAGACGCATACTTCGTCGGGACGAATTCCGACTCCGGAAGCCTATCGCTATTATGTCGAGCAGATTTCCGGAACAGCTCAGCTTGCCCCGCAGGAGCAGAGCCTGATTTCCGAATCGCTGGCGGGAATCAGCGACGTGCAGGAATTTATGGAACGGACCTCGCGCGTGCTGTCGCTGATATCGCGCAATGTTGGCGTCACGGTGGCTTCAAGCGGCACCAAGAACGCGCTGGAGCATGTTTATTTTTCGCGGCTAGGAGATCAGAAAGTGCTGGCGGTGCTGGTCACGCGTTCGGGATTGGTACGCGACCGCGTGTTACGGCTCGACCTGGCGCAAAGTGAACTTGATCTCGCGGCGCGCTACATCAATGAGAATTTTCGCGGATGGACGATGGAAACGATGCGCGCCGAATTGGCTCGAAGGATCGAACAGGAACGCAGCGAATACGATCGGCTGATGAACTCCATCGAGCAGCTTTATAAACAGGGCGCGCTCGCCTCGGAAGCGGGAACGCAGGTGGTGTTCGTAGAAGGCGCCGCAAATCTGGTCACAGGGCAGGAGGATCGTCAGCGCCTGCAGGAGATGTTGAAGACTCTCGAGGAAAAAGAGAAAATCGCGAAGCTTCTTGGGGCCTATCTGGACGTAAAGCAGGAAGCGGTGAGAGTGGTCATTGGGCTGGATGACGCGATTCCATCGATGCAGAACTTTGTTCTAATCGGAGCCCCGGCGCGCTCGGGAAGCGACATGGTCGGATCGCTGGCGGTAATCGGACCCACGCGAATGGATTATCAGCACACCATGACTGCGGTTTCCTACATTGCGCGCCTGTTCGACAAAATTCTGAATGAATCGGAGTAGCCACGTTTTTTATGAGTAAAGCAAACGGCAGATCAGAAGTGGAACGATCGGAAGCAGAACGATCAAAAGCGCAGAGAACGGGGTTGGATTTGGAGCATGAACTCCCAGCGCCCGGCGATGGAACAGAGAATGAAACAAATCTGGCGTCGAGCGCGGAATCTGCGGCGCCTGAATCAGAGTTGCAAAAATTGAGAGCGGAGCGCGACTCGCTGCTCGATCGCCTGGCGCGGATGCAAGCCGAGTTCGAGAACGTCAGGCGCAGGAATATCAAGGAACAGCAGGATTTTCGCGATTACGCTGCAACAGACGCGATCAAGTCTTTGCTTCCCGTGCTCGATAGCTTTGAGCGCGCCCTGCAGGTGAAATCGGAGCCGGCCGACTTCCGCGGCGGGGTTGACCTGATTTACAAGCAGTTGCAGGCTGTGCTCGCCAAGCTGGCCGTACAACCCATCGCCGCTAAGGGTGAACTGTTTGATCCCCATTTCCACGAGGCGATTGAAATGGTGGAAACCTCCGATGCGCCCGACCATCAGGTGATTGAAGAGTTGCAGCGTGGTTATAAGTATAAAGACCGGCTGCTGCGTCCCGCGATGGTGAAGGTAGCCAAAAATCCTGGAAGGTAAGTTCCAACCCCAGCTCTATTTGATGAAGGAGAGGCGTCAATTCTGACCACGAACGCAAAACGCGACTATTACGAAGTGCTTGGCGTAAGCCGCACGGTAACCGAAGTTGAATTGAAGAGCGCCTACCGGAAGCTGGCCATGCAATGGCATCCTGACCGCAATCCGAATAATCCGGATGCTGAGGAACGATTTAAGGAAGTGACCGAGGCTTACGCGATTCTCGCCGACTCTGATAAACGGTCTCTCTATGATCGCTACGGGCATGCTGGAGTAGGTGGTGCATCTTCCGGCGCTGCGGGTTTTGATCCCACTGTATTTCAGGATTTCGGCGAGATCTTTGGTGAGTTCTTCGGATTCGGAGATGCATTTGGCGGCGGACGCCGCCGCAGCCGAGTACAACGCGGCGCGGATCTGCGCGAAGACATCACTCTGGAATTTGAAGAAGCTGTCTTCGGCACTGAAACGAATGTGACGGTCCGCCGTCACGAGGCTTGCGAAGATTGCCGCGGCTCGGGAGCAGCGCCGGGCAAAGGTCCGACTACTTGCAAGTCCTGCGCGGGACGAGGTCAGGTGCGTTATCAGCAGGGCTTCTTCAGCATTGCGCGAACCTGCCCGTCGTGTCAGGGAGCGGGCAGCGTGATTACTGATCCTTGCCCCAAGTGCAAAGGGGAAGGCAGGCTTTTGCGGCAAAAATCGGTGGACGCGAAGATTCCGGCAGGTGTTGAAGATGGCACACGAATCCGGTTTACCGGCGGCGGCGAGGCCGGTCCGTTCGGCGGTCCGGCCGGCGACCTTTACGTCGTATTGCACGTGAAGGAGCATCCATTTTTTGTGCGCGAAGGAAATGATCTGCACTGCGCAGTTCCGCTTTCGGTGACGCAGGCTGCGGTGGGCGCGGAGATTAAGGTTCCCACGCTGGAGGGCGAGCACACGCTTAAGATTCCGGATGGAACTCAGCCCGGCACAACTTTCCGCGTTCGCAACAAAGGCGTGCCCGTGCTGAACGGTCATGGCAAGGGCGATCTGTATGTTGAGGTTCGAGTGCAGATTCCGACCAAGCTGAATAAACGCCAGAAAGAATTGCTGCAGGAACTGGAGACCACGGCGAAGGTGGACAACCAACCGCTGGTGCGGTCGCTGCTGGGCAAAATGAAGGATCTGTTCGACTAAGCACTTTCGCGAGCGCCGCAGCACTCTCGGTTGCTTCACACGCTGCTAACCGCCGAAGCCATGACCCGCCGCCGCTGGATTGCTGACGAAGTCTCCGGGGATCGCGCCGCCCTGGTTGGGGAACATGCGGATCATCTGGTCCGCGTGCTGCGGGCTCGCGTCGGAGAAGATTTCGATATCGCCACCGGAAGGGACGTTCGCCGCGGACGAATTACTTTGGTGAAGGATGACCGCGTCGAGTTTGACCTGGGCGAAATAATCTCTGCAACTCACGCCCCTGACGTCACTCTGGTTCTTGCGGTATACAAATTTGACCGCATGGAGTGGGCGATTGAAAAGTGTACAGAGCTTGGGGTCTCGCGGATCGTGCCGGTAATCTCTCGCCGCACGGATTCGCATCTGGCCGCGGCGTCCAGAAAGCGAGTTGAGCGATGGCAGCGTATCGCCCGCCAAGCGGCGGAACAATCCCGCCGAACTACACCACCGGACATCGCTGAGCCTATCAAGCTTTCCGAGGCATTGAATAGTTCCACCGGATTGCGAATACTTTTAGCTGAATCGGAAGATCACACTTTGCTGCTTGATGCACTGAAGGCTGGAACTGCCGACCGCACTGTTGCGCTCGCTGTTGGTCCGGAAGGTGGATGGACAGAAGACGAAGTAAAAGCGTTTCGGCAAGCCGGCTGGATTCCGGCATCGCTGGGAAACACAATTCTCCGCGCCGAAACCGCGGCAATAGCTGCGACGGCGATTACGGCTTCCGCGTTGTACTCTCTCTAATTTTCACAGCCCGCCGATTTCTGCACGTGGTGGTATTCTGAGCCCCAATGGCTGTTTCCAAAGTTCAATCTCATCTCGTTCCATTTCTTCCCGATGACCGCCAGCGTGAAGCCATCGAGCACGTTCACGGACCAATGCTGGTAGTGGCGGGTGCTGGAACCGGAAAAACTTCTGTGCTGATTCACCGCGTTGCGCGCCTCGTACAGCAAGACCATGGCAAGCCGGAGGAAATTCTTGCCCTTACTTACACCGTCGCCGCCGCCGGCGAGATGCGAGGCCGGGTCAGCGCGCTGCTGGGCAAGAAGATTCATTCCGCTACATTTCATGATTACTGCAATGCCTTGTTGAAGCGCGCCAAAAAAGGCTTTGCGGTGCTGGACGAAAAAGATCTGTGGATTTACCTTCGCAAGAGGATTCATGAACTTCATCTTGAGCACTACATTCGCGCGGCGAATGTTGGACAGTTTCTTGATGATTTATTGCGGTTCTTAAACCGTTGCCACGATGAGCTAGTCACGCCGGAAAAATATGCGGAGTATGTTCAGCGTCTGGAGCGTGGCGAATCTGCAGTTCCCCGCGTCGCCAAGTCGAAAGAGAGGCTGACCGATGCTGAAGTGATCGGACGTTGCCAGGAAATCGCCCGCGTATTTGCCACTACTGAGCGCTGGCTGCGCGAAGACAATTACGGAACATTCAGCCACATGATCACGCGGGCCCATGAGTTACTAACGACTGATGAAAGAGTACTGGAAGAGGAGCGAGCGCGCGCCCGATTCATTCTGGTCGATGAGTTTCAGGACGCCAACTTCGCGCAGATCCAGATTCTGGCGGCTCTGGCGGGGCGCGACGCTAATATCTTTGCGGTTGGAGATCCGGACCAGGCCATTTACCGTTTTCGCGGCGCATCCAGCGCAGCGTTTCATCTCTTCCGCCGGCATTTTTCTGACAGTAAGCTTGTCGTTCTAGGCAAGAATCGTCGTTCCACAACTCCGATTCTGCAGAGTGCGTTCGCCGTGGTCGATAAGAATCCGCCCGTCTTTGGGGCGGGCGAACCCGGATCCTTCACCTATCGCCGCACTCCGTTGCAATCTGCGCGGGAAGAAGAAGCGATTCATCAGGGGAAACTCCTTTCCACATTTCCCGTTGAGGCGATCTCTTTTAACGGCAGAGATGCCGAGGCGCCGGACGTCGTTCGCATCATTGAGGAGACCCGGCGCCACGCGAGATGCAAGTGGAAGGATTTCGCGATTCTCTACCGTTCTCACGTGAATCGCGACGACGTTGTGCAGCATTTGGCCGAGCACGAAATTCCATTCACCATCGAGAATATGGACGTTAGCGACACTCCCGAGGTGCGGGATTTGTTTGCCTGCGTCGCAACCGTGGTCGACCTGAGTGCCGATGCAAGCCTGTTTCGAGTGGCGGCGTTGCCGCAGTTCGAGGTGGATCCCGAACAACTTCGCAGTGCGCTGCGGGCGATTGCAAAGGAGTCTAGAGATGGAGTGGTCGTGCCACTGGCTTCGGTCCTCGATGGCGTCATCGGTGGTCCGGCAGTGTTGCAATGTGTGCGCCAGGCGCGGGATGAAGTCGACCGCAGGCAAGCGAAAGCGCGCGCGGCCATGCAGTTGATCGGGAAGCAATTCGGTCTCAACCTCAATTCGCCGGTGATGCAGGCCGCTCTGAAGTTCGTGGCTGACTGGGAGCAGAAGGCGACTACCAAAAGCGGAGATCTGCACGAGTGGATCGAGTATCTCAGTTATTTTCGCGAGGCTTGTGGAACGATTCCGCTGGCGTCGAACGAGAGTGAGGATGCAGTGCACCTGATGACGGCGCACGGAGCGAAAGGCCTGGAGTTCTCTCACGTTTTCATCCTGCGTGCTACCAGCCCGTCTTTTCCCGCCAGTTACCGGGAGAGTCTGGTGGAGTTTCCGCGAGAGTTGCGCGATCCGGATTCGGCCGTGGGAGGCGATGACAAGACGCTGCACGATCAGGAAGAGCGGCGGCTCTTTTATGTAGCGATGACCCGTGCCCGGGATTCGTTGCACATGTACGGAAAGCAGGGGATCGGACGCGACAAAACGCCGGCGGGTTTCCTGCGCGAATTGATCGGCAACCCCGGATTATCGCGATTGCTCAGGGCGCGACCCGCGCTACCTTCGCAACCGGAGTTGATTGAGATCGCCGCGGCAGGGGACCCCGCTCACATTGAAGGCTCCCGCTTGCCCGCATGGCTGGAACTGCCGGCGATTGATGGACTGGACGCCAGACTGAGCGCCAGTGCCATCGAAACCTATGAGACTTGCCCGTTGCAGTTCAAATTCGAGCGGGAATGGAAACTCTCGCGGCAACTCCACGCGGCGGTGCAGTACGGGGCCGCGATGCACCGGGTGTTGCGCACCTACTATGACTCGGTACGTCTACGCAGGACCAAGCCGGACGACGAGTTGCTGCAGCAGTTTAGTGATGATCTGCTCTCGACTGGAATTCAGGACGACTATCAGCGCGATTTGTATCTGGAACAGGGCCTGGAACAACTAAAAGAGTTTCTCGCCGGATCACGTTCGGCGACGCTGCCCGAGGTTTTACATACGGAAGAATGGTTCGATGTGGAGATCGCCGGCACCAAACTTACGGGACGGATCGACCGGATGGATCGCGCGCCCGACGGCAGCGTGGTGATCGTCGATTACAAAACCGGGAAGGCGCGATCGCAGGAGGACGCCGACGAGAGCCTGCAGCTTTCCATCTATGCCATGGCCGCCGAGCAGAGGTGGGGATACCGCATAAGCGAATTAGTATTTCATAATCTCGAAGGAAACATTCCGATCATTTCGAGGCGTACTGAGTTTCAATTGGAACAGGCTCGAGAGCGGGTGCTGGCCGTGGTGCGCGGCATCGCGGAAGGAAACTTCAAACCGAAGCCTGATTTCTGCTGCAACTTCTGCGCATTTCGCGGGCTGTGTCCGGCGCGGGAAAAGCGTGCGCCAAAGGTTAGCTGAATGTTGGAAAAACGGCGGCAAAAGGGGCTCGATTGACTTGCCGCAGCACCGATATCTTTGAGACAAAAACTTAGGGGACGCTTTTGGCGTCCCCCTTTTACTTCATACTGACTTCTTAATGCTTCTTTTTCTTCTTTGCCTTTTTCTTGGTTGCCATTGGTTCTATTCTCCCTTCCATTTTCATGGAAAAATCTGCAACGATGTTTTGTTGCAACTAAATGAAGTATTCAGTTAATGAAAAATGAAGTCAAGAAAAAAATGAACGTAGTGTGGCGAGCGATGCTGTACCAAAGTCACAGAGCAGAGAGCGTGAGCGATAAAATCTCGTCGGCGCAGCAATCAAATCTGCCTTATAGGCGACTCGCGCGCGGCAAGAAGGCGTCGGACGCTCTTCGCTTCATCTGCAGATTGTTGGCGGGGCGATGAGCGAGCGTTGCTTAGACAATATCGCGGAAGTTGATCGTTTCTGTGTTCCGCTGCATCTATAATGAAGTTGCGAATCTTCGCGGGAGCATGATCTATGGCGGGTTTCGACGATGTTGTCATCATTTCCGGTTGTCGAACGGCGGTAGGAAAATTTCAGGGAAGCCTGAGTGATTTAAGTGCTTCGCAGTTGGGTGCGGTAGTAGTGCGCGAGGCGGTGAAGCGCGCTGGATTGAAGTCCGATCAGATTGATGAGTGCATCATGGGCAACGTCCTCCCTGCAGGACTGGGACAAAATCCCGCACGTCAGGCGGCGATCTTCGCAGGATTGTCTCCCGCGACAGGTGCCATGACAATCAACAAAGTTTGTGGCTCTGGACTGAAAGCAGTGGCTCTCGCTGCGCAAGCGGTGCAAACGGGAAACAGTTCCATCGTCGTCGCGGGCGGTATGGAATCGATGACGAACGCTCCTTACCTGCTCCCGCAGGCTCGCAAAGGATACCGGCTGGGCGATGGCAAAGTGATCGATTCCATGGTGCACGACGGACTCTGGGATATTTACAACGACTATCACATGGGCGTCACCGGCGAAAACGTCGCGGAAAAATATGGCATCACGCGTGAAGAACAGGATGAGTTCGCGGTCAACTCGCATCGCAAAGCGATTGCCGCGTGGAAGGAGTGCCGGTTCAAATCGCAGATCGTTCCGGTAGAGATTCCTGGGAAAAAGAAAGGAGAAGCGCCGATACTGTTTGAAAGAGACGAATCGCCGCGCGAGGATACGACCATCGAAGCACTCCGCGCTCTAAAGCCCGCATTCAAGAAAGATGGAACAGTAACCGCGGGCAACGCACCCGGAGTAAATGACGGGGCCGCGGCGGTCGTCGTAACCAGCGCAACGCGAGCGCAGGAACTCGGCGTTCAACCGATGGTACGAATCGTGGCGCAGGCCACCAGCGGAGTCGAACCGAAATGGGTGATGATGGCTCCCGTCGATGCGGTGCGAAAAATCTGGGAAAAGACGGGATGGAAAAACGAAGACGTCGACCTCTACGAACTCAACGAAGCATTTTCGGTGCAGGCGCTGGGGGTGACACGCGAGCTCGGGCTGGATCTCAACAAGGTAAATGTGAATGGCGGTGCGGTGGCCATTGGCCATCCCATTGGAGCCAGCGGTGCCCGAGTGCTGGTGACTTTGATTTATGAGATGGCACGGAGAAATGCGAAGCGTGGAATCGCCGCGCTTTGTCTGGGTGGGGGCAACGCGGTTGCGATGGCAGTGGAAAGAAACTAGCGGCCCAGTCCGGACCAAAGAACTTGATTAGGCAGGGTCGACTGGGTTTAGAGAAGTAGCGGCCAGCAGGGAGACTGTAAACACCGCACCCCCTCCGGGAGCGTTCGCGGCCTCGACCGTTCCGTTGTGCTCCTTCATTACGGATTTGCAAATGCTCAGACCCAGGCCCGTTCCCCGCCCCGGCCGCTTGGTCGTATAGAACGGATCGAAGATGCTGGTTAGAATTTCTGCCGGGATTCCGGGACCATCGTCCAAAAAGCTGGCCCATACTGAATTCCCCGTGGTTCCGAGGCGGATGCGCAGCGTGCCACGGTCACGGGTTTCGCGGATGGCCTGTTCCGCATTCAAAATCAAGTTCAAGAAGATCTGCATCAACTGGTGGGGATCGCCCTGAACGTAAGGCAGCCCGGGCTCGCGTACGAAGTCTATGGTGATGTTGTTTTTTCGCAGCGAATAGGAGTGGAGGTTAAGGGTGCGTTCGACAATTTCCCCCAGGTTGACACGCGTCTTGCCCGGTGTGGGCGGAGTAGCGAAGTAGGTGAGGTTGTGAACAATTTCGGCCGCGCGGCGCGCTTGCTGCTGCAATATGGCGATCTGTTTCCGGGCCGCGTCTGTGGTCTGGCTATCCTGCAGAAGTTCGCTTACGCCGAGAATGCTGGTGAGCGGATTATTCAATTCGTGGGCAACGCCGCCAATCATAGCCCCCATGGCGGCCAGGCGTTCACTCTGCACCACCTGTTGCTCGAACTTCTTTTCCCGCGTAATGTCGCGGACAGAGATGATGACGCCGGCGAGTTTGGCATCGGCGTCGAAAAACTGGCTGGCCGAGGCGCGCATCGTGCGCCCGCCTCCGTCGCTGCGGCGTGCCCCATATTCAGCTGATCCAAATCCTTTGCTGCCGGCAAGCACGTCACGATAAAGCTCCAATAGTTCGGGAGAGTGACGCTGAGTCTCAGAAATCTTTTTGCCCAACAATTCTTCTGACGGGCACTCCAGCAACTCACGGACTCGTGAACTCACGAAGGTATAACGCTCCTCCAGATCGACTACCAGAATGAGATCGGGAAAACTCTCCAGCAGGCGGCGGCTAAATTCTTCCTGGCGCGCCACCTGGCGCTCCAGTTTGCGCCTCTCGGTGACGTCCACCAATGTGCCCTGATAGCGAATCAACTTGCCGGCGTCATCCCATACTGCGCGAGAGGATTCCAGAAATACGGCAGCGCTTCCATCCTTCTTGCGGAGCGTGATCTCTC
The DNA here is from genome assembly GCA_963724815.1 of uncultured Acidobacteriaceae bacterium. GTDB lineage: Bacteria > Acidobacteriota > Terriglobia > Terriglobales > Acidobacteriaceae > Sulfotelmatobacter. The sequence continues at coordinate 72,047 of CAVRWS010000002.1, forward strand.
TGGCGCGCACTCCGCCGCGATCATCGAGGGCCCGGCCAAGCACCGCCGGCTGTTGCGGATCCAGGTTCAGCTGCGGAGGCTCGAGAGCAAGAAGTTCTGCTTTTGTGGCATAGCCCAAAATGCTGACCAGTGCCGGATTGGCATCCAGCAGCTTGCCTTCGGGCGTACTGAAATATGCGCCTTCCTGCAGCGTCTCGAAAAGTTGCGTGAAGCGGAGCTCCTTCTCGTGTTGCTCGGTGACGTCGCGCCCGAGCACGCTCACGCCCGCGACTTCGCCGCTTTTCATGATTGCGTTCAGGACGCAATCGAAATAGAAGTGCCGGGAATTATTCTTGAACCGCAACCGTACCGTGCCCGCCCAGTGCCTCCTATCCAGAAAGCGTACGAGTTCAGCTTCCATGCTGGCGCGCGTTGGCTCTTCGATAAAATCAAAGAATTTCTGTCCTACGATTGCGGTATAAGGAAGTCCCACCAGCTGACTGACACGTTTGTTGACGGTACGCAAAGTGCCGTCGAGCGACACGGCGCAAGCCGCATCATCGATCGAGTCGATCAACTCTTTGAAATTGCGCTGGGAACGCGCAATCATTTCGTTCAGTTGATCGAGTTGCTCTTCTGAGGGAGCCGCTCCTACGTGTTGCTGCAGATCCTCCAGCAGAATCTTAAGTTCACCGACCTCCTTGCGGCGACCGTAGGCATAGACGGCCAGCAGCACCGACAGAACCAGTACGCCCACCGCCATCGGACCTAGGTGGTAAGGCAGGGCTTCGAGCCGCTCCCAGGCTAGCGCGGCAAAGCCGGCGGCCAAGAGCACCATGAATAGTAAGATCCAACGCCAAAGCTGAGATTCCTCGCGCTCCAGATTGCGCGGTGTGCGGGAACGTTGAGAACTGCCGGAAGAGGACTGCGTCATTAGGGGGTCAGGTTACTGAACGAGCAAATTATCGATCGAACCATCGTAAATTATACCGACCGAGAGCGAAGAATCATCAGGCCATTGCACAATGTTGGTTACTAACGATCCACAGGCTGCGGCTGTGACATCTATCACTGCGCGGCGGGGGCTCAGGCGCATACCGTAGAAATTCCCGGATCAGGCCTTCGTGTGCCGATTCTGGCTCTATAAGTTTCCCTCACAATCGATGCTCTACAAGACTCTCAGCGCCGCGGTGTATGGCATTGACGCCAATATTATTCAGGTGGAAGTGGACTGTTCGGGAATTAAGACTGACCAGGATCACTTCCACACCGTAGGTCTGCCTGACGCCGCGGTCCGCGAGAGCCGCGACCGGGTCCGCGCCGCGCTGAAGAATTGCGGGTATGACATTCCTCCCACCCATATCACCATCAACCTCGCTCCCGCGGATATTAAGAAGGAGGGCTCCGGCTTCGACCTGCCTATGGCACTGGGAATCGTGGGCGCCTACGGTGGGTTGACGCGAAAAGAGATCGACGACTGTCTCTTCGTAGGCGAGTTGTCGCTGGACGGCGGTGTTCGCGGCATCCGGGGGACGCTGCCGATTGCGCTCGAGGCCCGCAGCCGCAAGATTTCCCGCCTTGTGGTTCCTGAGGCTAATGCCCGTGAGGCCGCCATGGTCGGCGGGGTCGATGTTTATCCAGTGCGTTCCTTGCTGGATGTGATCCACTTCGTGAATTCGGGCAACGGAATCGCTCCCCTGAAAGCCGATGGCGATGCCCTGCTGCGTGAAAATCAGGAATTTCTGGTCGATTTCAAAGACGTGCGCGGCCAGCAAACCGCCAAGCGTGCCATCGAAATCGCCTGCGCCGGAGGCCACAACATATTAATGATCGGGCCGCCCGGCTCTGGTAAGACCATGCTAGCCAAGCGCATGCCTACCATTCTGCCGCCGCTGACTTTCGAGGAAGCGCTCGAGACCACCAAGATTCACAGCGTGGCTGGAGTGCTCGACCCGGGCAGCGGACTCGTCGGAAAACGGCCGTATCGTTCGCCGCACCATACAATTTCCGACGCCGGACTGATTGGCGGCGGCGCAATTCCCCGCCCAGGCGAAGTTTCTCTATCTCACAATGGACTGCTTTTTCTCGACGAACTTCCTGAGTTTCCCCGCAATGTTCTCGAAGTGCTGCGCCAACCGCTCGAAGATGGGACGGTTACGATTTCCCGTGCGGCCATGTCGCTGATGTTTCCCGCACGTTTCATGCTGGTTGCGGCCATGAATCCCTGCCCCTGTGGTTTCCGCAACGACCGCACCCGTGAGTGCAACTGCACCACGCCCATGATCCAGCGCTACATCTCGAAAATCTCCGGCCCGCTGATGGATCGAATCGACATTCACATCGACGTCCCAGCCGTGAACTACAAAGAGATGCGCTCGACCAACGAACCGGAGTGCTCCGGGAAAATTCGCGACCGCGTCATCCGCACCCGGGGAAAACAACTGGAACGCTTTTCTACTTCCCGCGAGAAAATTTATTGCAACGCCCAGATGTCATCCCGCCACATTCGCACCTTCTGCGAGCTTTCCGCCGATTGCGAACGATTGCTGGAGCGCGCCATGACTCAGCAAGGACTCAGCGCCCGCGCTCACGACCGCATCCTGAAAGTTGCACGTACGATTGCTGACATCGAAGAGACTGCTTCTATCGAGCCCAAGCATATCGCCGAGGCAATTCAGTACCGGTCGCTCGACCGCACTTACTGGACTTAAGATTCGGTGTGGGTCCGTAGAAGGCTTTTACCACGAAGGACACAAAGTACCACGAAGGAAAGCTTCTCGCCGAAGAGCCAAGTCTTTGACTTCCATGCAGGCAGACCCTACTATACGTTGATCGGAAAATTTCCTGCGTGATCGACCAGACCATCTCTCACTACCGCATTGCCGAGAAATTAGGCGGCGGAGGTATGGGTGTCGTTTACAAGGCGGAAGACACTCAGCTAGGCCGCTTCGTAGCACTCAAATTTCTTCCCGATGATCTTGCGGAAGACTCCCAGGCCCTGGAACGTTTTCGACGAGAGGCGCGGGCTGCCTCTGCCCTAAACCATCCCAACATCTGCACGATCTATGAAATCGGCAAGCACAATGCCCAGTCTTTCATCGCAATGGAGTTTCTGGATGGGCTAACCCTGAAACACCGGATTACTCACCGTCCCCTCGAGATTGGACTCCTTCTTAGTCTGGCGATTGAAATTACTGACGCACTCGATGCTGCCCATTCCAAGGGTATTGTCCATCGCGACATCAAGCCGGCGAACATATTTGTAACCGAGCGTGGCCGCGCCAAAATTCTCGACTTCGGACTGGCGAAGGTAATATGGGACCACAAGATTGAAGCGGAAGCTACTGCTGGACCTACGGTCGTTCGTCCCGAACAGTTGACCTCGCCCGGCTCTGCGCTGGGGACTGTCGCGTATATGAGCCCCGAGCAGGCGCTCGGCGAAGAACTGGACGCCCGCTCTGACCTCTTCTCTTTCGGCGTGGTGCTTTATGAGATGGCTACCAGCCATCTGCCATTCGAGGGCAATACCTCCGCGGCAATCTTCAATGCCATTCTGAATAAGCCTCCTATTGCTCCGGTGCAGCTCAACGCCGAGCTCCCGCCGGAACTGGAACGCATCATTAACAAGGCGTTAGAAAAGGATCGCGACCTGCGCTACCAGAGCGCAGCAGAAATGCGGGCCGATCTTAAGCGACTGCAACGGGACTGGCATCCATCCTCGCGGCAAATGGCCGCAGCGAAAGGCGCCGATGCATCGCTAGCGTCAACCCCGGCACAGCCGAGCGTCAAGACTCCTGCGGTCCGAACCGGCATTCCCTTGCTGGCCGGCACAGCTATCGTCATGTTGATCGCCGGAGCTGTGGCAGGGTTACTCATAGGCACCAGAACCGCCTCTGGACCCGTACCCACTTTTCATGAACTTACATTCCGCCGCGGAGCTCTCACTGCCGCACGCTTTGCTCCGGATCCGCGCTCCGCCATTTACAGCGCCTCGTGGGAAGGCAATCCGCAGTCGGTCTATATAAGTTCGCCGAACTCCACTGAATCCCGCGACCTCGGGCTTCCGCAAACCGAAGTGCTGGCCGTTTCCTCGGCAGGACAAATGGCCGTTTTGCACCGGTTTCGCGTCGCCGACAATGCGTTCACTTATGTAGGAACGCTCGCGCAGCTTTCCGTTGGTGCGGATGCTCCGCGCGATCTGCTGGACAATGTAGAGGCTGCCGCGTGGACACCGGACGGCACTGCGCTGGCGGTGGTTCACTCGGCCGGGGGAAAGGACCGTCTCGAATATCCGATCGGAAAAGTTTTGTATGAGACAACCGGCTGGGTCAGCGATCCGCGCTTCTCTCCTCGGGGCGACCGCATCGCCTTCATCGAGCATCCACTTTTGGGCGACGACGGTGGAGTCGTTAGCGTTGTTGATCTGAACGGCAAGAAGTCTGATCTCACCGAGCGCTGGGCCAGTGCTATCGGGTTGGCCTGGAGCCCTTCTGGCGACGAAGTTTGGTTTACCGCTACGGCGACGGGATTTAGCCGCTCTTTGCGCGGCGTAACGCTTTCCGGCAAACTGCGCGAATTGCTTACCGCTCCCGGAACTCTTACTTTGCACGACACCGGAGCCGGCGGCCGCGCACTCATTTCGCGCGACGCCTTGCGGGCTGGCGCGGTTGGGCTGGTTCCGGGCGAAACCAAGGAGCGCGATCTCAGTTGGCAGGATTGGACGGTGCCTTCCTCGCTTTCCCCGGATGGCAAGGTTCTCCTATTTACCGAGGCCGGAGAAGCCGGCGGCGGAGATTATGCGGTTTTTGTTCGCGACACCAGCGGCACCTCCGCGGTCCGGCTGGGGGAAGGTAGCTCGCGCGCACTCTCGCCCGATGGCAAATGGGCGCTGGTGCAGCGGCAGAGCATGTCCCCGCCCGATTTCGTACTGCTGCCAACGGGGGTAGGTCAACAGCGCTCGTTGCCGACCGGAAATGTTATTCCTCGCGACGGCAGGTTCTTGCCCGATTCCAAGCGTCTGGTATTCGAGGGGCACGAAGACGGCCATGGCTCCCGGCTCTTTATTATGAATCTGGATGGCGGCCAGCCGCGCACCATCAGCCCGGAGGGTTTTCGCTTGCGCGGCGCAGCGCTCGCCCCGGACGGCAAATTCATCGTCGCGATCGGCACTGACGGCCTTTATCTGCTGCCCTTGGAGGGAGGCCAGCCGCAATTGATTCCCGGGTCGGGGCCGGGTGACGTGCCACTGCATTGGGAAAGTGACGATCAAATTCTGTTGATCGGAAGCCGCGGCGAAACCGCCTGCCCGGCCTTTCGTTTGGACCTCAAGACCGGAACCCGCACCCCCTGGAGATCCTTCAGCCCGGTGGATACTGCTGGAGTGGTGGCGGCATCGTGTCCTTTGATGAGCGCCGATGAGCAACACTACGTCTTCGGCTATACCCGCAGCTTGTCCGATTTGTTCCTGGTGGAGCACCTGAAGTAAGCAAAGTAAGCTCGCGGACGCGTTGTCCCCATGCCGCCTCCTCGGTAACTCCTCGGTCGTGTCATTGACCCTATCCCGCCAACATGTTATAAATGCCCGTTTTGCACTCGTACGTTTGGAGCAGAGTTTTAATGGTTCCAGGCGGCACGGGGGCAGAATCCGACGCGGCCAAGCTCCAACACTCCGTTGTAGGTTTGCGGTGGAAGCGTGTTCGGATTTCGGCGATGGTCTCCGGCACGGGGCGTGCCCGGAGAGAAAAGTTTCGTCGGAAGCAGTGCCTTAACACGTTCATAAATTCCTAACAACCGACCCATTGTGGAGGACTCATTATGCGCACCTGGCTCGCCAATGCTGCGTTCCAAGCACGCCGCGTGCTATCTGGCTTTCTAAAAACATCTTTTGCTGTGGTCTCGCTGATCGCGGTGAGCGCTGGCTCGGCGCTGGCTCAACCCGCGGGGGAAACGGCCAATGGCGGCGAAGCTTCGCTGAAGCTTCCTGATCTTTCTTCAGTGAGCTTCCTGAATGGCGCCATCAACGGCCACAACCTGCTTCTGATCGGCATTCTGTTCTGCTTTTTCGGGCTTGGCTTTGGCATGGTCATCTACATGCGGCTAAAGAACCTGCCGGTGCATCGGGCCATGCGCGAGATCTCGGAACTGATTTATGAGACCTGCAAGACGTACCTGGTCACCCAAGGCAAGTTCATTCTGTTGTTGTGGGCTTTTATTGCGGTCGTCATCCTGCTTTATTTCGGCCTGCTCGAGCACATGGAAGCCGCTCGCGTCGCCATCATTCTGGCTTTCAGTCTGGTTGGTATTGCAGGCAGCTACGGCGTGGCATGGTTCGGCATCCGCGTGAACACATTCGCCAACTCGCGGACCGCTTTCGCGTCTCTCCCCGGAAAGCCGTTTCCGGTTTACCAGATTCCACTGGAAGCCGGCATGAGCATTGGCATGATGCTGATCAGCGTTGAACTGCTGATCATGCTGATCATTCTTCTATTCATTCCCGGAGATTATGCAGGCCCGTGCTTCATCGGATTCGCCATCGGCGAGTCGCTGGGAGCAGCCGCGCTGCGTATTGCCGGCGGCATTTTTACCAAGATCGCCGACATCGGCTCTGACCTGATGAAGATCGTCTTTCAAGATCAAAGAAGACGATGCCCGCAATCCCGGCGTCATCGCGGATTGCACGGGCGACAACGCCGGCGACTCGGTTGGGCCTTCCGCCGATGGGTTCGAGACTTACGGCGTAACTGGCGTCGCGCTGATCACGTTTATTCTGCTCGGCGTGAAGAATCCCACGGTGCAGGTCCAATTGCTGGTGTGGATCTTCGTGATGCGCGTCATGATGCTGGTGGCCAGCTCTCTCTCCTATTTCCTGAACGCAATCATTGCCAAGGCGCGCTTTGGCAAAGCGGATGAAATGAATTTTGAAACTCCGCTGACGTCGCTAGTCTGGCTGACTTCGATCGTCTCCATCGCCCTGACGTTCCTGGTTTCGTATTACATCATTCCAGAACTTGGCGGCGACGTTTCTCAGTGGTGGAAATTGGCGGTGATCATTTCCTGCGGAACGCTGGCGGGAGCGCTGATTCCGGAACTGGTGAAATCGTTCACCTCGACCGAATCGCGGCATGTGAAGGAAGTGGTGACATCGGCGGAGGAAGGCGGGGCTTCGCTCGGGATTCTCTCTGGATTTGTCGCCGGAAACTTTTCCGGCTACTACCTCGGGTTGTCGATGGTGCTGCTGATGGCTATCGGCTACTACTTCAGCACCATGGGCCTGGCTGCAGCAGCAACCATGCTGGCGCCGGCGGTATTCGCCTTTGGGCTGGTCGCCTTCGGATTCCTCGGCATGGGTCCAGTCACCATCGCGGTGGATTCTTATGGTCCCGTCACCGACAATGCGCAATCGGTCTACGAACTTTCTCTGATCGAGCAGGTTCCGAACGTTGAGGCCGAAGTGAGAAAAGATTTCAACATGTCGGTCAACTTCGACCGCGCCAAACACCTGCTCGAAGCTAACGACGGCGCGGGCAACACGTTCAAAGCCACGGCAAAGCCTGTACTGATCGGCACAGCGGTCGTGGGTGCGACCACCATGATTTTTTCCATCATCATGGCGCTTACCAGCGGCCTTACCTCCGACGTGGACAAACTTTCTCTGCTTCACGCTCCATTCTTCCTGGGACTAATCACTGGGGGCGCGATGATTTACTGGTTCACGGGTGCATCTACGCAGGCCGTGACTACGGGCGCTTACCGCGCAGTCGAATACATCAAAGCCAATATCAAATTGGAAGGCGTGGAGAAGGCTTCCGTCGCTGACAGCAAGGCGGTGGTCGCCATCTGCACAAAGTATGCACAGAAGGGCATGTTGAATATCTTTATTGCAGTATTCTTCGGCACACTCGCATTCGCTTTCGTGGAACCGTTTTTCTTTGTCGGCTACCTGATCTCGATCGCGATTTTTGGCCTGTACCAGGCGATCTTTATGGCCAACGCGGGAGCGGCCTGGGATAACGCCAAGAAGATTGTGGAAGTCGAAATGAAGCAGAAAGGAACTCCGCTGCACGATGCGACCGTCATCGGCGACACAGTCGGCGATCCGTTCAAGGATACTTCGTCAGTGGCCCTGAATCCGGTGATCAAATTCACCACGCTGTTTGGATTATTGGCAGTGGAACTGGCGGTCACCCTTACGCACGATCAAGGTGCGACCGTCACCAACGTATTGGCGTTGGCATTCTTCGCTGTGTCGTTCTTCTTCGTATACCGTTCGTTCTACGGCATGCGAATTCGAACCGGGAAATAGAATAATTTTCTAACTTGTCCCGTTGAAGGGCAAAATCATTTGCTGGTTTTGCTCTTCAGCTCTTCCATGACGCTTTGGATCAATTCTTTTGCGTCGGTCAAGCCTTTCATGATGAGCTGGATATCCATGACCGGCTTGCCTGGCCAGCGCTGGCTTTGGCAGTAAACTCCGTGTTGGCCGACCAGCGCCATCGCATTGGTGATCGTATCCATGGTGACCGCCAGGCGGCCCCGGGGAACGCCCATCATGGTTTCGTAGTGTTCCAATTCATCGCGCTTTTCATCGAATACGGGCATGCGACGATTGTAACTGCCGGCCGCAATGCGTCATAATCGTTGCGCTGCTGACATTGTTGCTTGTCCCGCGTCTAATGTTTGGCCATAACGAAATAATTCGGAGGAGAAACCATGCGAAAACCAATTGTCGTTTCAGCACTATTAGCCATCGCGTTCACGACTGTGGCGATGGCGCAGATGAGTGGCGGCAAAGCCAAGCCAAGCCCAGCGGCCTCAGCTACGTGTGATCTGGGCGGAGGAAAAAGCATCAAGACGGATTACTCCAGCCCGCGCATGAGAGGACGAAAGATTTATGGCGATCTCGTGCCTTTCGGCGAAGTCTGGCGCACCGGCGCCAATGAGGCCACAACTTTCGTCCCCAGCACGGATGTGGAGGTTGGCGGCAAGAATGTTCCCGCAGCCAGTTACACCATCTTCACCGTGCCCAACGCTGATCAGTGGAAGCTGATCATCAACAAGAAAACCGGCGAGTGGGGCATTCCCTACAAATACGAAAGCGATGAATTAGCGCGCGTGCCAATGAAGGTGAGCAAACTGCCGTCACCGGTGGAGGATTTCACGATTTCCTACGTAAAGTCGGGTAGCGGCTGCACCATGCAGATTGACTGGGAGACGACTCGGGCGTCGGTGGACATTACAGAGAGGTGAATTTGCTGGGCTGAAATTGTTGATTTTTGATTGCTGATTGTTGATTGAAAATCCGAACGGTTCGGGTTTCGATCAACAATCAAAAATCATCAATCAACAATTAATTAACAATCAGGCCGGCTTCCATCGGAGCACGGGCTTTCGCGCGGCAGTCGTCTCGTCCAGCCGCGAAACTCGTGTGGAATGCGGTGCGTCGAGCACGGTCTGCGGATTCTCTTCTACTTCTTCGGCAATCGATTTCATGGCGTCGATGAATAAATCCATCTCTTCGACTGACTCGCTTTCGGTGGGCTCAATCATCAGCGCTCCCGGCACGATCAGCGGAAACGCCGTTGTGTAAGGATGGAAACCGTAATCGATCAGGCGCTTGGCGATGTCCATAGTGCGGACGGCTTTCTTGGCCTGAAGCTTATCGCTGAAAACAACTTCATGCATGGTGGGAGTGGAATAGGGCAGCTCATAAGTTCCTTCGAGGCCCTTGCGAATGTAGTTGGCGTTCAGCACGGCATCTTCCGTGGTTTGCCGCAAGCCATCGGGGCCATTTGCCTGAATGTAGGCCAGGGCTCGGACGAACATTCCGAAGTTGCCATAAAACGCGCGTACCCGTCCCACGGACTGGGGACGGTTATATTCAAAACCGAGGGTGCCATCAGTTTTCGTAAATAGCACCGGCGTCGGCAAAAATGGCTCGAGCTTATTTTTGATTGCAACAGGACCCGATCCTGGCCCTCCGCCGCCGTGTGGAGTGGAAAAGGTTTTGTGCAGATTAAGGTGCATTACGTCCACGCCGAAATCACCGGGGCGCACTTTGCCGACCAGTGCATTCATGTTCGCGCCATCCATGTAAAGCAGGCCGCCTTTGGCGTGAAGGATGTCGGCAATCTTGTGAATCTCTTGCTCAAAGACGCCGAGAGTGTTCGGATTCGTGAGCATGAGCGCAGCGACATCTTCATTCATCTGCGCTTCCAACGCTCCGATGTCTACCATGCCGCGTGAATCCGATTTTAGATTTTCAACCGAGTAGTCAACCATGGCGGCTGTGGCTGGATTGGTTCCATGCGCGGAATCTGGTATGAGAACTTTCTTGCGCGGGCGACCCTGGGAATGGTGGTAGGCGCGCACCATGAGCAGACCGGTCATCTCGCCATGCGCTCCGGCTGCGGGCTGAAGTGTGATCGCGTCCATGCCGGTGATGTCGACCAAACACTCGCTCAGGGTTTTCAGGATCTGCAGTGCGCCCTGCGAAATCACTTCCGGCTGATAGGGATGGCCATTTGCGAGTCCCTCCACCCGCGCCACGGCCTCGTTCACGCGTGGGTTGTATTTCATGGTGCACGATCCCAGAGGATACATGCCGAGATCGATGGCGTAATTCCATGTCGAAAGCCGGGTGAAGTGGCGAATGATTTCAATCTCACTCACCTCGGGCATGTTGCCGAGATCTTTTCTTTCCACCGAACCGAGAAGCTTGGACGTATCTACCTCAGGGACATCCAGCGGGGGCAACTTCCATGCAGCCTTGCCCGCCGACGATTTCTCGAAGATCAGGCCTTCGTTCTGAGTAACATGCTGAGTGGCTTTGCGGATCCTGTTCTTCATCGCGCCACCTCTTCAACGGCTGCTTCTTCGTTGCCGGATCGCGCCGGTTGGCGATTCGCGAAAACATCCACGCGGCCGCATCGATAGCGCCACGGGTAGTCAATTCCGTGCAGCACCAGAGCGCCGCGTTTCCGAGTTCGGGATAGAACTTTTTCAGAGGCAGTCCGCCAACGATCTTGTGTTCCAGCAGTCGTGCATTCACGAAATACGGGTCTTCGTTGGTTTCAACCACGAATTCGTTGAAGCGCGGAGAGCCGCTAAACAGAACCTTGCCATGCTTCGCGAACTGCGCAGCCGCATAGGCCGTCTTAGCCAGATTCTGCTTGGCCAATTCCTGCAAGCCGACCTTTCCATAAACGGTCATAAAAATGTTGACCATCAGCGCGACCAAGGCTTGATTCGTGCAGATATTCGAAGTCGCTTTCTCTCTCCGAATGTGCTGTTCGCGGGTCGCGAGGGTGAGGACGAATCCGCGCCGGCCCTGCTTGTCGACCGTCTGACCAACTAGACGTCCGGGCATTTGCCGTACGAACTTCTCCCGTGTGGCAATCACACCGCAGTAAGGTCCGCCAAATCCGAGTGGTACGCCGAACGATTGCGCTTCCATAGCGATGATGTCCGCTTCGCGCGGCGGCTCCACAATTCCCAAAGAAACTGCTTCAGCAATCGAGACTACAAGCATTGCGCCGTTCTTATGCGCGATCTCGGCGATGGCCGCCAAATCTTCGACGGTGCCGAAGAAATTCGGCGATTGAATCAGGACGCAAGCCGTGTCGGACGAAATCGATTTCTGCAACTCCTCGAGATTTAGGCGCCCGTCATCGCCGAAACCTGCCACCGATAGCGGCATCCCCTGATGGGTCGCGTAAGTGGCGAGCACCTCACGATACTCGGGATGCAAACTTCGCGCGACTACGACTGAACGCCTGCCGGTGAGACGAACGGCCATCATGACAGCTTCGGCGGCGGCGGTTGAACCGTCATACATGGAAGCGTTGGCAACTTCCATGCCGGTGAGTTCGCAAATCATGCTCTGAAATTCGAAAATCGATTGCAGAGTTCCCTGGGAAATCTCCGCTTGATAGGGCGTATAGGCGGTAAGAAACTCGCCGCGCGAGATCAGCGAGTCGATAACGACGGGCCGATAATGGGCGTAGGCGCCGGCACCCAGAAAGCTGGTGTAGCCTTCACCGTTTTCTTTTGAGCGTTGGCGGAAATAATCGACGATTTCCGATTCCGCCATTTGCCGCGGAACTTTGAGATCACGGTTCAAGCGGTATTCCGCTGGAATCGGCGCGAACAATTCGTCGACCGAGCGCAGGCCGATCGCCTTCAACATGGCCTCGCGGTCGGCAGGGGATTTCGGTAAATAGCGCATAGGAAGTCTGTTAGATGAGACTCAAGGTCAATTCGATTGTGGAACGCCCAAGTCCAGAGTCATTGCCGATTTCCAATTTCCGATTTCCGACTGAACCCCTATTGGTCCTCATTCGCTGTCGGCCGCATGCTTTATTCGGCAACTGGAAATTGGAAATCGGCAATGACTCAATGTCCACCTTCTTCGGCCACGAACTTCTCGTAATCTGCGGAAGAGAGCAGCGCATCCAGTTCGCCTGGATTTTTCAGCGTGATCTTCATCATCCAGGAACCGTGAGGATCTTTATTTACATTCTCGGGAGAGATGGCAAGATTCTCGTTTGTCTGCGTCACCGTGCCGGATGCGGGAGCGTACAAATCCGACACTGCTTTCACGGATTCAACGGAACCGAACGTCTTACCCGACGTGACTTCTGCGCCTACTTTGGGCAACTCGACGAAGACGATATCGCCCAACTCTTCCTGCGCGTGATCGGTGATTCCGACCGAACCCGTGCTTCCATTCACCTGAATCCATTCGTGCTGTTTCGTGTATTTGCGATCTGATGGATATGCCATGATGGCTTCTAGCTTCCCTTCGTGCAACTGAATGCCCTTCGTGGTTAAGGCCTTTTTGGTTTTTTGTAAAACGGCGTTGGCACAACCTGAGCGCCAACGCCCTGCCCGCGAATTTCGACTTTCAGTGACGTGCCTAGAGCCGCGAATGCAGGCGGCACGTAGGCCAGAGCGATGTTCTTTTTCAGAAATGGCGCAGGAGATCCGCTGGTGACATATCCAATCTCCCGACCGTCGCTGTCACTATTCAGCACTTTATATCCGTCACGCGCAATGCCGCGCTCAGTCATCTCCAGGCCGACCAGCATGCGCTTCACGCCTTCTGCCTTCGCTTTCTCCAGCGCGTCGCGGCCGATGAACTCGGGTTTCTCCATTTTGCAGAAGCGATCGAGGCCTGCCTCCCAAACATTAATCGTATCGGAAATCTCATGACTGTAGAGGGGGAGTTTGCCTTCGAGACGAAGCGTGTTGCGCGCGCCTAATCCGCAGGGAATAGCTCCGAATTCTTTGCCGGCCGCCAGCAGCCCGTTCCACACAATCGCGCTGATCACTTCGTTGGACGGAATATAAATCTCAAATCCGTCTTCGGCCGTGTAGCCAGTGCGCGCTATCATTATCGTGTTGTCGTACCGGCGCACGTTACCGGTCATCGTAAGCATTTTGCCCGTAGTGACCCAATAAAACTTGACCGATCGGAAGTCAGCGTCGATTCTCAGTTTCTGCTTTGGCGCAGCGGAATTCGGGTCTGTGGTCGGGACATCTACTCCGTTTCCGTGCAGCTTCTCGAGCAGATCAACTGCCTTCGGTCCCTGGATCGCAATCTGCGTAAAGTCGTCCGACAGATTTTCCACCGCGCAATCGAATTGTCGCGTGTTGTCGCGCACCCAGTTGAAATCTTTCTCTCGCGTGCCCGCATTGATCACTAAAAGGTATTCATCTTCGCCGAGCCGGTGAACGATCACATCGTCCACGAACGTCCCTTGCGGATAGAGCAAAGCCGAATATTGCGCTTGGCCAACGGCTAGACGCGAGGCGTCGTTCATGGAAATATGCTGCACTGCTGCGAGTGCTTGAGGGCCAGCCAGCCGGATATCGCCCATGTGGCTGACGTCGAAGATGCCAACGCCGGTGCGCACCGCCATGTGCTCGTTGATGATTCCGCAGCCCATTGCCGCCGGATATTCGACCGGCATGTCCCAGCCGTTGAAGTCGACCATCTTCGCTCCCATCTGGCGATGAACCGCATTGAGCGCAGTCTTGCGGACGGCAGGAACGGAGCGAATGGGCGTGGATTCTACGGATGACAAAATCGAAACCTCAGGGCGCACAGCTGACCCGCGGAAAAGGTGACTGATTAACGTATCACGTGGTTTTTCGGCGGGTCAAACGGAAGGGCTTAACCACAGAGGACACAGAGAGCACAGGGTAGCGCGTGACATCTTTTATCTTCCGAACTGCACCGTGACATGCGCTCCTGCGGCCACATGTGAGCCAGCGGGTGGAGACTGCTCGCGGCCCACGCCACTGCCGACAGCTTCCAGGTCGAGACCTGCATCTTCAGCAGATTCGACGGCGCTGCGGACGGTTTTTCCTACGAAGGATGGGACTTCGATTCCGCCCTGCTCGATGTCCAGGACAACGGTACCGGTGGTTGGAGTTTTGGTGGCTGCCGCCGGATCATTAGCGGATACTGCATTCGCCGGAACAAGTGGATCCTTAGCGGCGGGAGCGGGTTCATTCTGCCGCATTGCGGCCTGAACGACTTGTCCATCGCTGCTGGCAGTCGCGGGCGAGGGCGCCCGCGCCACATTTGGCTTGCCGGCTGACGGCTCCGAAGTCGAGCCATTTATATCCGCCGTCTCAAGCGGCTCGCCGGGATGGTCCGGGGTTCCTTCTTCCAAGTCTTTTTCCTTGGTCTTCGCCTGCGCTAATAGCAACTGATGATTGGGCGCCAGGGGCAAGTCGTGTGGGGTGTGCAGATATTCGAGTACCTGCTGGGTCACGCGGCGGAACACCGGAGCTGAAACCTGGCCGCCCTGGTGCAGACCTACAGCGGAATCGAGAATCACAGCCACTACGATCTGCGGATTGTTTACGGGTGCGAATCCCGCGAACGAGCCAACATATTTGGTCTTCGAATAAGCGCCTGTTGCGGGATCCACTTTCTGCGCCGTGCCCGTCTTGCCCGCCGATGTGTAGCCCTCCAGGATTGCCTTGCGGCCAGTGCCTTCGAGCACTACTTTTTGCATCATCGATCGCATCTCGGCTGCGGTGAAACTGGAAATCACGCGCCGCGAGGTTCCGGGATGGAATGCCACGGTCTGCGCTGAGCCTTTTCCTGGCGAGTTCTGCGGATCCAGCGTTCCCGCGACGATGCGCGGTGCGATCCAAACTCCATCGTTGGCGAACGTGGAAATCAAAGCCGACAACTGAACGGCCGAGATGCCGATTTCCTGCCCCATGGAAATCGCCGCGATCGAAACTTTCGACCAGCGGCTAACCGGCTTGGTCAGGCCGCGGGTTTCGCCGGGTAGTTCGATTCCGGTCTGCTGTCCGAATCCGTAGGCGCGAATATATTTGTAGAAGCGGTCTTCGCCGAGACGCAGCGCGATTTTAATCGCACCCACGTCACTCGACTCGGCTAATACGCCCCACACTGGCAGCAAGCCATGCGGCCTCGAGTCGCGAATACGCATGCCGTTGTAGACGATGGATCCCATCTGGCAGTCGAACACTTCATTGGGATTCGTGAGCCTTTCTTCGAGCGCGGCGGAAATCGTTACCAGCTTGAAGGTCGATCCCGGCTCGTAGATGTAGCTGACAGCGCGGTTGGTTAGCGCGCTGGGCGTTATCTGCTTGCGCAGATTCGGATTGAAAGTTGGCCGGTTGGCCAGCGCCAGAATCTCGCCGGTGTGTGGATTCTCCACGATCACCGTGCCGGCAATCGCCTGTGTGTCGTGTATCGCCTGATCCAGCTCTTTTTCGGCAATGTATTGAATGTTTTTATCGATGGTGAGAACTACATTTTCTCCGGGCTCCGGCTGTTTCTCTACGTCGGAGAACCACTGGCGACGGGCATCGACGGAGATAAACATTTTCCCGGCTCGGCCGCGCAGTTCATCGTCAAATTCGTGCTCGATGCCGCTCTGGCCGGCATCTTCCATTCCAACAGTCCCTACTACTTGCGCCGCCAGATCGCGCGCCGGATAAAAACGTTTTGGTTCTTTTTGAAAGTGGATGCCTTGCAGGTTCAGCGACTTGATGCGCTCAATGGTTTCATCATCCGCTTTCCGCGCTACCCAGCAGAATGTTTTGTGGCCGCGGCAATCGGCGAGGACAACGTTGTGATCCTCGCCGGTGATGCGGGTGATCAGAGAGACGGCGGTCGGAAGGTCTTTCACTTCGGAAGGCACAGCGAATGCAGAATCCACAAGCACGGACATGGCCAGCTCGTGACCGGCGCGGTCGTAGATAACTCCGCGTTTGGCGGAGAGTGGAATCTCGCGCTGCTGCTGATGTTCGGCTTGCTTCACGAAGCTGCCGTATTGGAAGACTTGCAGGTAGACGAGCCGGACGCAGATCAAGAAGCACCAGAACAGGAGCATCCCGCCCAGCAGGTAGAGGCGGGAGTTCTTGCCGAGATTGGAGTTACCGGCACTCATAATCGCTGCTCTCTGGATTTGTCATTACGCACCTCACGTAGCGAGGGGAGGAAACTGCTTTGTGGTAGTGCAGGCAAACAACAGGTTCCTCGTCGCATTCGCTCCTCGGAATGACAAGCAGCATTGGTAGAGCCATCTTAGACAAACATGGCGGACCACCGTTTGGGCGGACCGCCAATAAACTCGTATGCGAACAGGCGCCCTTTCATAGATGAGGGCACAAACTCGTCTCTTGCTTACTGCCCTGCCAACACCGTGATCGGGGCCGCGCTCGCCATCACCGGACCGTTGCTTTGCTCCAGGGCCGGACCATCCATTCGAATGACCTGGCCCGGTTCCGGCGGCACCAGACCCATGCGCCGCGCCATCACATCAATGCGTTCGGGGTCGCGAAGGCTGGCATCTTCCAGGCGCAGTGCGCGGTTCATCTCCGTCAGATTGCTAAGCTCGCGCTTCGCCGATTCAATCTGGTAGCCGTACTCGATTGCGCGAAAGTGTTGCCAGGCGTAAGTGAACACCAGCAGGAACAGGAGAGCGAGCGCGGTGCCAAATTGCTTCATCTCGCGATTATGTCCCGGATCTTCGGCTTTGACCAAACGCGAATTGTCGATCGCCTTGGCGAAGTAAATCTCGGGCGTGCCGGTAAAAAATGTGTTCCGCCGGGCCGCTGGGACTGCCATTCGCATTGCTGCTGCCGTTGCCATTAGGCTGCTCCCGCAAAGATGGGTTCTGCCTGCTGCGAACTGGGTAAATCGAAAAGCCGCCGCAGGTCCATTTCTTCGGACACGCGTTCCTCTGACATGCGCTTCTGTTGAGCGCGTTGTTCCGCGCGTTCCACCACCGCCATCAAATCCGTGATCAAAGTTCCTGTGTACATCTCGCACCTTCCAACTCGAATTCCTACCCAGAACCTGGCTTCGAACCGGAAGCCTTTCCACATCGGCGGATCTTCGTCCGCCTTTTTTCAGAACCTGTTTCACCTAAACCTGAACTCCCGGCACGCCATGACAGCTGTGCCGGGGACTCCGGCAGGTTTTCCGGAATCTAAAGTCTTTCCGCCGCCCGCAATTTTGCGCTGCGCGCCCGCGGATTGCGATCTTGCTCTTCTTCGGATGCTGTCACCGGTTTTTTGGTCAACACGCGGAAGTACTTGTCCTTAATTCCACCCTCGCGGAAGGCATCCTTTACGATGCGATCTTCGAGCGAATGAAAACTGATCACCACCACGCGTCCTCCTGGCTTCAGAATCCGCGGCGCCGCTTCGAGCAGCGCCTTCAGATCGTCCAGTTCACGGTTTACGAAGATTCGAAGAGCTTGAAAAGTTCGCGTCGCGGGATGAATCCTTCTTTCAGCCTGATTCATTGGCCGGGCCGCGGCTGATATGACCTCCGCAAGATGTGCGGTAGATCGTATCGGCCGCGACCGGACAATGGCTCTGGCGATTCTCCGCGACCTCCTTTCCTCTCCGAATTCGTAAATCACATCGGCAAGCTCGCGCTCGTCGAGGTGGTTTACCACTTGTTCGGCGGTACGCTCACTCTGCGGGTCCATCCGCATGTCGAGCGGTCCATCCGCCTGAAAACTGAATCCGCGCGCCGCATCTTGCAATTGCAGACTGCTTACGCCGATGTCGGCCAGAATGCCGTCGATAGTCGCTGGTCGTTGACCGTTGGCAACGTCTGCAAACGAGCGATGCAGCAACGTAATCGTCGGCCAATCGACAGCAGATTCCTCGACTGCGCTTTCATCCCCTGCCGGGGATGAAATGCTCGCTCGGAATGACAGAGACTGAAGTCGCTTCCCTGCTATTCCTAGCGCCGCTGGATCTTTATCGAGCCCAATCAAATGTCCCGGTGCGCCGAGGCGTCTTGCGATTTCGTAGCTGTGTCCGCCCAAGCCCACCGTGGCGTCGATATAGGTCCCGCCACGCCGCACGTTTAAAAAGTCGATCGCTTCTTTTAAAAGAACCGGAACATGATGGCTCGCTTCCCTTCCACCACCATGCCCAACCCCCTGAGGGGTGTCTGTTGAACCCTCGCCCACTAGATGCCCAATTCGTCGAGCGTCTTCTCATCGTCAGGCGTGAACTTTTCTTCCCGAACCTTCTGCTGGTACGCTTCGATGTTGCGGACTTCCAAATAGGTCTGGTATCCGCTCACGGCAACCTCGCCCTTGATGCGCGCCGCTTCCCGCAACAGTTGGGGAATAAGCAACCGTCCCTGCCCATCCATTTCGACGACTTGTCCCCAATAGTTGACCTTGCTCAGAAACTTCTTCTTCGTAGGATTGAAAGTGGAGAGCCCGGCCAACTTCTGCTCGATCCGCTCCCATTCCTCGAAGGGATACACTTGAGCAACATCCCCGTCCAAACTTGTGATGTAAAATTGCTGGCTGTATTTCTCGTCGATCACCCGCTTGAATTCGGCGGGAATCTTCAACCGTCCCTTTTCGTCGACGCGAGTTGGGTGATTGCCGCGAAACATGTGTAAGGCCTATGCTCTTGACAGCCACATCCACAGCAACCGGGGAGGTAAAAGCGGCGCGAAATTCGGTCAAACTCGGGTGGTTCGGGCTGTTTGTCGTGCTTTTGGGTCGGTTTCCCACCGGCTCCTCTTTATCAGCTTCCGCTTCCACTGCCTTAACTTGTTTGACCACTCCGTACCACTTTGTACCACATCTTAACTGTAAGTTGTTGATTGTCAAGAAGAAACTTGAAGGTTGGGCCTTCCTATTTTGGATGCCGAGGCAAAATACGAGGACTTGTGGTTAACTAATCGTACGACCACAAGATGTTGCGTTTAGGATTTATATTCCTTCGCTATTCATTCGCTTCGATTTTTCTTGCACTCCGCCATGGTCGCGGAGTTTCCTCTGCAAAAGGATGAGATTTGTGTGGGAACAGCCTCCCCTGCTGTCCCGGCAGGGCGAAGCCCCTCGGTCGAGAGGCACTGTGGTGCGCGATGTGATCGACTATGAGCTTGGATACGGTCCGCAGGGCGCGGTCTCGTCAACAAGCTGTTCATCCGGCGCCAGATGCGTACTGCATTCGCGCAGAGAGGGTTTTTTTCGCGCCGCTCCGCCCTTCGTAGCGCTGCTTTGCGCGCAACCGCCTGTCCATACTATCCTTAGATTTTTAAGGCTAGGAGAAAGACCATGGATATTTTTGGTCAGCTGCCAGGAGACCCAGGCAAAATAGTGGATGAAATCAAGAGAGAAGTTCGTCGGCTGGTGAAGGATGGGCGCCCGGATTGGAATGGAAAGATAAAGGAAGTTCTTAGGAATCTCGGAAAGCGGAATGACTATCTGGTATATCCAGACCCAGAAAGGAAAGACAGGGCATGGCTCCTGGACGTGATTTGGCTTGACAAGAACACGGGTGCGATTCGCCTTGCAGCGGAATCAGAGTTGGGCACGAAGGAGGAAGTCTTGGATGACTTCCAGAAGCTACTTTGTATAAAGGCTCCGCTCAAGATCATGATCTATTACGTCTACAAGAAATCCTTTATGGAGAAATTCGCGGGCTACATTAAGGACTTCGATCAACATGTGAAGGGAGAGCGCTACCTTCTGATTGAGTTTGCGCGTGGTCCGGCGGATTGCGCCTATTTGTATCAGGTACCGAACCATGGGCGATTAGCCAAGGTCGAGTTCCGATTGCTGCAGGGGCACTGAAAGCCGGTTCGCGCTGGTGGTTTCTTCAGTAGACCGCATTCGCTGGTCGGCTGGTATGAATCTCTCCAGATTCTACTGAGATCGAGTAGGGTTCACCACCTTCGCCGCTCCAGCCTCGGAGGTCAAACGTGGCTCCGGTGGGCGCGTGATATACAGCTACGTTGCGCAGGGTTAAAGGCTGCCCAGGTTTGCAAACCTCGGGCGCGTCCGTCACTTGCAAGAAGTAAGCTCCCCAGCCCGTGCCCACCACCTTGGCTCGGCCATCGACTTCCACCAGCACAGCCGATTTCTCGTCGATGGCAATTTCGCGCGGATTCTTCGACCAGCCATCGGCCACGATTCGCGCCAAAAATCCCAGGCTTCGGCCCATGCGGTCACGCTTTGCGAAGTGACTGTCTGTAAGCAGGTTGTCGAGGCCGGGCACTTTCAGAAAGTCGCGCACCAGGGTCACGCGTTTGTTGTAGGGATCGGTCAAAACTTCGTGCGATGTAAGATCGGCGTCGTTCGGTTTGTCTTCGAGGCAAGCGTAAACGAACTGGCCCAGCACCGCCAATCCTGCGCTGGTTCCTCCGATCGGCTTGTCGGCAATCACGTGCGCATTGAGCGCGTCCTGCACGGGAGTTCCCTTCCAGAAATTGACGTAGCGGGCCTGATCTCCGCCGGCGATGAAAATTACCGTGGCCTTGCTAATGATCTGGGCTACCCGTGGCTCCTGCGCCGCTTTGCGATTCGGAATGATCAATGTGGCGACGGAGTTCATCTGGCACAATTTATTGATGTACTTGTTGTAATCGTCCTTCCCATGAGCCCGCACAATCAGGAAATCGCCGCCGTTGCCCTTGCCGCAGAGCCAGCGAAACGCTTCGTCAAGATCGGTGCCGCCGCCCATCATGGCAATACCGGGGTCGGTGCGAGTTTGCGCATCCAGTTCGCTGCCCAGGCGCTTGTATTTGTAGGAGGCCGACCGGCCGATCGCGGAGGCATCGATACAACACAATAGACAAAGGAAAACAACGCTCACGAGTTTCATAACCCGACGAATATACCTCAAGCGTGATCGGAGTGAGAAAATGAGGCCAGGAAAACTGCTCTGGACACAATCACGGACAGATGGTGCGGCCCGGATCGATTGCCGATTTCCGATTTGCGATTGCCAATTGCCACTTGCCAATTGGAAATCCGCATTCGCAGCTTGAGGAGCGACTTGTATCTCCATTCGACAATTGGAAATCGGCAATCGAAAATTCTTTTACTTTGCCGGTTCGACGAATACCGCGGTGCCGTAGGCAAGCACTTCGGTGACGCCCTGCATTACCTCTGTCGCATCGTAACGAGCGCCGACCACGGCGTTGCCGCCCAGTTCAGCGGCGTGGATCAGCATCAAGTCAAAGGCCTCGGCGCGAGTTTTCTCACATAAATTCGTTAGTAGTGTAATGTTGCCACCGACTAGCGTCTGCAAGCCAGCTCCGATGGTGCCAAAGATCGAGCGCGAGCGCACTACGATGCCGCGCACCACTCCCAGCGTGCGCGTCACGCGGAAGCCGTCCAGTTCGAACTGCGTGGTCACCATGTTGTGGGCCACCATCCGTCCACCGCCTGTATAGCTGGCCGCCATTGCCGTTCCTTTCTGCATCTCCACGGAGTTGTCCTCAATGAGAAGCTAACTATACCGCGAGTGCCGGCCAGGACGAACTCCGACCTTCCGAGTCTCAATTGCCGACCGAGAGATCAATTCCACAATTCCGGGTGTTTTAATCGGCAGATCCGACGGCGGTGGCTCTCTCTCTACATCACAAATCAGCGTGTCATAGGATACAGACAAGTGAAGTCCGTTTGGCGTCCCCTATAAATGGGGCGGGGATCGGAAAAGTGCCTTTTCCTCAACCACCTGTAGCGAGCGTTGAGTTATGCAGCCTTACGAATGGCGAGCTAAATCCCGAAAGGCGATTCTAGAGACGGACGCATCCGCAATAGAACAAGAGCTTGCCGATGCCGAGGCCGCCGTCATTGCGCGGACGCGGGAGCTCTTTCACGGGACTGGAGCGAATGTTGACCTGGAGAGAGACGCTTTAGATGACGCCATCTATGCTCTACGTGCGCTCAAGCACGCGTTGGAGCAGAAAACGCGAGCGGCTTGAGCCCCGGGGGCCCGTCGAATCACGAACTCTGAAATCGATTCCCACATTCCCCTACTTCCATGCTGCTACCCTTCAGGCAAGCAATGCCAACTCGCGCACTGGTAGTCCGCCTCCACAATAAGTGATCGCAATCCAAATGGCACCAGGAACAATAGCGTCGGCATTCGGCGCGGCGGGCGAGCACGCCTGCCGAACCGCCAGCGGGACGGCAACGCTACTTTCAACCCCTATAATGACGACGCTGTCATTTTCATCTTTATTTTCGGAGGGGTACATGGTCTCGCGGCGGCGGTTTCTTGAAGTGGGAGGAGTTGGGACAGTCGCGGCATTCTCTCCGCTCGCGGCTCTTGGTTTGGTTCAGAACGGAAAGACTAACGAGCCTTCCTCACCACCATCGCTGGTGGGGTTAAAGTCTCGCAGAGGAGAAGCGACTCCTATTACCCGGCAAGAACGGTCGGGGCGACTGGAGCGGGCCCGCCAGTTGATGAGCGAGAATGCGATCGATGCCATGGTTCTGATGTCGGGCACGTCACTGAATTATTTTACCGGAATTCGCTGGTGGGGCAGTGAGCGCATGTTTGCCTTCGTGCTGCCGGCAAAAGGATCTGCCTTCTATGTTTGTCCGGCATTTGAAGAAGGCCGCGCCCGCGAGCAGATTGCCGATGCTCCCGATGGAGAACGTCCGGACGTTCGAACCTGGCAGGAAGACGAGAGCCCGTATCGTCTGCTGGCCCAGGGTTTGAAAGATAGTGGCATAGCCACGGGCAAGGTGGGGATTGAAGAAACCGTGCGCTTTTTCTTTGCCGATGGTATCGCGAAAGCCGCGCCGCAGCTCACGCTGACCAGCGCTACCCCGGTGACAGCCGGTTGCAGAATGATCAAGAGCGTCCACGAGATCGCGCTCATGCGACTGGCGGCTCAAGTAACGCTGACCGCGTATGAAGCGGTTTACCGGGCGCTACGCCCAGGCATGACACAGCAACAGGTGGGCGCGCTGATCGCGGCGGCTTATGGACAACTAGGTTTCCCCGGTGAAGCCAGCGTGGAGGTAGATGAGTTCACCGCCTATCCACACGGCTCGATCCTGCCCCAGGTGATCCACGAGGGTTCCATTGTGATGATCGACGATGGCTGCACCGTGGAGGGATATCAATCTGACATTACGCGCACATTCGTGCTGGGGCAGCTTCCGGAGAAAGCCAGGGACAAAATGAAGAAAGTGTTCGACATCGTGCATCGCGCGCAGGCGACGGCGCTAGCCACTGCGCGTCCGGGTGTGGAATGCGGAGCGGTAGACTCGGCGGCGCGAAAAGTAATTGTCGACGCCGGCTACGGACCCGATTATAAATATTTTTCCCACCGCTTGGGCCATGGCCTAGGCATGGACGGCCACGAATGGCCTTATCTGGTTCGCGGTAACGCCACCAAGCTGGCAGCAAACATGACGACCAGCAACGAGCCCGGCATTTACATTCGAGAAGAATTCGGCGTTCGCCTCGAAGACGATATGCACATCACAGAAAACGGCTCGGAGTTGTTCACTCCGCAAAGCCCATCGCTGGAAAACCCATTCGGGTAATCGGTTTCATCGCCCTGTCGAAATAAGCCCGGCGGAAGAATTCCTATTTCGATGGAGCTACCTGCAAGTTGTTGGTCACAGAAAAGATACCCGGCACAAGGTTGGCTCGGGTGCTGACCAGATTTTTGTCAGCCTCGCTGTCGACAACGCCTTCCAGGGTCACGCGGCCATTTTTCACGATGATACGAATCGGCTTCTGTATACCGAGAGCGTATTTTTCCAGCGGGGGATAGTCGTAGATCGAGCGATACAAACGAATCCGTAATCCGTCATCCATGGGCGAAGGCGGAAGAACTTCGATCTGGTTATCCACTTTTTCGACGCCTTCAATGTGCTTCACGGCATTCTCTGCGTCAGACTTCAGCACGGGGCGGACTACCTGTCCCAACAAAGTCACGGTTGAGCCGTCCACTTTGTAGGCGATGTTATCGAACACCCCGAAGTAAGGAAGCATGAGAAGTTCGTGGCGAACTTCCCGGGTGATGCGCTCTTGAGACCGCGCCGACTGTTCGCGGTCCTGCGCCCATGCGGCTGCGGCGATCAGCAACAACACAATCACTACTACCGACTTGCTTTTCATACTTTCTCCTTGCATGCGTTTTCCAAGGGCAACTGCGACAGTAAACTGCAAACCTGACGCGGACCCAAATTCTACGCTCCACCAGAGCAGAGCGACTTACTGTATTTCCTGTAATTTTCGAGTACGCCGGGCGTGCTCTGCCTAGTTACGGCAGGATGCGGTTTCAATTGCGGGAGCTACTAACTTCGCTTATCCTGTAGGCATCCCCCGGGAAGATAGAGGCTGGTTCTTGAGCCAAGTGTTGCAGACTGAGCCCCCAGTTGCGCACCAGGCGCTCGCCGCTAAACCGGCGTGGCCCCCGGCGTGGCAGAGCATCGTCCTCGCTGGCCTGCTGTTATGGCTGTATGTTCCAACCCTTTTCCACCTCGTGGCTCAATGGTGGCAGGATCCAAATTTCTCCCATGGCTTCTTCGTTCCGCTTTTTGCAGGCTTTGTAATCTGGCAGGAACGCGCCCGGCTGGCCCGTGTGAAGGTGCAACCTTCCTGGTATGGAGTTGCGATTTTAGGATTCGGATTATCGGTGCTTATTCTTGGGCAGATGGGCGCCGAGATTTTCCTGTCCCGGGTTTCATTACTGATCGTGCTCGCCGGATTGACCGTACTGTTTCTGGGATGGACTTTTTTTCGCGCTATTCTTTTTCCCTGGGCCTTCCTGGTGTTAATGATCCCTATCCCCGCAATCGTCTTCAACCAGATTACTTTCCCATTGCAATTGCTGGCATCGAAAGTGGCTAGCACGATGTTGCCGTGGTTGGGCGTGCCAGTTCTGCGCGAAGGAAATGTAATCATGCTTCCGGCCATGTCGTTGGAAGTGGCCGACGCCTGCAGCGGCATTCGTTCGCTGATGTCGCTGGCCACGCTGGCGGTAATCTACGGTTATCTGATGGAACGCAAGACTTCAGTGCGGGTGCTGTTGGCCCTGGCTTCGCTCCCGATCGCTGTCGCAGCAAACAGTTTGCGCGTCGTAGGCACCGGACTGCTGGTTCAATACTGGGATCCGGATAAGGCACAGGGATTCTTCCACGAATTTCAAGGTTGGCTGATGTTTGTCGCGTCGCTGATCATGCTTTATCTCCTGCACCGCGGAATTCGCATGATCTGGCCGGAGAAGCAAACGTAAGAAGCATGTAAGGGCAGTTGCCTCATCGACGAATTCCGGGCAGGCCCTTGGCTATCCCACATTAATTATTCTTATACTGGGCTTGTGGTCTTTCTTGCGGGGTTAAAAAACGGCAGTGCAGTGACTCTCACATTCGTTTTCAGCCGGATCGCCTCGATCGTAATTTCCATTTGCAATTGGCTCCCCGGCTTCGCGTGCTCAGTCTCCACGCTGGCCAGCGCGATCATCTTCTTCAGGATGGGCGACCAACTCGTAGTCGTGGCCTTCCCAACCTGCTTTTCTCCAGAGTACAACGGAACCGCCACGCGCGAGGCTTGGCTCGGCGCAGCCGGAGTTAGGCCGTAGCGTTCATACAGTGCCTCGACATCGGTCCAATCGACTTCCACTCCAACCAATTGCCGCGGCACGCCATTCTTCGCATCCTGCTCCAGAGCGCGCTTCCCGATGAAGTTTTCCTTTTCGAGATGAACCATCTTGGCGAAGCCCAGCTCATACGGCGAATACTTTTGCGACGGAATCAAAGCCTTCTTGGAACTCGTATAGTCCACTTCAATCAGCAGCAGCCCAGCTTCCACGCGCGCCACATCCAGCGCCAACATCCCCGCAGCATGCAGATCAAACTGCTTGCCTTTTTCCGCCAAGGCATCCCACACTTTTACCGCAGCATTGGCTTCCCTTAACGGAATCCAGATCTCATAACCAAGATCGCCGGTGTAGCCGGTGCGAGAAATATCCACTGGTACGCCCGCAATCTTTCCATGCGTCACGCGGAAATATTTCAGGTTCGCAATATCAGCCTCGGCCACGGACTTCAGCAGCTTCGCCGAAGTCGGCCCCTGCAGCGCCAACGCCGCCACCTTTTCGGAGATGTCTTCGACCTGCACATCCATGTTCAGGCCATTCTGCCGGAACCAGCGCAGGCTTGGATCGGCGGCCGTCCAGCGATAAACATTTTCCTCCAGCCGCGAAATCGTTCCGTCATCGATGACCTTGCCCTCTTCATCGCACCAGCAGCAGTAAATCACCTGCCCCACTTTCACCTTGTTAATGTCGCGCGTAATCACGCGGTTCACCAGCCGCGTAGCGTCTTTGCCGGTGATCAAATATTTGTAGAGCGGCGAAATATCGATCAGCGCCGCCGCATTGCGGATGGCGTTGTACTCATGCTCGTGATGCACTTCATAAACGCTGACCGTGTAATATCCCGACCACTCGCGATAGTTGAGACTCTGGCAAAGCGGAAAAGTGCGCTCGTGAAATGCTGTCCCAATGGGCAAAGGAATGGCCTCAATCGATATTGAACTCGAAACCGGATTATACGCTGGAGTCCTCATCGAATGCGTCATCCCGAGCGCAGGCGTTTTTCAGCCGGAGCGAGGGATCTCCCGCAAATCGGCTCATTGTTCATCCGTCACAGACAGCACCAACCCTGCTGCACTAAACAAGAACGATGCGCCCTCCCAAACAATTCTTTGTCTACATCATGACCAATGGACCAAAGCCCGCGGTTCTATACACAGGCATCACGGGCAATCTCCCGCGCCGCGTCTGGCAGCACAAGAACAAGCTGACGCCAAGTTTTACCGGTCGATACAACTTAACCCAACTCGTCTACTACGAACGCTTCTTTTATCCCGACGCCGCAATTGATCGGGAAAGGGAAATCAAAGGCTGGCGGCGGAGCAAGAAGATAAAGCTCATCGAATCCATGAATCCCCGCTGGGAAGACTTGGCGAAGAATTGGGGCAACGAATATAAGCCCGAACCGGCAGTAGTGGAGCGGGAGATCCCTCGCCCCGCTGGAGAAACCGCGGGTCTTCGGAATGACACCTCGGAAACAGAACTGAAAGTCAATTGATGCCAGCTAGCATCCTGCGTCATCGTGAGCGCAGCGTTCTTCAGGCGGAGCGAGGGATCTCGCGCGCAACAAATCTCGACTCGTGGCTAATTCTGCAGACAAAACTGCCCGTTGCCGATAGAATGGGGCTTCGGCTCCAGCCATGCGCTCAATGATGCCCGCCTTATCGAATACGCTCCGCAGTTGGAGTGTCCTACCCAGCGGCCTCTAATACGCGCACCCATAAACTGCGCTAATATTCCTCGTCCCCATTCTCAATCAATAGGCGAATCGCTAAAGGTTAAGAGCTTATGGCTACTTCATACGACGTAATTGTGATCGGTGGCGGCCACAATGGCCTTGTCAACGCGGCCTACCTCGCCCGCGCCGGAAAGAAAGTTCTGGTGCTCGAACGCCGTCACATTCTCGGCGGCGCGGCCTGCACGGAAGAAGTTTTTCCCGGCTTCAAGTTTTCCGTATGTTCTTATGTAGTCTCGCTGCTACGGCCGGAAATTATCCGCGACCTCGATCTTCCGCGTCACGGCCTTGAGATTCTCCCGCTCGATGGCACCTTCACGCCGATGCCCAGTGGCGATTATCTATGGCGCGTGAATGATCACGGCAAGACTCATCGCGAGATCGCCCGCCACTCCCGCGTCGACGCCGAAGCTTACGACGAATTCGGCAAGGCCATGCAAGCCATGTGCCGCTTCGTGAAGCCGATCCTCAGCATGGTGCCGCCCGATCCCAACACTCTTAACCCGCGCGAACTGATGAAGCTGCTCTTCATCGGACGCCGCTTTCAGGGCATGTCGAGCTACGACAAATACAATCAGGTCCAGCTCATGACCATGAGCGCCATTGATTTTCTCGATCAATGGTTCGAAGCCGACGTGCTCAAAGCGACGATGTCGGCCTCCGGCATCATCGGCACATTCCTCGGCGTGCGCTCGCCCGGCACCGCTTACGTTTTGCTCCACCACTACATGGGAGAAATTGACGGCGCATTCCGCGCCTGGGGCTTCGCGCGCGGCGGCACTGGTGCAATTTCCAACGCTATCGGCGACGCGGCCCGCGAGGCCGGTGTCGAGATTCGCACCCAAGCTGCCATCGCGAAAATCATCGTCAAGGACGGCAAGGCTAAGGGAGTTGTCCTCGCCAACGGCGATGAAATTTATGCCGAAACAATTTCCTCCAGTGTCGACCCACGACTCACATTTAACAAGTTCATCGAGGCTGAACATCTTCCTGCCGACTTTCTCGAAGACATCAACCGCTTCAAATATCGCGGCTCCTCGGGGAAGGTAAACATGGCGCTGGACGCGCTCCCGAACTTCAAGTGCATGCCCGGACCCGGCGCGCACTTGCGCGGTGCCATTTCTATTTCGCCGTCAGTCGAATACATGGAGCGCGCTTACGACGATGCCAAGTACGGCAACTTCTCGCGCCATCCTTATATTGATATGGTGATCCCTTCGCTCACCGATCCCTCGGTCGCGCCGCCGGGCAAGCATGTGCTTTCTTGCTTCGTGCAATATGCGCCTTACAAACTGCGCCCCGGGCTCAATTGGGACGATCAGAAGGAAGCATTTGGCGATACAGTGGTGAATACGATCGCCGAATACGCACCCAACATCAAAGACATCATCTTGCACAGACAAGTGATCACTCCGCTCGACCTCGAACGCGAGTGGGGACTGAGCGAAGGCAACATCTTCCAGGGCGAACTCTCGCTGGAGCAATTATTTTTCTTGCGTCCAGCTCCGGGCTATGCGCGCTTCCGCACGCCCATTCAAAATTTATACATGTGCGGTTCGGCGACGCATCCTGGCGGCGGAATCATGGGCGCGCCGGGACGTCTCGCGGCTCTCGAAATGCTGAAAGACAGCAAGGGAGCGGCCTAGCCATGCCAGACAATAAATCTGACCGACGCGACATCGTCATCATTGGCGGCGGTCACAATGGACTGGTCACCGCCTTCTACTTGGCAAAAGCGGGATTCAAGCCGCTCGTCCTCGAACGCCGCGGGCAAGTTGGCGGCGCGGCGATCACCGACGAATTTCATCCTGGCTTCCGTTGCTCCACGCTGGCGCACAGCGCAGGTCCGATTCGTCGAGATATCGTCCGCGACATGCAATTGGAGAAACACGGCCTTAGATTCATCACGCCAGAGACTTGCGTTACTGCGCTCTCGCCCGACGGGCGCGCGCTTTCGCTCTTCTCAAGATACAAACAAATCCGCTGAGGCCATTGTTGCCTTCTCGCAAAAAGACGCGACGAAATACGCTGAGTTTGAACAATCTCTGGCCAAGATCAGTAAAGTAATCGCGGAACGCTCGCTACTACTCCGCCCGACATCGATCACCCCAGCGGCAGCGATCTTTGGAGCATGCTCAAAACCGGCCGCGCATTGCGCAACCTCGGCAAGCGCGATATGTACCGTGTCCTGCGCTGGGGGCCGATGGCCGTAGCTGATCTCGTAGCCGAATATTTCGAAACCGAATTATTGCGCGCGGTAATCGCGGCTCGCGGAATTTTCGGAACATTTCTTGGCCCGTGGTCGGCGGGCAGCAGCCTGCAATTGCTGATTCGCGCCGGTGGAGATTCTCATCCTGCTGGCTCTCCGTTTTTTGCGGCGGGTGGGATGGGCGCACGTCACGCAAGCGATGGCCTCCGCCGCGAAAGCGGTCGGCGTGGAAATTCGAACCGGAGCGGAGGTTATTGAAATTCGTGTCAAAGACGGTGCAGCTACCGGCGTCCTGCTCGGCACCGGTGAGGAAATTAGTGCCAACGCCGTTATTTCGAATGCCGATCCCAAGCGCACTTTGCTCAAGCTTACGGATTCCACGCATCTTTCTCCTGACTTTGTGCAGAAACTGCAGCATTTTCGCGGCAACGGAACGGTTGCGAAAGTCAATTTGGCGCTCTCCGGCCTGCCGAGTTTCACTGCCCTGAAGAACGACTCCGGCGAAGCACTCAAGGGACGCATTCACATTGGACCCGAGATCGATTATTTAGAGCGCGCCTTCGACGAATCGAAATATGGAAACTTCTCACGCCAGCCCTATCTCGAAGCTACGATCCCTTCGTTAACTGATCCTACGCTCGCGCCTGAGGGCAAGCACGTGATGTCGATTTACATGCAATACGCGCCGTACAAGCTGAAGGGAGACTGGGAACAGCAGCGCGGAGCTCTGGGACAAACCGTGGTGCAGACGCTCGCGCAATATGCGCCCAATCTTCCAGAAATGATTTTGCATCACCAGATCATTACACCGCAGGATATGGAAGATGTTTATGGATTAACTGGCGGACAGATCTTCCACGGAGATCTCGCGCTCGACCAGTTCTTCACGATGCGTCCACTACTTGATTGGGCGCGGTATCGCACGCCGATTGAAAAACTATATCTTTGCGGCAGCGGGACGCATCCCGGTGCCGGCTTGACCGGGGGGTCCGGCGCGAATGCGGCGCGGGAGATATTAAAGTTGATAAAGAAATAAGGAGATCAGCCGGGTGAAGAAACAAGCGAAATCTGGCAAGGCAACAAAAGTTCCAAGGACAGTCGACGAATACCTGGCACGCCTGCCCGAGCCATCCCGTGGCGCCTTGCAGAGAGTTCGCATGATCGTTCGCGACGTTATACCTCCGGAGGCGACAGAGGCTATCAGCTACGGCATTCCAACTTTCAAGTACAACGGAATGCTGATGAGTTTCGCCGCATTCTCCGATCATTGCAGTGTTTTTCCGGGAGCGGGCCCTATCGAAGAGTTCCAAAAAGATCTGAAGAATTTTAGAACAGCGAAAGGGACCATTCAGTTCGCGCCCGAGAAGCCCCTACCCTCCAGTCTTCTGAAGAAGCTGGTAAAGGCGCGAATGGAAGAGAATGAACGGAAAAAAGGCAAATAGCTAGCGCACACGGCCACTCCGCGGCAGTCTTTCCATCTCGGGCGCGTGGCCGAGGTCGAACCGCGCTCATCTCTTTCAATTCCACGAACTTTGCTCGGAACGGGCCCTCGTCGCGCGGAAGTCCATGCACTTCCGGGAAGCGAATGTCAGCGCTTAACAGTGTCGCTCCGGTAGTAACTTGCGACATCGGTAACATTCCTTTTTACTTAGACAGCAGTAAAGAATTTTCCAAATAATCGGGAGAATCTCGCTCGCGGAGCGTGCTTGGCCGAGGATCTTAAATTTGAGCTGGCAATCCTGGCAACTGTCCAGGGTTTTTATCAGAAGCTGCTGCGCGATCTGCTCGGCGGCGAGGTTCCCCTGCCCGGCGGGCTCGACGAATCCGCGCTTCGCCATATCGACCGGGATCTGCCGGAAACTCTCTCGCGGATGTATCGCTGGCTGCATGTGCTGGACATGGCCATCACGCCTGCCATGTTGCGGCAGGCGCTGACGCCAGATACAGATTCGGAGGTCGCCGAGGCACTGCTGCGATATTTTGTGCGGCGGCGCGAGCCCAGCGAGATCAACCGCGACAAGACCGATTTAATTTCAACTTTTCTCTACCGTCACCCGCGCGTGCAGGGTCAATGGCAGCAGCAAGGCTATGGGCTGGATGGCGCGTTGCCGCTCTCTCCGTTCGAAATCGCTTTGATCGAAATCCTCGCAGATACCGACGTGCCGTCATTGCCGGAAGAGCATGTGCAACTGCTGCGGAACTTTGATCCACTGCGCGAAGAGATTGCAAGATACCGCGATTTCAATTCGCTTATGGATTCCGGCATCGTTTCACGGGTGCGCGAGTTGAAGCGCTGGCTGGATTCGTCGTTCTATCATCCCGGTGTGCTGGCTACGGTCGCCGCTCACAATGCCGCATTTGGCGCGCGGTTCGATGAGCTTTTCACCAAGGCTTTGGGCGAGATAAAACAATTCGCGCAAGCTCTGGACGAAATGGGCGGCAGCATTCTTAGCACGGTCGACGGAGTAGAAGTGACAGTCGAACATGTGGCCGCGATCGAACAGAAAGAGATGCTGCAGGCCGATTACGGCAGCGCGCTGGAGAAATTCCGGCGCGTCTCGAAACTAAAAAAAGAACTCGATCGACGGCCGCCGATTCGCAAGTCCTTGCTGGCGCCCAGTGCAGGACGCGGCATACCCGCTACTGGCGGGGCAGCGGCGGCAGCCAAACCGGCGCGAGCAGCCGCAGCAAAACTGCCTGCTGCGCCGCAAGCATTCCAGCCTCCGGCCATCACGGCTCAGCAAATCTCGGCTGAGGAAGGAAAACTACGTCGCGTCGAGGAATCGATTCGCGTCTTCGTCCGAGTAGCCGATCCTAAGTATCGCCAGATTGTGCCCATGCGCTTCTTTAACTTGACGCTGACCACGCCTGAGGCGGACGCCTACAATGCAGGGTTCCTGGAAGAAAAGAGCCTTCGCGCTGATGTAGCCCGTACTCTGATTCGGCTGGTTTCCTGCGTGGCCCGGGTAAATACGGAACTCGAAGAACTCAAACGCAGCCAGAGCATGTCCTCGTTGTGGAAACTTCACGCAGATGCGCTGGTCGTGTTGCTCGACATCGCGAGCACCGCAACGGAAGAAGCCGCAGGTGTGGCGAAGATGGCGGAGAGCGGCGATGCATCATCGGCCAAGGCAATTCACGCCACCGTGCAGAAACTGCGCGAACGTTCTGATCTAGCGGTGAAAGCTCTGGCGCACCCGGGAAGCTAGAAGCGATTCTCAGTTCTCCACTTCCATGTCTCAGTTTCCGGTTTCCGGTCCCTGATTCCCAGCGCCAATGGAACAAGAGGTTGGCTCATCCAGATTTTCGGCGCGGGCAATTGCCGGGGCTTCACCCGGCGGACAGCCGAGGGTGGCTGTCCCCCCATAGGCGCTGATAGCTGACGGCTAATTGATGTCGAACTGCTCCTGATGCAGCGCAGGATCGCTCTTTACAATGATCGTCCGCTTGGTGAGTTCTTCCATCTCGTTCAGCAGGCGAGCATTGTTGCCCTTCAACTCCTTGGCCACATCTGGATTGACGCGGAGCATGACATCTTCGTGCTCCAGATGCTTCGCGATCTTGCGCATCTCGACGTAAATTTCGTTCACGACCGTGGTGAGTGATTTCACGTAGCCGGTCGACTGGCAATATGGACATGGAGCGCCGATCGTGCGCTCCAAAGATTGCTTCACCCGTTTGCGAGTGATCGCGACCAGACCGAAATCGTTGAACTGAAGAACTTTCGACGGTGCGCGGTCATGGCGTAGTTCTTCTTCCAAGGCCTGCATCACGCGCTGGCGGTTGCGGCGTTCATCCATGTCAATGAAGTCGATAATGATGATGCCGCCGAGATCGCGGAGCCGGATTTGCCGAACGATTTCCTTGATCGCGTCTACGTTCGTTTTAACGATTGTGTCTTCGAGGCGCGAGGTTTTGCCGACGTACTTGCCGGTGTTGATGTCGATGGCTACTAAGGCTTCTGTCTGGTTGATCACGATGTAGCCGCCACTCTTCAGCCAGACCTTCGACTTGAGTGCTTTATTCATCTCCTCGGCGAGGCCGAACTGCTCGAACAGAGGAGTCTCTTTGGTATAGAGCTTCACGCGCTTCACCAACCCCGGCTGGAAACGGTTGAAGAAACGCAGAATGCGTTCGTACTCCGGTTCGGTGTCGACCCAGATCACCGAAAAGTCAGATGTCACCTGATCGCGAAGGACTCGCTCGACCACATTGAGATCGTGATAGATCAGCGCTGGTGGTTTCGACGCTTCGGCACGGGTCTTGATGTCGTTCCACAGGCCCTTCAGAAAACGAATGTCGGCGCGCAATTCCTCTTCGCTCGCGCTCTGCGCTGCGGTGCGAACGATGAAACCTCCGTGGCCGTTGTCGCGCTCGCTCATTACGATGCGCTTCAAACGCTGGCGTTCTTCATCTGATGCGATCTTGCGCGAAACGCCGGTATGGTTCACGGTGGGCATGTAAACCAGGAAGCGCCCCGGGAGGGCGATGTGGCTGGTAATGCGGGCGCCCTTCTTGCCGATGGGCTCCTTGGCAATCTGCACCAGGATTTCCTGACCTTCTTTCAGCAAATCGCTGATTTTTGGAATCTCATGCGACTCGCGGCGCGGGAATCGCCGACCGCCTCCGCGCCGTCCGCCGCGTTGCCGATCAAAGCCAGGCCGGGGACGCGGAGCCCGCTGGGTGTAACCGGCCGTTGCCGCGGGAGCACGAACCTCAGCCCGCGCATCCGCTGTGCCAGTTTCCCCGGCTTCAGCGGCGAGCAATGCCTCCGCCTGGGCTTGCGCTTCCTCCAGTTCCATCTCTTCGGAGTCTTCCTCGCTTTCCGGCGGAGCGCCTTCCGCCGCCGGCGCCACTCCAGCTTCGGCTAACGAAGACATATGGATTTCATCCACCGTGGCGCGAACATCAGAAAATTCATTTCTGCTGTCGGAACCTTGCTGCCCCGCAGCCCTGGTTTCCTCCTCAAATTCTTCATAGCCCTCGTCGGACGATTGTTCATAGCGAACCGTGTCCGCCTCTTCTTCGTCGATGGTCTCTTCTTCCAGGGTTCCGGGCGATGCGAAAGCCACAACCTGTTCGGCAGCCGCAGCGACGCCTTCCTCTGAAAGTTCAGGAATTACTCTTCCCTGGTCTTCTTCGTCCAAAGCCTCCTGTATCGCCTCGGGAATCACTGTTCCCTCGACGTCTCGCCGATGAAATTCGCGGTTCCAATCCAC
Source organism: uncultured Acidobacteriaceae bacterium (assembly GCA_963724815.1). Taxonomy (GTDB): domain Bacteria; phylum Acidobacteriota; class Terriglobia; order Terriglobales; family Acidobacteriaceae; genus Sulfotelmatobacter. Next base: position 107,077 of record CAVRWS010000002.1, read on the forward strand.
AGACGTTGACGCGGACTCTGGAGCTCTTTCGTAATCACGCTGCGCATCGTCGTGTTCTTCCCTGAACTGGGGTCGTGCCGCGGTTTCAGGGCTGGCAAAGATGGGTTCGTCGTCCGGGAAAGTAGCAGCGATAGGAGCGGCAGGTTCGGCGCGTGCTCCGGCAGCGTCCGCAAATTCTCGTGCTTCTCCCCGATCTTGTGATCGGTCTTCTTCTCGATCTCCCGGCGCTCGCGAAGGTTGCGACGCGGATGGCTGCGATAATCCGCGGTACTTGGAAATCGATTCTCCGGGAAGGATGATCGGCTGGTAGCCCGCCGGGGGTCCAAACTGCTGGCTTCTATTCGATTCCTGGTGACGCGGAATTGCGGGAGGAGGTGCAGTTTCCAATACAGGCGTTGCAAGGCGGGGCTCAGTCCCTCGTTCGCGCCCATCGCCACGGGCCTCATTACGAACATCTCCGCGTCCATCGCGGCGTCCGCCACGGCGGCGGCGGCGTCCGCGCCAGCCTCCGCGCTCCGAGTCTCGACCTGACGAGGCCTCGGGGCCGGACGACGTTGCTAATGACGGCTGAACGTCCGCATGTCCTTCCTTACTCTCGAATTCTCCGGTGGCAGAGCCCTCGAACTCTTCTGCTGAAGCCGGAGCATCTCCAGCCGACTGCACGTCGGCAGATGCATCTTCGGTTCGCACTGGTTGCGGACGCATATCCTGCACGCCGCGATTCGCCGGAACGACGTCAGTGACATCCTCGTCATGCTCTTCCAACTCCATAAAGTCGGAAACGTAAAGGAAGGCGTCGCGCTCCAGGCCAATGTCAACGAAGGCCGATTGCATGCCGGGGAGAACGCGGGTTACGCGGCCTTTGTAGATGGATCCGGCTAAGGTGTACTCATTTTCGCGCTCGAGGTAGATTTCCGCGAGCAGATCATCCTCCACCATTCCCACCTTGGTTTCATGTGGGGTGGAAGAAACAAACAACTCTTTATTCATGGACACTCCGGTCCCGCAGGCTCTTTAGAAAGCCGCGCGGGGTTCACCGGTGTGAGGCGAGAAAGGAAGCGGGAGAATTGAGCATCGCGATGCTGGCCCCGGATAAGGGACGGCTAGGGTCTGAGAGGTTGCTCCCTGACCGAATCCGCTGCACAAGCTTGGGTATCTTCTGCACTATTCGCTTTCGTCTGCCGGGTTTGTGACCGCACTCTCAGACCGTTTCCAGTCGGGGGGCCGTTTCCCTGCCAGCAGCTTTTGTTGCTTCAATCCTGCCCGGCCTTCGATTGCTCGAATCGCCGGTGAAATGCCCTCTTTTCGCGAGGGCGATCGATATTTTTGGGGCTGCGCCTAAGGCGCAGCAACTGCTCTCTACCGTGTTGCCTTTAAACTTCCGCTGCAAACCTTCATGATCCCTTAGCTGGCTAACCTAATCTTGGCTAAAATTCTTGGTTGACCCAGCCTTGGTTGACCCAGCTAATTCACAAATCGGCGCATACGAACATTCATTACCATCCCCAGCGCCAGGAACATGAACAAAACGGAAGACCCACCGTAGCTCATCAGCGGCAAAGGTATTCCGGTGACCGGCATAAAACCGACCACCATGCCGACATTGACCAGGATATGGAAGCTAAGCACAGCCACCACACCCATCACCACGAACGTGCCAGCGCGGTCGGGCGCTGTTTGCGCGTTCTGCGTCAAACGCATCAGCACAATGAAGTATAACAGCAGAACCCCGAGCGCGCCGACGAATCCATGCTCCTCGGAAAATGCCGCAAAAATAAAGTCCGTTTGGGGAACGGGGAGGAAGGCACCGTGGGTTTGCGAGCCTTTACCACCCCACAACCCGCCGGAACCTACCGCAATGAGGGATTGCTCAACCTGATACCCCGAGCCTTGAGGATCGGCGTCCGGCTCCAGGAAGCTGGTAAGCCGCTGTTTCTGGTAGCTCTTTAGAATGTGCACCCGGGGAACGAAAAAGACAGCGCCTATGCCGATTCCCGCCAGTACGGCCACCAACAGCCCCTGCTTCCACTGCATCCCCCCCAGAAAGACGCCCATGATCGCGATGGGAATATAGGTGAGAGCCGTTCCGAGGTCGGGTTGCTTCAAAACCAGGAGCATTGGGATCACGACGATGGCTCCCGCTTTCATGAAGTCAGGCCAGGAAAGTTCGCGGTTCCGCAAATCCGTGAAAAACTTTGCCATCGCCAAGATGAGGATTAGTTTGACCCACTCGGAAGGCTGGAAATGGTTGCCGCCGGGCATCTTGATCCAACGCTTCGCACCCAAATACTTCTGCCCAAAAATCAGTACCGCCATGAGCGAAGCAACGCCGGCAATGTAAAACCAGTGGATCCTTTCCAAAAGCGCCTGATAATTCAGCAGGCTGATCAGAAACATCGCCCCCACGCCGGCCGCGACCCAGTACATCTGCTTGATATGCGAGCCGGCAAACTTGGTGTGCATGGTGGCGCTGCGGATTTCCATCACGCCCAGGCCGCAGATCATGAGCACAAACACCAGCAGCAGCCAGTCGAAATCGCGAAATGAAACGTAACGTGACATAAAAAGGCTTCTAGCTTTTAGCTCTTAGCTTTCCCAGCTATCAGCTCCTCAATTCTTCAGTACATCCCGGGCGCGGCGGTCGCCAGTGTTGCTGGCCGCTTCGGCAACTCCAGAGAAAAGCGGCCACCTTGCAACTTGTCACCGTCGGGTGCTGTCCACAGAGCACCTATATCAACTTTGCCATCGCCCTTCGGTTTCTCGACTACCTTGTTGGGTATGCGGCGTTGCTTATCGACGTAGGCCTTGAGCACCTGCGTGGCAATGCGCGCCGCCAACTTGCCATGCTCGCCGCCCTCGAACAACACGCAGACGACGATATCCGGATTGCGCCGCGGGGTGAATCCGACGAACCATCCATTCTGCGCGAGATCGGCAGCGTTCTTGAACTTGGCGCGCGTAGCCAGCGAAACGATTTGCGCCGATCCGGTCTTGCCAGCGATGTCAATCCCAGGGATATGCGCCGAGGGAGCCGTGCCTTCCGGCAGCAGAACCCGCGACATCGCATCGGTAATAAAAGTCCACCCGCTGGGATCGATGGGAACATTTTTCGTTTCGGTGACGTGGCTGGTCTCGACGTATCCGCTGGGTAGCTCCTGCGGATCGACGACGTGGGGCACAACCATTCGCCCACCCATGGAGATCGCTGAGATGGCGCGGAGTAATTGCACGGGCGTGATCGCGATCGCTCCTTGTCCAATGCCGACCGAAATCGTTTCTCCGGCAAACCACTTCTGTTTGAAGTTGCGGATTTTCCACTCTTCCGAAGGCATCACGCCGCTCACTTCGTTGGGCAGGTCGATCCCAGTTTTCTGGCCTAACCCGAAGGCAGTGGCCCATTTGGCAATGCGCTCGATGCCGAGCTTTTCCGCCAGGGTGTAGAAAAACACATCGCAAGACTGGTAAATGGCTTTCTCCAAAGTGACGGGGCCATGTCCGGTTTTTACCCAGCAGCCAAAGCGGCGTCCGTAAAACTCCGCGCCACCGGTGCAATTCACATGCAGATCTTGGGCGATGCCTTCCTGCCATCCAGCGACCGACATAATGATTTTGAAAGTCGAGCCCGGCGCAAGTTGCGCCTGAATCGCCTTGTTCAGCAGAGGCTTGTCGGGATCCGTGACCAGCTTGTTCCATTCATCGCGCGAGACGCGCACGGCAAAATCATTGGGATCGAAAGTGGGTCGGCTCGCCATGGCCAGGATTTCTCCCGTATGCGGGTCCATGGCGACGATGGCACCGTTCTTCCCTTCCAACGCTTCCTCGGCCGCGATCTGCAGATCAATATCCACCGTGAGCTTCAACTGCTTTCCCGGGATCGCATCCGTTTCTCCCAGCAGCCCCACTTCGCGACCGTGGCTGTTCACCAGCTCCCGCCGCGCGCCATTCGTTCCCATCAAAGCATCGTTGTATTGCCGTTCTACGCCCGAGACTCCAACCACATCGCCGGGATTATAAAGTTCGAACTGCGGCTGGTTGAGCATGTCTTCCGTGACTTCGCCCACGTAGCCGATCAAATGCGCCATAAATCCATTGCGCGGATACAAGCGCCGGTCGGCCCTGATGGTATCGAGTTCGGGCAATTCATTGCGGTGGGCCTCGATGAAGGCCTGCTCATCCTGAGTAATGTCTTCCTTGAGAAAGATCGGCTGGTACTGCGGCATGGAGGCGAAGTGGCGGATGCGGGTGCGCACTTCGTTCGCATCCAGATGCAAACCCTCCGCGATCAGATCGGCGTCAGCATTGAGGTCACGCGAAGAATCGCGCAGGAGCAGCGCGGAAAACGACGGATAGTTGTCGACGATGATGCGCCCTTCGCGATCCAGAATTTTGCCGCGGGGCGCGAGAATCGGCACATTGCGGATGTTGTTTTTTTGCGCAAGAGTCGCGTAGAGATTGGTCTGCATCACCTGCAGCCGCCACAATCCATAAGCCAGCACCAGGAAAATCGCAAGGATCAGGTACTGTGCCGCGGTCAGGCGGATCGCCGATACTTTTTCATCACGACCGAACATCAGGCCTCGGGCTTCGAGCTTCCGGAGTCAGATGTAGTAGCGACCAGATCCGGAAGTGGATGCCTTTTTTCATCTCGGGGAATTGCCTTTCATTGTAATGCGTAGCTCACGTCAGCGGAGTCATTCCGGATAACGAAGGTCACTGGCAAAGCTGGCTTGAGCCGCAGCCGGAAGGCCGCTTATGTCCTCTGCTTGAACTTATCCAGCAGAAAATATAGTCCCACGCCGAGAAAGGCATTCGCCAGTCCGGCTAGAATTCCACGGCTCCAGCTCCAGTTCAGAGTCATGTTCACCATTCCCCGCGCTACGGTGAAATAGACGGCGGCGTGTACCAGGTAGAATCCCAGCGTGACCAGGAATCGGGCGCCGGCATTTTCCACGTCCAATTTCGCTCCGAGCGACGAGGCGAAGTATCCCACCACGGTCTTGGCAATGCCGTAGATTCCAATTGGATAGGCACCGAGCATGTCCTGCGCCAAACCAATCGCAGCTCCGGTCAAAAGGCCGGAAATCGGATTGCGCCGCGCCATGGCGAAAAAAATCGTCACCAGCAGGGGCAAGTCGAAAATAGAAAAGAACGGAAACCGGCGAGGCACAAACGCCTGCAGAAACAATGCCAGCAGAGGAACGCCGACGGTTACCGGGATGCTGAACCGGTAGACCTCAATCTGCTCGCCCGAAGTGTAAGTGATGGGCACGCTAGTGGGGATCGTCTGCGGTTGCAGCGGGCGGTGCAGCGGGTTTGGAAACGGGCGCTTTAGGCTGCGTGGCTGTGGTCGATACAGTCGAGGCCGCCGGATCTGAGGCGGCTGCCTCTCGAGAAGTAGTATTCGGCGCCGCTTCGTCGGTAACCGACAGCGGCACGGCTTTCTTCCAAACCTCGCCAGTTTGATTGCTGCTCGCGGGTGTTGCGCCGGGCACGGGCACTTTATGCACAGCGTTCGGAGTGCCCGCATTTGCGTTGCTGGTGGGCACACTCACCGCCCCGGCGCCCGGCGCGCCGATCACTGCCGTTGTCGCCGCGCCCGGCACGGATTTGGGTTTCACTGGGCCCTCAGGCAGACTCGTCGGCTTTGCAGCCGCGCTCACCGCTGGTCCAGGCGCGACCGGGGGCTTGTCCGGCACCGAGGGCAAGCGTTGCGCCAAAATGTCGGCGGCCCGCACGTGCGTTCCGCTCTCGACCGCCGCATCTTCTTCCTGCTTTTGCGTAACCACCAGCACTTCTTCCAGACGGCTCAAATCGGCCGCAGGCTTCACCTGGATATTCAAAAACATTTCATGACCGGGACTGACCTTGCTCACCGTGCCTACCGGCAGGCCCTTGGGAAAGATCCGATCGCCACCGCTGCTCAAAACAATGTCACCGGGCGCGACTTTTTCGTCGCTCATCACCCGTTGCAGAACTACTTCGCCATCCGGCGTGCCCTTCAACACGCCCTGCAAGCGCGATTTCTCCAACATCGCACCGACGCCGCTGGTCTGGTCGTTGATCAGCAATACCTGGGAAACGCTGGGAAATACCTCCAGAACCTTACCCACGATGCCGTTCGCCGTGATCACTGCAAAATCCCGCTTGATGCCGTCGTTCGTGCCTTTATCGATATAAATGATTCGCGAAAGATCGCTGCCGCCGGATCCGATGACCTGCGCGGGTACAGGCTTGGCGATGAACGTTTCTCGAAAAGCCAGCAACTGTCGCAGGCGGTGCGCCTGCTCGGCGTCTTCGCTCAACTGCACTTTTTCCAGGCGCATTTGCTCGATTTGCTGTTTGAGCTGGCGGTTTTCCGCGCGCACTCCACGCAGGTAGAAATAGTTATGCCAGAGGTTAGTGCTGCTGTTTTGCGCCCACACCAGCACACGTTCGAATGGAGTAATCGTATCGACCGCCCAGATGCGGATCAGGCGTGTATGCTCGGTATCGCCGCTTCGTTTGACCTGCACCGCAAGGCCCAGCACCTGGAGAAACAAGACGCCTACCAGGATGGTTAGATTGCGGTAACGGCCGAGTACGGATTCCATAAATTCAAGGTTTCAAAGTTTCGGGTTTCAAAGTTTCAAGGAGGCGTCCGCTTCAAAAATGGCTTGCAGGTTCCAATCTTGAGCTTTGAAACCCTGAAACTTTAAAACCTTGAAACCTTATTCGATCGATATCTTCCGCAGCAGCTTAAAGTCGCTGAGCATCTTCCCCGTGCCCAGCACCACGCTGCACAGTGGATCGTCGGCGATGGAAACCGGCAGTCCCGTTTCTTCCCGAATGCGCTTATCCAGATTCTTCAGCAACGCGCCGCCGCCAGTTAGCACAATGCCGCGATCGCTGATGTCGGCGGAAAGTTCTGGCGGCGTCCGCTCCAGAGCCACGCGAATCGCATTCATAATCGTCGACACGCATTCGCTCAGCGCTTCGCGAATTTCGCCATCATCCACCGTAATGGTTTTTGGCACGCCTTCGATCAGGTTACGCCCTTTAATCTCCATGGTCATTGGCTTGTCGAGTTGATGTGCCGACCCGATTTCCATTTTGATCTGTTCGCCGGTACGTTCCCCAATCAGTAAATTATATTTCCGTTTCAGATAGTTCATGATGGCTTCGTCCATCTGATTTCCCGCCATCCGTACAGAACGGGAATAAACGATACCGCTCAAGGAAATCACGGCGATGTCGGTCGTTCCGCCGCCAATATCCACCACCATGTTGCCGCTCGGCTCAGTGATCGGCAGTCCAGCTCCGATTGCCGCTACCATGGCTTGCTCCACCAGATGAACTTCGCTGGCCTTGGCGCGATAGGCCGAATCCATGACCGCGCGCTTTTCCACCTGGGTGATTTCCGAAGGCACTCCAATCACAATGCGTGGGTGCACCAGCATCTTCCGGTTGTGGGCCTTCTGAATGAAATAGTTCAACATCTTCTCGGTGACTTTGAAGTCGGCGATGACACCATCTTTCATCGGCTTGATGGCGACGATGTTGCCCGGCGTCCGGCCCAGCATCTCTTTCGCTTCCTTGCCGACGGCCTCTACTTCGCCGGTGTTCTTGTTGATGGCGACAATGGAGGGCTCGTTGACGACGATGCCCTTGCCGCGCGCGTACACCAAGGTATTGGCCGTCCCCAGGTCAATCGCCAGATCGCTGGAGAACAGGCTGAATAACGACCTGAGGTTGTGGGAACGTGATGAATGAAAGCCGTTGCTTGACATGACGAAGTCTTCTCTCGCTTTTGCCGATTCGAACCGCTCGATTTTTCCGGGCGAACCCGATTTTCCCTATCTCTTACGCGAACTTCCTAGCGTATTTACTGAATAATGATTTTCTTCTGTTGCGTATTCACTCCCCCCTGCGAGGTTTGCGCCGTTACTGTAATTACGGCTTCGCCCGTCGCCAGTGGCGGGGTGAAGTAATGAAACGTGCCATCCGTAGTAACCATCGGTACTTCGCGCCCATTCACCATCACCCGGGCCCCTACCTGCGTCTTGCCGGTAACTTCAATCACGTGCCCGTGCTGAATGAATGGATCCAATTCCAAGTCAATGGCTTCCGACTGTTTTCCCTTGGGAATAATCGTGAAGCGATTTTTCTCGCTCTCTACCGACTCTTTTCCGGACGCTTCGTACGACTGTACCATCCAGTAGTACGCACCTTCGCCCAGACTTGTAACCGTAACGTCTGCAGTGTTTACTCTTTTGTCTACCAGTGTAGAAGAAAAGTAGGGATTTCTCGATATACGAAGGCGGTAACCCGCGGCATTCGCCATCGGAGTCCACGAGAACTCCACATCTTTGGTTGTCTCACCAGAGGTGAAGATGGGCGCCATGTTGGCGGGGGAGATTGGAGTCGGTGGCCCAGTACCCTTCGCCTTTTCCATGTGCGGCGAAGCTGCCTGGAAACTTACCTTCTCCCAATTTGCCAATTGCACCGTTTCGCCGTTGCGGGTGACTTCGCCGACGCCCTTCTTCATCAAAATCTCGTGCTGATCCAGTTTGGGATCGTTGTGCACCTGCGCGGTCGATTCCGGGGCCAGAGATGCAGTAGCACCATCCACGATGACCTGCGATTTCGAACCTTGAGAATAAGTCGCTGTAGAAAGATCCACGGTCCCTGTGCTCACCGCGACGGCTACGTTGGTTTGCTGTTGATCGTTGGCGGAATTTTCTTCGATCACGATGAGCGAATCCTGTTTCACGGTGTAGCTGGTGCCGTCATTGAACACCACCTTCGCCATGCCTTCGGAGCCGGTCTGGACCACATCACCCTTATCCAGCGGCACATTGTAATCCGCCGCCAGCCAACTGCTGCTGCTGCCTTTCTTCACGCGCACTGTGCCATCAAGCGCAGTAAAGTGTGCTTGTTGCGCAGTGGAGACGCCACCACTCACTGCCGGAGCCATCCCCGCCACATGTTCCAGGATTTTATTGGCCACATCATCTGCCGCCTTGATGCCATTCTCCGTAAACTGCGGGAAGGTGAATCGCATCGCCAGCAGCAACAGGATTACCCCAGCCAGCACCATCATGGCCACACTGCGGTAGGTGACCGTGGTCCATGCAATGTGAATACCCGGTTTGCGAGTCGACGAAGACACGTGGACGAAAAACCTGTTTAAGCCTTTTGAATATGCGGTAGTTCAAACGTTACCACAAGCCTGTTAACTCGAAGAATAGGTAATCAACGAGGAACATTACCTTCGTTTGGTACGAGCTCTCGTTGACACGATGGACCTTTCGGCATCTTCCACTTTGCCAGCTTACTTCGATCATTTTCCGAGTTAAAGAGAGGGCATTTTTCGGTGAGTCCGTGACAGACCTATGGCCTTCGCGATTCTTTTACACCCATGGCAGGCGTTTCCCCAGGCGTGTCTTCTTGCCGCCGGGACCCTGGGTCATTTCTGGCGTCGTGTGATAGTCACAAATTGCCAATGCTCTCTCCGAGAACTCCTTTGCGCTTCGCCCGAACACAGGTAGCAGACTGACACAACAATCGACGCGGGTTTTGTTAAGCTGCGATTTTCCTACATCCCTTGACATCGCAACACCTGGTCATCAACAATTTATCTGCACTTCTAAGTCTGTTCCGAAATCATCGGACTAAATCGTTCCATCCGTTCCGAAAGCTTCCTCGACGAGGTTATTCATGTTACTGGCAGCTCGCGTAGCCATCTTCTTCTGCCTTCCGTTAGTACTCGCGGCGGTCCTCTCCGCACAGAAAATTACCGTTTCTCAGCCTACAATCTGGGCCAGCAAGCCGGACGTGACTGCTTTCGAAAAAATCGAAACTGACCGCCTCGCCGCTGGCCAGCGCTCCATCGACAATCTGCTCGCTGCCAAAGGCCCGCGCACCGTCGAGAACACGCTGGCCCCGCTCGATGAAGCCTTCCACCAAATCAATTCCGCTGCATATTTTGCTGGACTTATGGAACAGGTCCATCCCGACGCCACTTTCCGAGACCACGCCACGGCAATGCTCACGAAAGCCAGCGCTGCGCAGACCGCCATCGCCCTCAATCACGATGTCTACAACGCCCTCGCGGCGCTCGATCTCTCCCAAGTCGACTCGGCTACCCGTCACTATGTGACTCGCCAACTTCTCGAATTTCGTCTCGCCGGTGTCGACAAAGACGACGCTACGCGAGCTCGTCTGAAAAAATTAAACGATCAGGCGACCGAAGAGCAGTCCATGTTCGATCGAAATATTTCCGATGGACAAAAAACCATCGAAGCGGATCCTTCTGAGCTGGATGGTCTGCCGCAGGATTACATCGATCGTCACAAGCCGGGCGCAGATGGAAAGATACGCCTGACCACCGATTATCCCGACTCGCTCCCCGTCTTCAGTTTCGCCAAAAGCGATTCCCTGCGCCGCCGCATGGCTCTCGCCTTCAATACTCGCGCTTACCCGAAAAATCTGGAAGTCCTCACCAGCCTGATGAAGACTCGTTACGAAATCGCCACGCTCCTCGGTTATCCCTCGTGGGCCGACTACAACGCTGCCGACAAGATGATTGCGAAAGGCCACAATATTGCCGACTTCATTCAGCAGGTGAACGACGCGTCCCGCGCGTTGTCCGAACGCGAGTTTCAAATGTTGCTCGCGGAAAAACGAAAGACCGATCCTGGCGCAAAAGAGATCTGGGATTACGAACGTGGCTACCTCTCCGAACTGGTTCGCCGCACGAGCTACAATTTCGACTCTCAATCCGTGCGTCCATACTTCCCGTTCATGGAAGTAAAACAAGGCATTCTCGATACCGCGGCTGATCTCTTCCACGTCAGCTTCCAGCAGGAACAAGACGTGCCTTCATGGGATCCCGCCGTAGAAACCTGGATCGTCATCGACAGCGGCAAGCCCATTGGCCGCTTCTATCTCGACATGCATCCGCGGCCCGGCAAATATAGCCACGCCGAAATGGCTCCGGTGCTCGACGGCATTCGCGGCAAGCAATTGCCGGAAGCCATCCTCGTTTGCAACTTCCCCGCACCCACCGCCACCGATCCCGGCCTGATGGACTATGGCGATGTGCAAACTTTCTTCCACGAATTCGGTCACCTCATGCACCACATTCTCGGAGGCCAGCAGCAATGGGCCGGCATCAGCGGCATTACCATGGAATCCGACTTCGTCGAAGCGCCGTCGCAGATGCTCGAGGAATGGATCAGTAGTCCGCAAGTGCTGGCCAAGTTCGCGCGCCACTACAAAACCGGCGAACCGATTCCATCTGAACTGGTCGAACGTATGAATCGTGCGTCCGCTTTCGGGCGCGGCGGCTGGGTGGGGCGGCAAAATTCTTTCAGCGCCATCTCCTATGATATCTACAAAACCAAGCCGGAAAATGTCGATCTCGACAAAGTGACTCTCGATGATGCCAGCCGCTACACTCTGTTCACTCCGCTGCCGGACACGCATCAATGGGCTTCCTTCGGCCATCTCGGCGGCTATTCGTCCGCCTATTACACCTACCTCTGGGACAAAGTAATTGCGGAGGATTTCTTCCTGCAATTCGACCACAACAACCTGCTCGCTGGCGACGCGCCGATGCGATATCGCCGCGTGGTCCTCGAACCCGGCGGATCGATGTCAGCGAACGATCTGGTAAAGAACTTTCTCGGTCGCCCGCAAAATATCACCGCACTGCAGCACTGGATGGCGGAAGAATTCGATACGAGCACAGGCAGCACAAAAGCGGCAGGACAGTAATTGCTTTGGCCGCTTATATTAATTTTCCGTTAAATTCGCCCAACTCAATTGACCGCCGTACGGAACGCCATTAGTCTGCAAGCCATGACTGCGGCAGACTTAAGCTCGGCAGAACTGGATCAATTACGTCTCGCCTACAAACAGGCAACTGACGAATGGGTTGGCGCGATTCGCGCTGAAGAAGCACTAGCGACTGTCGATCATTCGATGATCGCGATGGAAAAATGGGACGATGCGCACTTCCGCGAAGAAGACTCCCACACGAAAGCTACCCAAGCCCGCGACGCCTACAAGGACGCCCTCCGCGCCGTGAACTACGGCATATAGACCGCTTCCTCCCATACGTGGCGACGGCGCAGTCATGGCCAAGACTAGCGCTTAGGATTTAGCGTTTAAACCTCGCACGACCGCTCGAATATCCCAGATCTCCAGAATGCTTTTCGGATAACCTTCTCGAGCCACGCCTAACATAGCCTGTCCAATCTCCTTAGTCGTCAAAACCGAATCTGGAAACGCCCACCGTACCAGGGGTAGGAGCGGTTTTCCCAGCATGTAAAACGCTCGATATAGCCGCGTCTTCGACCGCGCTCCGAGCACGGGTTCAATTACTCCTGGACGGAACATATACGCCGCGGCGAATGGCATCCGCAGCAGCGCGTTCTCCGTCTTCCCTTTTACCCGTGCCCACATGCTCCTTCCCCGCTCCGAGCTATCGGTCCCAGCGCCGGACACATAAATAAAAGTCAGGCTCGATTTGTCGCGGCCCGATTTGTCCTGACTTGAGTTCATCCGGCACAGCGTCTCCGCCGCGGCCGTCGTGATCCCATAAGTTACCCGCTCGTAATCCGGCTCGGTCATGCCGTACGAGGTCCGGCCCAGACAAAAGAAGCAAGCATCAAACCCGGCCAGTTCGCGTTCGATCGATTCGTAATGAAATAAATCGGAATGTACCACTTCCCGCAGCTTCGGATGCTGAACGCGCGTCGCAGTCCGCCCGAGCGTCATGACCAGCTCAACGTCTGGATCCAACAGACACTCGCGCAATACTCCCTGCCCCACCATGCCCGTCGCGCCAAAAATCAAAATCTTCATGAATTTTCTTCCTGGACGAAGGTTAGCAGGAACGTTGACGTTGGTCCGGGGACGCCATGCAGGCAGTCTGAAGCAGAGATAGAAGCTCAGTAGCGCTGCTGAATAAACTCGCCAATCGAAGCGTAGGCCTTCGTAAGCGTTTTTTCATCCGGCAGGAATACGATACGAAAGTGCTGCGTCCCGGGCTTTTGACCGAAGCCGGAACCGTGCACCAGCATCACATGTTTCTCGCGAATGAGTTCCTTGACGAAGACCTCGTCGCTCTCGGGAATATCGATGCGTGGGAAGGCGTAGAAAGCGCCGCGAGGCGCAACGCAACTCACGCGAGGAGTCGCTTCGCACCACTTCTGCGTCAGATCGCGTCGAGAACGCAGCTTGCGTTGCACTTCGACCAGATGATCCTGCGGACCTTCGAGCGCGGGTTTGATGGCATATTGCTCGGGATGATTCGCACACAACCGCGCCCGCAACAGACGGTGAATGCCTTCGGTGTAAGACTTTACGGCCGCAGCATCTCCGGAGACTATGCCCCAGCCAATGCGCCAACCTGGAACCAGATAATTCTTCGACATCCCGCCGAAGGTGATGCAAGGCACGTCAGGCGCGACCGAAGCAAAAGCAATGTGCGGAGTGTCTTCGAGAATCAGCTTGTCGTAGATCTCATCCGAGAAGACAACCAGATTATGCCGCCGCGCAATTTCAGCCATCTTCTCCAGCATCTGTCGCGAGCACAGTGATCCCGTAGGGTTATTAGGATTGATGAGAACAATCGCGCGCGTACGCGGCGTCAACTTGCGTTCAATGTCGGCCAGTTCCGGCTGCCACGCGTCTTCTTCATTCAGATCGTAAGCATTCAGCGGAATCCCGAGCTTGCACAACACCGCCGAATACAGCGGGTAGTCAGGCTTCGGGGTCAGAATATCCTCGCCCGGATTCACCAGCGCAGAGATGCAAAGATCAACCGTTTCACTTACACCCGATGTGACGAAGACATCGCGAACGGTCGTGATGCCCTTGCGCGCGGCCTCGCCACGAATCGCCTCTAGCGCATCTGGAATCCCGGTGATGGGGCGTATCCGTTCTTGCCGTCGCGCATTGCCTGGTAAGCGGCTTCAATAATATGTGATGGAGTTTGGAAATCGAAATTGAGCGGATCGCCGACGTTCAGCGGAAGAACTTTGTGTCCCTGCTGAATGACTTCGTCCGCCACGCAAGCCAGATCGCGGATGGCATAGCGAACATTGTCGAGACGGGCGGCGGCGGTGATTTCGCGGACTTGAGTGGTCGGCATCGGGCTAAGACCAGATCTTAAACACAGGGGTCACAGAGGATCACGGGGTAATTCTAACCGATTGCCTTACCCTGTGTTCCCCTGTGTCCTCTGTGTTAAGGCTTTTTATTCCCCGCGATCAATCTGAGCCCTTTGCAGCGTATCCGAATAGTCGACGTAGACCGACTTCCATTCGGTATAGAAATCAATCGCGCCAATGCCGCCTTCGCGATGGCCGTTGCCGGTGGCTTTCGTGCCGCCGAAGGGCAGATGCACTTCCGCGCCGATGGTCGGCGCGTTGATGTAGGTGATGCCGGTATCGAGGTCGCGAATGGCGGCGAAAGCCTTATTCACATCTTTAGTGTAGAGAGCAGAAGAAAGCCCATACTCGATCCCGTTGGCAATCTCGATCGCGTCTTCCAAGTTATCGCAAGGAATGATCGAAACAACGGGACCGAAGATTTCTTCCTGCGCAATGCGCATCGTGGGATCCACGTCGGAGAAGACGGTTGGCTCCATGAACCAGCCATATTGATACTCGCCATCGGTCAGACGATTGCCGCCGCACATCAGCTTCGCGCCTTCGTTCTTGCCGATCTCGACGTAGCTGAGATCGGTCTGAAGCTGTTTTTCGTTGATGGCTGGACCCATCTCCGTGGTCTCATCGAGGCCGTTGCCGACTTTCAACTTTTTCGCGCGAGCGACGTAGCGTTCGATGAACTCGCGATACACGCCCTTCTGCACGATGATGCGGCTGGTTGCGGTGCAGCGCTGGCCGGTGGTTCCGAATCCGCCCCAGAGGCCGCCTTCGATGGCGAGATCGAGATTGGCATCGTCGAGCACGATCATGGGATTCTTTCCGCCGAGTTCGAGCGAGCAGTGCTTGAAACTCTTGGCCGCGATGCCGCCAATGATCCGGCCTACGGCGGAAGATCCGGTCAACGAGATAGCGCGCACGTCGGCGTGCTCGGCCAGTGGCGTGCCTACGTCGGGACCGAATCCGGCGACGATGTTAATGACGCCCTTCGGCAAGCCAGCGTCGGTAAGCGCGCGGACGAGATTGAAGGTTGAGAGAGGAGTATCCTGCGCGGGCTTGATGACGCAGGTATTGCCGCAAACGATGGCGGGCAACAGCTTCCAGGAAGAAATCGCCATGGGAAAATTCCACGGCGTGATCATGCCGCAGACGCCAATGGGCTGGCGCACGGCCATGGCGAATTTATTGGGCAGCTCCGACGGAACGGTAGGGCCGAACATGCGGCGGCCTTCCCCGGCGTTGTAATACGCGGCATCGATGGCTTCCTGCACGTCGCCGCGAGTTTCGTTCAGCACTTTGCCCATTTCGCGGGTCATGTCGCGGGCGTACTCTTCTTTGCGTTCGATGAGAATTTCGGCGGCGCGAAAAACAATCTCGGCGCGGCGCGGCGCGGGGACGAGTCGCCATTTGGCGAAGGCACGTTTGGCGGCGTCGACGGCGGCATCAACATCTGCCTTGGCGGATTTCTGGAAGATGCCGACCATGTCGCGCGTGTCGGCGGGATTGCGATTTTCGAACGTCTCGCCGGTCGAGGATTCGACCCACTCGCCGTCAATGAAATTCTTGAGGACTTTGGTGGGAATTTGGCCAAGCGTGGCCGGAGATGCCAGAGTATCGGTTGCCATAATTGCTCCTTATGAATGCTCATTATTGATGCTACAGAAGGTGTGGAAGGTGCGGCAAGGGATGGGGTGGCTTCGAGCGAAGGGCGGCAATGCGATTCGCTTACGAGCTTGTCGTTTTATCTACGTATATCGCCAACACTACTCCACGCCGAAGCACAACGATTACCGAATTCACGGAGGTATAAGGTTCGTTGCGGATTATTTCATTGTGCTCATGCTCGTAGACTAACGTATCGCCCTTCCGCAAGGTAGGTTTGCCCAGAATCTTCAAGACTTTGGCTTCGGTCATGCCAAGACGCAGGCCTGTCGGCACTCTTATCTCACTATCTGCCTTCCCCGGAGCCTGGCAGCGTGGGTCAAATTGTGCGTCGACAGGTACTCTGCGCCATTGGAACCCACCCACGTAGGGGCCGTCGATTTCGCCGCTCTCAAGCCACAACACCCACGGGCCCGCTTCATCCCCGCCCTGAAGACACAGCCAGGCGGCATATTCTCCGGCATCGCCCTTTTGTCCTATGCCGCCTCCGAAGCGCGCTCGCGTAGCCTTCAACTCGGTATCTTCGAGCATGATCTGGAAATTGGATATGTCGAGGCTTGTGATCATTGGCTTCGGCACCGTTGCTGGTGGATAGGGATCAATCTTAAGCAGAAACGACGGCACGGAGGAAGGCTCCCAAATCACCAGTTCCCCCGACCGACCCACAGTCTGGGCGAAGCCGGCACAGGTCGCCAGGCAGAGCACTGCGATTACAATAGTCCGGCTCATAAGAGAGATCGTAGCGTTGCGAATTCTTGACGTCCACATTACCTCCGGTCAGCCCGCACAATCCCGGGCGTACCAATCGACCGGGGCATTCATGCCGCCATCTTTCGTTACAGTAGAATGATGGTGATAATCGATAAGGATTCTTCTATGAAGAAAAAGACAGTGACGATCGCCAAGCCCGTGAAGCCGGCGGTGAAGTCTGCTCCGGCGAACAAGGATGGCGATAACCTATTCGGCTTTCTTGCCGGTAAGGGGACAATTATCGGCGACGTCGTCTCTCCCGCATTTTCTCCCGAGGAGTGGGGCGATCTTTACTTCTCTTCGCGTCCTCGGCGCCGTCCGGGGTAAGACCCCGCGCTTTCTCTTTCCCCACGAATCTGCTTAAATCAATTCAAAGGCGAAGCCCATCTGGGCTGCTTCATTTTTTACAACCGTGGTTGACATTCACTCTCACATTCTTCCGGAAGTAGATGACGGATCGAAGTCCTGGGAGATGTCCGTCGCAATGTGCCGGATGGCTGCGGCGGACGGCATCACGCACCAGGTGGCGACTCCGCATGCCAACGATCGCTATCATTACGACCGTGCGTACCTTCAGGGAGTGGTTGCGCATTTGCAGCAGCTCGTGGGCAATGCGCTCACGTTGAGCCTGGGCTGCGACTTCCATCTTTCTTACGATAACTTGCAGGATGTGTTGGCGAACCCGGAGCGTTATGCCATCGAAGGCACGCATTACATGCTGGTGGAGTTGAGCAACTACAGCGTGCCACAGCAGACTACGGATTGCTTCATGCAACTTGGTGACCGTGGGATTACGGCGGTGATTACGCATCCCGAACGCAATCCGATTCTGCGCGAGAGCCCGCAGCGCGTGGTGGAGTGGGCGGAACAAGGTTGCGTGATCCAGATGACGGGCTCCGCGCTTACCGGGTTTTGGGGAGAACGCGTGCGGCGCGCCGCGCACTGGCTGCTGGAACATAATGCGGTGCACGTGCTGGCCACCGACGCGCATGACACTGAGAAGCGGATTCCGATTCTATCGGCCGCTCGCGATGCCGCAGCAGAAATCTGTGGTGAGGAAATTGCCGACGCGCTGGTGCAGGCTAATCCTCAGGCCATCATTCAGTCGCGGCCTCTGCCCTATTTTCCCAAGCCGGTTACCACTGGGTATCGGAAATCTTCCGGCAATTAGAACAGGAACCGGCAACAACAATGCAAAAGGCAGCGGGCGAGGGCGCCCGCTCTACACGGAGCTACTGCGGGTTTAGTGCGTCATGGTCAGGAGACGCGGGGAGCGATTCTGACGATGGGGCTGAGGTCGGACTCAGGCGCGGTCCCGGATCTGCACCGTGCGAAACTGGGCTCTGGGAAGTCGAACTGACAGGAGCGGCTGCGTGTGAGACGTTAGGCCCCGAGGTCATGGCGCTTTCGGGATTCAACAAGTGATCGTTGCTCGGGCCTAGCCCGAGGTTGATGAGCGCGCGCGAGTCGGGAACTTCTTTCGATTGCCATCCGTGGTCGGCCTGATAGCGGCGCATAGCGTTTTCGCTAGCTTGATTCCATGTTCCTGTAGGTTCACCGGTCATGTAATGTTCGCGGATCAGCGCTTCCTGAATGGCTTGCGCCCGTTCGGAATCAATTTTCTGCTGGCCGCGCGGCTTTCTTTTGCTGCTCTTGCGCGAACTCGCATACTGCACCCTACCTTTGTGGGTGGCAGAAGTTGTGCTCGATTTTGAATGCTTGACCGGCGTAGGATGCGAGGCGGGATGCGGTTTCGCCGGCTCGGGCGCTTGCTTCCTAGAAACGGTGGCCTTAGGAGCCGCAGTTGGCTTGGTCGAAGGGCTAGGAGTCGCGGAGTCTTGCGCAAGTCCTCTGGCGGGCAACAAACAAACGCACATCGCCGCCAGAGCGCAAATAGCGCCCAAACATCTCTTCACGGTTTTCGTGCGATGTCTTGACTCCAACGGCAAACCTCAAGGTTTCCGCCAACGCGACCCGGCCTAAATTAAGGGCCAAGCGGAACTGGCATTGACATCATCCTCTATCGGATGACGCAATGCCAGTTCCCGTTGGCTGATTCCAGGTTACGGAAGTGTTCCAGGTACGAAGATGGTTCCATCCTGCCGCGAAGAACCACGGGGGCGGACCAGGAATACTACGTCCTGGCCGCTCTTCAGGCCGGCTTCCACTTTGGCGAAATCTTCTTCGCTATTGACCGGCTGTTTGTTGACCTCCAGAATGACGTCGCCACGGCCCAGATTAATGTCATCGGCAAACGACCCTGGCTTTACATCCCTCACGATCACGCCTTTGCCCGCCGGTATATCAAGCTTCTCAGCAATGTCCGGCGTGAGTCTCTGCACGCTGATGCCGAACTTATCTTGCTTAGGCGTACTTTCGTCGTTGCCGCCCTCATCTTCGTTCAGCCGCGCCGCGAACAGCTTGGCGCGGTCGGCAATGGTCACACTCGCATCCTGCTGTTTGCCGTTGCGCACGAAACCGAGTTCCACCTTCGACCCAGGCTTTCGCGAAGCGATGTCGGCTACCAACTCGGAACCCTTTGTGACTTTCTTGCCATCGACCGTGGTGATGGTGTCGCCGACTTTCAGGCCAGCCTGATCGGCTGGACTACCAGGAACCACGCTGGAAATCGTGACGCCAGTGCCGTTTCCGTAAACTCGTGTGATGGCAGGATTCTCAACCGCGTCAAACATGATGCCGATGGATCCGCGAGCCACCCTGTGCTCGGGTCCGATAAGCTGGTTGTAAACCTGTACCACGGTGTTCGATGGGAGCGAGAATCCCACGCCCGCATAAGCATTGGTTTCGCTCAAAATAGCGGTATTGATTCCGATCACTTCACCATCCAGATTGACGAGCGGTCCGCCGGAGTTTCCCGGATTGATCGCCGCATCGGTCTGAATGAAGGTTTGAAACTGGCGGCCAGGCACGATGTCGCGTCCCTTGGCGGAGACGATTCCCGCAGTCACGGTTCCCACTTGTCCGAAGGGACTACCGATGGCCAAAACCCAATCGCCGACTTCCATGCTGTCGGAGTTTCCCATCTTGGCCGCCGGCACTGCGCGAGACATGTCGATCTTAATCACCGCCAGATCGGTCTCCTGATCTTCGCCGATCACTTTGGCATCATGCTGCACGCCGGGAGGATCGTCCTGCAAACGAACGCGAATCCGGTCCGCCTTTTCGACCACATGGCGGTTGGTAACGATGTAACCTTTCGGATCGACGATTACGCCTGAACCCAAAGAACGCTCGCGGATTGCCGCGTCGCCGTTGGGTCCGCCGGGCCCACCCTGCCCGCCGAAGAAGCGGTTGAAGAAGTCATCCATGCCGCCGTTACCACCGCCGCCATTGTCATCATCGTCAGGATTTTGTTCACCGCGGCGGCGATGCGGACTCTTGATCATCGACTCGGTATTGATGTTTACGACGGTCGGCCCCAACTGCTTGGCAATCTGGGAAAACTCACCGGACAGCTGTCTGGGGGATGGAACTGTCAACGGAGTAGCGTCAGAAGACGAAGATTTCTGCCCTTCCTTGCCCTTCACGCCGTAAGAGACCACTGAGCCGATCAAAATACCCAGAGCCAGCGTCGTGACGATGCTGAACGAATAAATCCAGCGATGAGTTTTCAAGCGCAGCCAAAATGCCCGCGAATCCATATCCCTGCTTCCTCCGAGGACGATAAACTCTCCAATTATACCCGTTTGCGATAGCGCAAATTTAAAAAGGGAATTAAGTACAACGCCTGGATCGCACCCTTGTCGATTACGCGTCAGTATTCGCCGCTCGCCATTCATTAGACGCAAGAGTACGGCATTCCGTACGTAAAGATTTATTTCGCCGAGTAAACAGTTTTTCCGCCGACCACGGTACGGAGTACTCTGGTTGTCAGGATTTTCTCCGGCGAAGACGCGGTCACGTCGCGATCCAGCACGACAAGGTCTGCCAACATCCCCGGCGTAAGCTTCCCCTTTTCCTTCTCTTCGAATTCCGCGAAGGCCGAGCCGGTTGTATAAGCGGCGATGGCCTGATCCATGGTCAGCCTCTGCGCCGGGAAGAATTCTTGTTTGCCATCCTCGCTCTTGCGCGTGACCGCTGCGTACAGTCCGCGAAATGGCGTGACTGGCTCGACAGGATAATCCGTCCCGAAAGCCAGCGGCACGTCCTTATTCAAGAACGCCGCCCACGCATAGGCCGTGGCGGAACGCTTCGGCCCCAACCGATCCTGAGCCCAGCGCATATCGGTGAGCACATGGCTGGGCTGCATCGAAGCAATCACTTTCAATTCTTTGAAGCGCGCGATTTGTGCGGGTGTCGTGACTTGGGCATGTTCAACGCGCAGGCGAAAATCGTCTCCGCCGTTGGGCGCTTTCACTTTCTGCTCGCGCGCCGCTTTCTCGGCCTCAGCGAACGCATCAAGGGCCATCTGGATGCCCTTGTCGCCAATCGCATGGAAGCCGAGTTGGAACCCCGCCAATACGCGTTCCTTGGACATTTCGTTGAGTTTCGTGGGCTCGTAGCGCGGCAGGCCGGAACTCTTCGGATCATCCGTATACGGCTCCAGCAAGGCTGCCGTATGCCCACCCAAAGAGCCATCCATAAAACCCTTCAGCATTCCGGTATGCAACATCAGATCGGCCTGAGGATGCGAATCGCGCTTCTTTTCCAATTCCTCGATGGACTCGTCAAAGGGTAGCCATTCGGAAATCCGCGCCGTGAGTTTGCCTTCTTTTTCCAGGTCTTCGTAGATCTGGAAATTTTCCCAAGCCGGCGAATAATCCTGCGCTGAAGTGATCCCGTGCTCGGCCAGGTCCGCGAGCGCGACTTCGATTCCCTGCCGGCGCTCTTCGAGCGTTGGCTGCGGAATCACTGCTCGTACCGCCTGCTGCGCGGTGTCTCGTAGAATGCCGGTTGGCTGGCCGTTGGCATCACGATCAATTTGACCCCCTTCGGGATTGCGGCTGGCGATGGTGACATTGGCCAGTTGCAGCGCCCGCGTATTCGCCACGGCCAAGTGGCCATCGACGCGATCCAGCAATATCGGATGCCCGCCGGAAATTTCATCCAGGTCCCAGCGGCTGGGCAGAACTTTGACCGGCCACATGGTCTCGTCCCATCCGCCGCCTAGAATCCATACGCCCGGCTTCGCCGTCTCCACTTTAGCTAGCACGCGCTGGCGGAATTCTTCCAGCGTCTTCACTCCCGTCAGATCCACATTCAACTTCTGCAACCCGGCATCGGCAAGGTGCAAGTGCGCGTCGTTGAATCCCGGCATGACGAAGTGACCGCCGAGGTCGATGACTTGAGTCTGCGGGCCCTTCAACTTCTGAATATCGATATTCTTCCCCACCGCCTGAATCCGGTCGCCACGCACTGCGATGGCTTCTTCGCGCAGGATGGAACTGAATTGTGCATTTGAAGGCACGCCGGTATACACGTTCGCGTGAATGAAGATGATGTCGGCCTTGGGTTTTGCTTCGGCTGGAGCTTGAGCGCCAATTTGCGCACTCAAAATCGTAAGCGGAAAAAGAATCGCACTTAGAAATACCAAGTTGACGCGACAACATCGAATCCAGCTTTGACCCATTATTCCCCCGCTCCTGCCAGCGCCAGCATCGTCAGCAGAATGCGCTTCAATCCTAGTTCGCGCCCGTTGCTGTCAAACCATTCCTGCAGCGTGTGAGCGCCTCCGCCGGAACCGCCGCCTCCGATGGCGATGGCCTCAAGCCCTAGCGACAGAGGAATGTTCGCGTCCGTCGATGCCCGCTGCACCTGCGCCGCATTGTTCAGCTGATTATCGACCGCTCGAATCACATGCAGGATCCGCGAGCCCAAGGCCAGTTCTCCCGCCGGACGATTCCCGATCGCCACCACTTCACAGTTCACTCCCGAAGGCCGTTTCTGCTGAGAGGAACGCATCTCAGCGGCTAGGGTTTCATCTTCGACCGCACGATTCAGCGCCAGCCGCAGTGTCTGTTCCAGGCGTTCCATTTCCGTCATCGAGGTCGACCGGATATCGACTTTCATGCTGGCCGATTCCGGAATCGAGTTAACCGACGTGCCGCCGCGAATCACTCCAATGTTGAACGTCGTCTTTGGCAAGGTGGGAACGGGAGTCGCGGTAAAGGTATCGATGGCACGGGCCAGAATCACGATGGGATTCGGCGCGCCAAAATCGCTCCACGAATGGCCGCCCGGGCCGCGAACAATGACTTCGAAGCGCCGGCTGCCCAGGGCTTCGGCGACAATCGTATCTGAGCCTGCGCCGTCGAGCACCACGCTATAGGCGATCGAATCTTTCCAGCGCGGCGTGGAAAAAATGTGCCGCATGCCGCGCAGATCGCCTTCGCCTTCTTCCCCCACATTGCCGATAAAGACGAACGGTAACGCGTGTCGCAACCGCACCGAGCGCAGCAATGATGCGATGGCCAGCATTGCCGTCACGCCCGCACCGTTGTCGGAAACTCCGGGTCCGTACAACCGGCTTCCCTGCTGGCGAATGTTCAGCGGCGTGTTCGCCGGAAAAACTGTATCGATGTGCGCGCTCAGAGCGATGTAGCGCTGGCCAAACCCCGGATGCACGCCGAATACATTGCCCACATCATCGATGCGAACATCGTCGAGGCCGACTTCGCGAAAGCGCTCCGCCAGCCATGCTCCGCGCGCCGATTCGCCAAATGGCGGCGCTGCGATCCGCGCCATCTCCATCTGCCACTGCGCCAGTTGCGGCTCCTGTGTGCGCAGCCAGTTGAACGCCGAGCGCACTTCCGGAGATGCCGCCAGGCGCACGACATCCTGCTGCACCGTTGGCGCAACCTCCGGCATATCCGCTCGCGGGGGAGTGGGGCTCATGGAAGGTTATTGGGTCATCTTACAACGCGCGGGAAGGAATGGGGATTGGCGAAGAGTAGGCAGCGGACAAACGGATCCCGCTTCCACAACTTGTCATTCCGAGCGCAGCCGGAACGGCAGCGACGGCGGAGTCGAGGAGTCTGCTGTTTGCGGGCCCGCCAATACTCCCAGTCGGAGCACGAACAGGAGGGCACACCAGTCGTGCAGCTAATGATCCGGACGGCTCTCCGCACCCGCCCTTTGTTCCACTGCAGCCACAAGCTTCTTCGTTACAGGAACCTCGATCCCATGACGGCTCGCGCCGCGCAGAATTGGGCCAGCGATGGCGTCCAGTTCGGGAGGATTGTGGCGTTCTACATCTTTCTGCATGGAGCTTCGCATATTCGCAGGCATCGCCTTTACTCCTGTGAGAATTGCCTCCGCATCAACCTTGGCGCCTTCCGCAGTGGCAACCGCGCAAGCTTCACGAACGCAAGCCTCTCCCAGACTGCGCCACTGCGGATCGGCAAGAATCTCCCCAACAGTTTTATCGGCAGCGGTGGTAGACAGGGCAAAGGGCGCGAGAAAAACCAGTTTGCCCCACATCAATGTGGGCTCGTCGTCGAGGAAGCGGCAGATGAATCCCATTTGCTGCAAATGATCCAGAGTGCTTGCGAGAAGAGGGCCGCCTGAGGACAAAACATTCAACCGCGCAAATGGAGAGCGATGGACAATGTGTCCCGGGCTAACTCGCTCGGTTTCGACCGCAATCGTGGCCGGAATTACCCGCTCCGATCCGTACTTTGAACGCAGCACGGCAAGATGATCGATACCGTTAAGCAAGGGAACGATCGCTCGCACCGCATCAGGATTTTTCAGCGCGCCAAGCGCTGGATCAAGTTGCGTGGCCTTCACCGTGATCCACAGCACATCAGCGGGGGGCACTTCCGCGGCGACCGCGATATCGACGGTAAAGTTTCCAAATGGGCTTTCCAGGTGAAGCTTTCTGGGATAGGACGCGAGCGTCTCCGATCTCACGACCAGCGTGACGGAATCTCCAGAATGAGCGAGACAAGCACCCATCAACCCGCCAACGCCACCGGCGCCGAGAATCGCGTGATGTAACGGTTTAGAAATGATATCGGGCATGAAGTCTCTGATTCACTTGATTTCGATGTCGCTTCACGAATTTTGCTTGGCGGTCGCGGGCAAACACTCCACGACCTCAGCGTCGCTGAGGGTATGGTCGCTCGTCTTGGCGCGGTGATAAATGCGCTCAACCAATTCGTCGGTGGCGGGGATGCCGCGCCGTTCCAGCCAGAAGAGCACATTCGACTTGCCGCTCATGGGACCGATGTCGATGATCTGCTCCAGTCCGAACACGTGGGAAGGTACGCCCGAGTAGACCGAGTTCGCGAGCAGAACGTCGTTCTTGTGATAAGCCTTGATGATGGCCGCGGCGTGCACCCCCGTGGCCGTACGAAACGCATCGTCGCCGACTACCGGATAGTTCGCGGGAATCGGCACACCCGTAGCCCGCGAAACTGCCTGGCAATAATGTTTTAACTTGGTGAGGTCCTGATGATCCCAGGGAGCGACGCCCATGAGTTTTAGATTCACCAGCATCTGATCAATCTGCGTGTTGCCGACACGCTCGCCGATGCCGATAGCGCAGGCATGTACGCAATTCGCACCGGCCACAATCGCCGCCATGGAGTTGGCAATTGCCAGTCCGCGATCGCTGTGGCCGTGCCAGTCCACGCGAATTTTTTCGCCCGAGGGTTTCACTACCTCTTCCATCACAAATCGCACCAGCGCCAGCGCGCCCATGGGCGTGGCATGACCAGCCGTATCACAGATCACAATGGCGCGTGCTCCGCAGTTGATTGCGGTCGTGTAGAGCCGCTTGACCGTCTCAGGATCGCATCGGCTGGTATCTTCGGTGACGTACATTACTTCGAGGCCGAGCGAAACTGCATACTTCACGGCCTTCTCGGTGGTCTGCAAAAGAAAATCGTCCGACCATCCTTCGGTAAAACGGCGAATCGGGCTGGACCCGATGAATGTAGCGGCTTCGATTGGCAATCCTGTTTTCTGAACGATTTCCGCAATCGGGCGAATGTCGTTCTCATGCGTGCGTGCCGCGCAGTTAGCGCGAATCTTCATCTTGTGCGCGACGATTTCGCGAGCCAGAGCCGTTACATGCTCGACCGCTCGCGCACCTGCCCCGGGCAGCCCCAGATCGAGCGAGTCGATGCCGAGCGCCTCCATCAGATGAAGAATCTCAATTTTTCCCGAGATCGATGGATCGCGGACCGAGGGCGACTGCAGCCCGTCGCGCAGGCTCTCATCGTTGAGCAGCACAGGACCTGGCGGCTTCAATCCCGGCGGATGATTCGCGTTCCAGTCGTAGATGAGTTCGGAAGTGTTCATCTCAGGACGATCGCGCAATCAATGAACCACCAAGGGCACGAAGTTCCACGAAGAACCTTCTGTAAACCTTAGCGTCCTTCGTGATGATAGCTCTTTACCCTATTTTTCTTTGGGCGGCAGCGTTAATCCGAATACTGAAATCATTCCCTGTCCGGCGACATTCACTTTTGCTTCCGCCGGATTCGGCAGATAAAGCATCTGGCAATGCTCGCAGCGGTAGACCTCAGCATCTGGTCCCCAGGCTTTTTCGGCGTCACCGCAGGCTTGCTCGATTACATCCTCGGTATAGAACCAGCGCTTCAAGTGGCCGCCGCAAAACTTGCCCTTTTCGTTTTTCTCGTTACAGGCGCGCTGCCCGGCCTTTTTGATTTTTACTTTATGATGCGGAAGCTGCGCGGGAGTTTGCGGGCTCGAAGCAGCGATTTCACCAGTTGCCACAGGCTCACCTTCGTTGCGCGGCGCGAGCGCCGCTGAATCGGACTTTAGGTCTTACCGTCTTAGGGTCTTACGAGCGTCATTGTACTCGAAGGGGAAAGGCGAACCCAAGCGTGCGATATCGTATGCTAGCCCTGATTCGCGCATCCGCGATTCTTGAATCGGAATTTTAGAAGAGCATATTCCACAATTTTATGATCACAATTGTTTCAGGATTGCCGCGTTCCGGCACGTCGCTCATGATGCAGATGTTGGCAGCGGGTGGAATGCCGATTCTCTCCGACGGCGAGCGCCAGCCGGACCTGGACAATCCTCGCGGATATCTCGAGTGGGAGCGCATTAAGCAACTTCCTCAGGATCCGGCTTGCATTGCGGAAGCGGAGGGCAAAGCCGTGAAAGTGATCTCTTTCCTTTTGCCTTCGCTTCCCGCAGGCCACGAGTATCGGGTTATCTTCATGCAGAGGCCCATGCCGGAGGTGCTGGCATCGCAGGAAGTGATGATGCGTAATCGGGGAACAGCGAGACCCCGAGCCGACACTTCGGTTGCCGGGCCGTTCGAGAAGATCCTGCGTTCAGCAAATACCTGGCTCGATAACAAGGCTTACGTCAAAACTTTGCGTGTTCCTTATCATGAAGTGCTGCGCAACGGGGAAACGATTGCTAAGAGAGTAATTCAATTCCTGGGTGTTCACTTGAATTTGGAAGCGATGACCCAACAGGTGGATGCAACGCTTTATCGCAACCGGTCTGAGTGATTTTGAAAACTCTTTCGCGAGATTCAACAACCATCAGAACTCCCGCTTCGGTGGCGTCTGTTCGGCTCCGACGCGGCCTATCGTGACCTCGGCCTCAAAATAGCTCTCACCGCGGACTGGCCCTCCAGCCATGCGGCGCAGCATCGCAATCTGTCCGACGTGCGTTAGAGCATCGGCAACCGGGCCCTGGAGAAGCTTTTCCGGCGTCGCATGCAGCGGCTCGGAAGATCCCAGATACTCATCGAAACCCATTAACGCTGCAAAAAATCTTTCGCACTCTTTTTCCCAGGAAAGTGGCTTCGAGTCTTTCCAACCCTGCTTCCCGGCAGCGATCGACAACCCCCAATCCAACAAATCGCCAACGTGGGCCAGGATTTTCCCCGGTGTACGGACACCATCTGCCGGACTGAAATCAGCGAAGGCTGCAGGTGCATTCCGGATTGCTTTGCCTCCGCGATAGGCCAGCGTTGCCAGGCCGTGACGCAGCAATTCACGCTTCGGGTCTGAGTTCGAAAGGTTTTTCATGGACACAAGATACACTGTCCGCAGGAGAGACGAAAGCATGGCGAAAGATGTCACCCGCTCAAGTTCGGTCAGCCGTGAGAACGCCGAGCATTATCGCTGGGGAAACGATTGTGACGGCTGGCATCTGGTGAAAGATGCCGATCTGAGCGTTATTGAAGAGCTGCTTCCCTCTGGCGCATCCGAGGTCCGGCACTATCACCAGAAAGCGCAGCAGTTTTTCTACGTACTCTCCGGCGAAGTAATGATGGAAATAGAGGGGCGCAACACTTTACTGGGCGCGGGGAATGGAATCCGCATCCTGCCGGGAGCGCGCCACCAGATCAGCAATCCATCGTCCGGCCCTGCGCGCTTTCTCGTGATTTCGCAGCCGCCCAGCCACGGCGACCGCCATACAGAGTGATCTGCAATTATGCAATCTGGCCTCGGTTTCCAATTTCGGACTTCTCTCTCGCGGTCGCTTCCGCTGGTGCGTGCAAGGTCAGATCCGCAAAAACAAATCCGTCGCGTGTCACCAGTTCGCCATTTTCTATTGAGATCGCATGCGCGAACATGGGACCGTCGTATACGAAAGTATGAAACTCGCCTTTTTCCCCACAAGGGTCCACGTCCGCGGGAAAGTCTGATACTAGCTGTGAGTTTAGATCGCGGCCGGCAAACGAGGCAGGCAGCTTCTGCGGATCGAGACAGACGATTCGACTGCGCAACCCCTCCCCGCACATTTCGTGGATCAGTTGGCGGGTGTCACGCTGCCAGATGGGAAAAACCGGAGTGAGTCCGGTTCCACGCATTCGGTCCTCGCGATACTGCCGCACGTCCTCGAGGAAGAGATCGCCGAAAGCAACGGCTTGTATTCCGGCGTCGATTGCCTTGGCACAGGCAGCGCTCATGGCGGTTTCATATTCATCGTTGGAACACGGCCAGGGCAATGGAACTTTCCACAAAGGCAGTCCGGCAGCTTCGGCCTGGGCTTCGAGCAGTTCCCGCCGAACTCCGTGCATGGCAACGCGGTCGAAATTGGCATTTATCGTGGTCAGGAGACCGACGATTTCGTATTCATTCGACTGACGCAAAACGTGCAAAGTCCAGGCGCTGTCTTTGCCGCTGCTCCAGGATACGAGTGCTTTTTTTCTCAAGCCTATTTTTTCCTTTTTCTTTCCAGGTCGGTCCTTTTTACAAAGGCCTGCGCCGGATCACCCCAGCCGCGAGCACGCCGCCACGAATCCGCGCTCCCAGTCGGCGCGCGAATTGCATATCCAAAAATCCTTCCATCTGCCGGGCAAAGTTCATGCCGTATCCGTACCACCAGACTTTCTTCATTCCCGGCGTAAGATCCACATCGAGATATTTCAGGCGGACCATCTCTTCCAATCCGAAGCGTCCGTGAGTACGGCCAACGCCGCTCGACTTCACCCCGCCATGAGGTGCCTCGCTGATCCCAAAGCAGGAAATCACGTCATTCACCATCACCGTGCCGGCCTGAATACGGCGTGCCAGCCTTTCCCCGCGAGCGGCGTCGCCGGTCCACACACTGGCTGCCAGACCAAATTCCGAATCATTGGCCAAACTCACGGCTTCATCGTCGTCCTTGAATGTCGCTACCGGCAGCACTGGCCCAAACGTTTCTTCCTGCAGAATTCGCATCTCATGGGTCACGTCACCGAGGACTGTAGGTTTATAGAAATTCCTGCCAAGTTCCGGAAGTCGTGAGCCTCCGACGAGAACGCGCGCGCCCCGAGCTACTGCATCTTCAATCTGAGTTTCAACAACTCGCAACTGCTGTTCGTGAATCATCGGCCCAACATCAGTAGCGGGATCAAGCCCGCGGCCGACTCGCAGTTTCTTCGTCTTTTCGACGCAGGCTTTAAGGAATGCTTCGTACAGATTGCGATGGACGTAACAGCGCTCCACAGACAAACAAGTCTGGCCGGCGTTCATGAATGCTCCCCACACGGCTGCGCTGGAGGCAACATCGATGTCGGCATCGTCGAGCACCAACATGGGATCCTTGCCTCCGAGTTCCAGCACTACAGGAAGGAGGCGTTCCGCCGCAGCAGTCGCTATGCGCTTGCCCGTAGCCACGCTGCCGGTAAATACCAGTTTGTCGATCGGCGAATGGATCAGTGCCGCGCCCGTCGCACCGTCTCCCACCATGACCTGGAAGATATCCTCGGGCACGCCCGCGGCACCAAGCAGGGAGCACAATTCAAGCGCCACGAGCGAAGTGAATTCAGAAGGTTTAAGCGCTACTGCATTCCCCGCAACCAGCGCCGCCAGGGTTTCCGTCGCGGGAATCGAAAACGGATAGTTCCATGGCGAAATAATTCCAACAACGCCATACGGTTCTCGCACCAGCAGACCGCGTTTGAGCTTAGCTGCAGGATTGCCATGGGGCACAGGTTCGTCGCGCAGCAGGCGATACGCGTTATCGATCAAGAATCGAGCAGCATCGAGCACCACCAGCACCTCGGTGGTCAGCGCTTCCACCACGGGCTTGCCTGCTTCGCGCGTGATAGCCTCGCCGATCCGCGATTTCTTTTCGTGCAGTCCATGCTGAAATTCGCGGAGGATAGCGATCCTCTTTCGCACTCCGATCGCAGCCCATGACGCCTGGGCCTTTCGCGCCCGCGCCACAGCTGCGCGCACTTCGTTCTCACTCGCGCATTCCAGTTCGCGCAGAACTTCACCTGTCGCCGGATTCATCGACGAAATCTTACGCACCGCAACTTCTAGTCCCGTACTCATAGCAAATCAAAATTCAAAGAAGAGTCTTCCGCGCTCTCCGCGGCCATTCTCCGTGTGCTGTGCGATAAGCTTTGAATCGCCTCTAGTACTCAACATTTACCAGAAATAGTCCGCTCGCCGGCGCCGTCGCTCCGGCGGCCGTACGATTGCGCGCGTCCAGAATCCGCGTCATGTCCTCAACTTGCAGCGTCCCTTTGCCCACTAGAATAAACGTGCCCACCAGGTTGCGAACCATATGCTGCAAAAATCCTGATCCTCTTACGGTGTAGATGAACTCGTCTCCCTCCCGGCACCAGTTTGAAAGAAAAATGTGCCGCAGATTTGAAACAGGTTCGCCCTCGCGTCCTCGCTCCGGATCGACTGCCGCGAATGAAGTGAAATCGTGCTCGCCTTCAACCAAAGGCGCAGCGCACACCATCGTTTCTTCATCCAGAGGGTAAGGATAATGCCAAACATATCGCGCCAGGAATGGCGAACAGATCGCGCCGCGAAAAATCCGGTAACGATAAGTCTTCGCCCGCGCCGAATGCCGCGCGTGAAAACCCGGAGCGACTTCCTCCACTTGGAGCACCCGCACAGACGCGGGCAGCATATCGTTCAACGCCTTGACGAAATTCGCGGCCGGCACTGAGGACTCCGTCGCGAACGTCGCCACCTGACCTATTGCGTGCACGCCGGCGTCGGTACGACCCGACCCTTGCGGCAATACCTTTTCGCCGGTGATTCGTCCAATGGCTGAGGCAAGGACTGCTTGAATCGTCGGCAAATTCGGCTGAACCTGCCAGCCGAAGAATTCCGATCCGTCGTAGGAGAGAATGAGTTTGAGATTGCGCATGCCATCTTTCGAGTCCCGAAGCGGGTGCGATTCATCCAAAGCTTTTCTCGGATTTAAATCTCCACGCCTTCGAGGACGTTGGATACTCAGATGAGCTTGAAAGCATCGCGAGGACTTTACCAGTTCCCGCCACCGCGGAGCGATCAAAAGGAACTCATCGCATCGGATATACTGTTGGTTTTCATCAACTTTCATCTCGGAGAGAGATGCTCGCGGTTGGCGCAACAGGCTGCGAACCGCGGCGGGCCCGGAGGGCAGGGCTCCATTTCACCGCGAAGGGATGCAGCAAGGACCTTTCGAAAGCTTCTTTTTTCAGGAACCTCGGCGGCTTCCGTTGCGTACCAAAGGTTGAATAGATTCTCGTTTTGAGTAATCGGAAGCCTCGTCTAACACCTAGTCTTTTGATTGCAAGGCCATCATGAACGGAGATGAGTAGATGCCATTCGCACGCATAGCTTCAAATATCCGGTGGAGCGCCACTGCTTTTTTGTTGGGAGCGTGGATGATAGTGGGTTTGACGATCGCCGCTCGAGCCCAGGAACCGCCACCCGCGCCCACTCCGCAGAATAGCCCGGAGACGGGGCGCCTTCCCGTGTTGAACTATTCCCAGCCGGTTTCGCATTTTCCCAATCCCGTCGGGCCTTACACTCCGAGGCATGTGGCTCCGCCAAATCTTGCCAATACCGCGCGCATCGATGCCCTCATGCACGACGGCAAGATCTATCTCTCGCTGAATGACGCCATTGCGCTGGCGATCGAGAATAATCTCGACGTCGCCATCGCCCGCTACAACCTGAACATTGCCGACACAGACGTGCTGCGCGCCAACGCTGGCGCGGCAATCCTCGGTGTCAATGCCGGAGTGATACAGAATACTCCTGGGGGTGGCGTGGGCGGCATTGGCGCCACCGCCGGTGCTTCTTCCGGCGGCACCAGCCTGGGAGCCGGCGGCATCGGTGCGGGCACCAATGGTTTGGTAAGTTCCACGCTTGGCTTCGGTCCGCCGATTACCAGCTTCGACCCGGTCATCACCGGCACGCTGCAAGATGATCACCTCAGCCAGACCGCCACCAGCATCTTCCAGGGTGTTCTTCCCGATACCAGCCTGGTTCAGAACACTGGGACCGTAGACTTCGCTTACAACCAGGCCTTCCATTGGGGAATGAATCTTTCGGTAGGCTTCAACAATACACGGCAGACGACGAATAGCTTCTTCTCGAGTGTGAGCCCGGCGTTGAATTCCAATTTCAGAGCTACAATCACGCAGCCTATTCTCCAGGGCCTCGGATTCGCCGCGAATACGCGCTTTATTCGAATCGCCAAGAATAACCGCGAACTCACTGATGTTGCCTTCCGCTTGCAGATCATCGATTCGGTGGATCAGATTGAAAATATTTACTGGGACCTGGTCTACGCCTACGAGAACGCACGCGTGCAGAATGAGTCGCTGTCCTTTGCGCAGAAAACCTTCTCAGACACCAAGAAGCAGGTCGAGATCGGCAGCCTGGCTCCCATTGAAACTGTGCGCGCACAGAGCACCGTGGCACAGGACCAGCAACTCGTGACCACAGCTCAAACCAATCTGCAACTGGAACAACTTTTAATGAAGAATGCCCTGACCCGAACCTTGAAAGACCCGGTGCTGGCAACCGCCGAGGTCATTCCTACTTCCACTATGGAGATTCCCGCGGAGGAACAAATCGTTCCCACCGAGGATTTGATCAACGAGGCCTTGCGCCATCGGGCCGAACTG
The DNA here is from genome assembly GCA_963724815.1 of uncultured Acidobacteriaceae bacterium. Lineage (GTDB taxonomy): Bacteria > Acidobacteriota > Terriglobia > Terriglobales > Acidobacteriaceae > Sulfotelmatobacter. The sequence goes on from CAVRWS010000002.1 coordinate 139,957, forward strand.
GTGGAGACTCGTATCGATTTAAACAGCCGCGACTACAGCAACAAGGCAGTCCGAAGCGCCTTGTTGCCCACGCTCAACCTTTTCGCCTACTACGAAGGAGCGGGCGTGGGCGGGAATCAGAATCCGGCCAACGTTTGCTCGAACCCGAGGACGGAGTTGCAGCAGGCATTCGGCTGCGCCCAGCCAGGTCCCCTGAGTGCGTCGAACCCCGAGCCGACCTTTCCCACCACCCCCATCGGGCCCACGCTGAACCAATTGGTGAATTCCACGAACCCGGACAAGGGGATCGGCCTTTCACTTAACATCCCGCTGCGTAACCGCGCCGCGCAGGCAGTTCAGGTCCGCTCGGAACTGGAATATCGTCAGGCACAGATGCGGCAGCAGCAAATCGAAAACCAGGTCGGTATCGAAGTTCGCAACGCGCAGTATGCCGTGCAGCAAAATCGCGCCAGCGTGGATTCCGCTAAAGCTGCGCTCGACCTCGCGCGCCAGTCGCTGGACGCGGAGCAGAAGAAATATCAGTTCGGCACTTCGACCACCACGCTGGTTCTGCAGTATCAGAGCCAGCTGGCAACCGCCGAATCCACCCTGGTGAATGCGACCGTCGCATATGAGAAATCACGCATCGAACTGGACCGCTCCACCGGCGACTTGCTCGATCACAACGGCATCAGCGTGGACGACGCGGCCCGCGGTCAAGTAACTCATATGCCTAACGTGCCCTACATTGCGCCGCGCAAGGAATTGCCTTCGGTGGCGCAACCGCCGCCGCAGGCTGCCGCTCCGCAATCGCCGCAGTAAGCGAATTGAAGAAGAAAACAGACGCGGTCGCAAACTGTGTCTGTTTTCTTCTCACAATTCTTTACAATCTGCCGATGTTTCTGAAGCTTCGTCCCGCTAAGATGGTAAGAGCGCGGAACCGCTTGCGCCATCCAGGTTTCGAAATCATTTTGCCTTTCCATGTGCTGCAATACCTTTCTCGCCCAAGGAGACGAACCATGTCTTTGTTTGCGCCTCGATTGATGGAGGAGATCTCGCGTCCTCGCGTTCTGCTGACAGCGGTTGTCCTTTTCTCCTGCATGCAGTCGCCGGGACCGTCATTATCGTTCGCGCAGAATGTGCCATCGGCTCCCGCGCCTCAGGCCGCGCCACCTTCTGCCCCGGCGCAAGCGGTGCATTTGCAGGATTACTCGAAGCCGCGTTCTGCTTTTCCTCATATTCTTCAATCCTACGAAGCGCAGCGGGTGCCAGAACCCGTCTTTGGCAACTCACCTCGCATCGATTCCCTTTTGCGGGACGGAAAAATTTATCTTTCCATCGACGATGCCGTCGCCCTGACGCTGGAAAACAATCTTGATCTTGATATTGCCCGGTATAACCTGAACATTGCCGATACCGATTACCTGCGAGCCAAATCCGGCGCCAATATTCTGGGTGTGAACGCCGGCATCGTGCAGAACACTCCGGGCGGCGGCGTTGGAGGCTTGGGTGGCACGGTAGGCTCGGGCACCGGCGGAACTACCGTCGCAGCCAGCGGAATCGGAACTGGAACCAACGGCTTGGTCAGCTCCACGCTCGGCATCGGCGCTCCGATTACGGCCTTCGACCCCGTTCTATCGGGCACCTTGCAACTCGACAAGGACGATGCCGAATCGGTCAGCGTATTCAGTCCGATTCCGGTCATTGCCCAGAATACATATACCTCCAATTTCGCATACACCCAGGGCTTTGTGTGGGGCACATCGATCAGTGCCGGATTCAATAACACCCACGTCACAACCAACAATCCCACCAGTTTGCTCACTCCCGATTTGAGTTCCAATTTTCAATTTCGAGTCACACAAAATCTCTTGCAAGGATTTGGCGCGGGTCCCAACCTTCGCTTCGTTCGCATCGCCAAGAATAATCGCGAGATCTCCGACGTCGCCTTCCGCCTGCAAATTATTACCACGGTCGACCAGATTGAAAACATGTATTGGGACCTGGTGTATGCCTACGAGAATGTGCGGGTGCAGGAAGAAGCCCTGGCGTACGCCCAGAAGGCTATGGATGATTCCAAGAGGCAGGCCAAAGTTGGCACGGTGCCGCCGATTCAGGTGGTAAGCGCGCAGAGCACGGTCTCCACCAATGAGCAAAATCTGATCCTGGCGCAAAACAACCTGCAACTGCAGGAACTGCTGATGAAGAATGCCCTCAGCCGCAGCATTGAAGACCCCATTTTGGCTGAGGCCGATGTGGTTCCAACCTCGGCGATGCAATTGCCCGAACAAGAACCGGTTACTCCCACACAAGATCTGATCACTCAGGCGCTCGATCATCGGGCCGAATTGGTGGAATCGCGCATCGACCTCAACTCTCGCGACCTGAACAGCAAGGCAGTTCGCAATGCTCTGCTACCCACGCTCGACGCTTTCGCCTATTATGGCGGCTCGGGTGTGGGAGGAGCCATTAATCCGCTCGTGCCGGCTTGCTCGCCCACATCCAGCAAGTTCTGCTACACGCAGAGCACGGCTCCGCCGCCATTCCAGAGCGCCACCACGGTGGGCTACGGCACCACTTTGAAGCAAATGGTAAACTCCACTGCCCCGGATAAAGGAGTGGGACTCACGCTGAATATTCCTCTGCGCAATCGGGAAGCACAAGCCAACCAGGTGCGTGCGGAACTGGAATACCGGCAGGCTCAAGTGAGATTGCACCAGCTGGAAAATCAGGTTCGCATCGAAGTACGCAATGCACAGTTTGATGTGAAACAAAACCGTGCTTCCGTGCAGGCCGCCCAGTATGCTGTCGACTTTGCCCGCCAGACGCTCGATGCCGATCAGCAGAAACTGAAAGTTGGACTCACCACCACAACTGCGATCCTGCAGGATGCGTCGGTCCTGACCACCTCGGAATCGAATTTGGTCTCAGCCAAGGCTGCTTACGAGAAATCGCGCATCGAACTTGATCGTGCCACGGGACTGTTGCTGGATCACTCCAACATTGATGTCGCCGAAGCCACGCGTGGCCAGGTTACGCACCTTCCAAACGTACCCTACGTGACTCCGAGTCAGGATTTGAACCCCAACGCTCAGCCAACTCAGCCCCAGGCGCCGCCTTCTTAGTCGCGAGCGTGTTGGGCAAATTCCTAGCAAGCGGGATACTTCGCCGTCAATTCTCCGTCTACGGCTCTACGATGTATTCTTCCTGACGTGACTCTGTCCGTCGTCATCATTACGCACAACGAGGAAGCCAATATTGGCCGCACGCTGGAAAGCGTGAAGCCGCTGGTTTGCGATGGCAAAGGAGAAATCATTGTCGTCGACTCTGGATCGACCGATCGCACGGTTGAGATCGCGAAGTCATTCGGAGCGAAAGTTTTTGTTGAGGATTGGAAGGGATTTGCGGCGCAGAAGAATTCGGCGATCGACAAGGCTACGGGAGATTGGATTCTCAGCTTGGATGCAGATGAAGAAGTCGACCCGACACTCGCTGAGCTAATCCCATTACTCATGTCCAAACCTGCCGGCTTCACCGAAACGGAGTTGGAGAACTTTTCGCGGAGTGTTGGCGGCGATTCAGTGGACACCGTGGAATTAGTAATGGCGTATGAAGAGGCACATGCCGGGAAAGAACCACAGGATCGAGTGGATGCGGTAAGCGGATACCTGGTTCCTCGCAAGAACTACTTTCTGGGCCAATGGATTGAGCATGGCGGCTTCTGGCCTGACCCGAAGCTACGGCTGTTTCGTCGCGGCTATGGCCGTTTTGAAGGGCGCTCGGTCCACGAGACCGTCAAAGTGGATGGCTACACCGCTAAGCTCAAGAACGTATTCCTCATCCACCACTCCTATCCCACGCTCTCTGATTACATCGATCACATGAACCGCTACTCGTCGCTGGGAGCGGAGATGGTCGTGGCGGAAAGCAATCGCAGGGTGCGTTTCAGCGTCATCAACATCGTGCTCCGTCCGCTGGCGACATTCATTTACAACTATTTTTTTCGCCTCGGTTTTCTCGATGGACGCGAAGGGCTGTTGTTGCACCTCTACCACGCGGTCTATGTCTCGTGGAAATACTCGAAGGCCTGGGAACTCAGCTGCAATCAAGCGTCCTCTGTTCACGACCGACCGGTCGTTTGATCCCTACCAAGCGCCTTGCTCCTAAACGCTGGCTTCCCTATGATTAAAGCGGACTGGGGTTCGTATGGAAAAGAAATCGTCTAAGCCGCGGGTTGCCGAAAATCCGATTGCTGACCTCTTTGAAAACCGCCATCCTTCCGCCGCCGAGAAGAGCTGGGCCGAACAAACTCTTGCGCCCACTATTGAGAAGGCTCCCGAGCGGCCGATTGGCGCGCCGACTGGCGTGAACCTGGACGAGCACGGTCATGCGCGCTTTACCACAATTTCGGGTGTTCCCATTCGCCGTCTCTACACTCCAGCGGATCTCCCCGAAGATTGGAGTGAAGAAAAATATCTCGGCTACCCCGGCCAGCCTCCCTACACTCGCGGCATTCATGCCACGGGATATCGCGGCAAACTTGTTTACCATGCGGCAATTCTCCGGCTTCGCTTCTCCAGAGGAGACGAACCAACGCTACAAGTATTTACTCGAACACGGCGGAGGCGGACTTTCCGTAGCCTTCGATTTGCCGACCCTGATGGGCTATGACTCCGATCATCCGGCCAGCGAGGGCGAAGTAGGAAAGTGCGGCGTCGCCATCGATTCGCTCGAGGACATGGAGATTTTATTTGGCGGCATCGATCTGGAAAAAACGACCGTATCGATGACCATCAATTCGCCCGCATCGGTTTTGTGGGCAATGTACCTGGTCGTCGCGGAGAAACATGGCGCGGACTGGGAAAAAATTTCCGGCACAATTCAGAATGACATTCTCAAGGAATACATCGCGCAGAAGGAATATATTTTTCCTCCGGCGCCGTCGATGCGTTTGGTCATCGATACCTTTGAGTTCGGGTCAAAGTTCACGCCGCGCTTCAACACCATTTCGATCAGCGGATATCACATCCGCGAAGCGGGTTCTACCGCTCTGCAGGAACTCGCCTTCACGCTGTACGACGGCGTGGAATATGTGGAGTGGGCGCGGCGGCGCGGACTTGATGTAGACGATTTTGGTCCGCGTCTGAGCTTTTTCTTCAACGCGCATAACGATTTCTTCGAAGAGATTGCCAAGTACCGGGCCGCCCGCAAAATTTGGGCTCAGGTGATGCGAGACCGGTTCGGAGCGAAGAACGCTCGCACCTGGCTGATGCGTTTCCACACCCAAACTGCAGGCGTTTCGCTGCCCGCTCAGCAGCCGATGAACAATATTGCGCGCGTTGCGCTGCAGGCGTTGGCCGCAGTGCTGGGCGGAACTCAGTCGCTGCACTGCGACTCCTACGACGAGGCTCTGGCCTTGCCTACTGAAGAAGCCGCCCGGATCGCGTTGCGCACACAACAGATCATAGCTTATGAATCTGGCGTGACCAACACTGTCGATGCGCTCGGCGGTTCCTATTTCGTGGAAGCATTAACTCTCGAAATGGAAAAAGGCGCGCAGGACTACTTCGGCAAACTGGACGCAATGGGTGGCATGGTGAAGGCCATTGAGCGCGGTTATCCACAAAAGGAAATTGCCGAGGCGTCTTATCAGTTTCAGCGCGCCGCTGAAGCCAAAGAGAAAATTATTGTGGGGCTAAATGAATTTGTTGTAGAAGAAGAGTCGCCGCACATTCTCTACATCGACGAAAGCGTGGCGCGGCAGCAGTCGGCGAAACTGAAGGCACTCCGGGCGCGGAGGTCGAATGACGAAGTGCAACGCCGTCTCGACGCCTTGAAAAAAAATGCGGCAAAAGAGCCGAAGGCCGCCGCGAATGAAAACATTTCAGCTGCCAACACTATGCCCTACATCGTAGACGCGGTGCGCGCCTATGCCACGGTCGGCGAAATTTGCGAGGCTCTACGTTCTGTGTATGGCACATATACCGAAGTGAGTATCACGTAGAGGAAACTGCTGGAAAGAGCCGGATCATAAGGCAAAGTCCGGGGCGCCGAGCGTGGCGTTTCCAAACTCCGATCTAAATGCGTGGTCCGAGTTGCCTAGCTTCTCCACTTCAATGTAACTGGCCCTGTCATGGGATGCTTCATCTCAGCCCCCGTGCGTTTCGCTTCTAGATAAGCGGCCTTCAACTGGAAATACCATTTGGCGGGCCGATCGGCATCGTCAATCAGCATGAGATGCGGATTGTGCTTCAAGCCTTCGGATTGCAGTTCCATGGTGCGGCGATCCTGCTCCACGAATTTCGCGAAGACGAACTTGAGCAACTCGGGGCCGAACGGCATCCAGCGGAAGAGATTCCAGGCGGCGACTACGTCGATACGGCACTGATTACGTGTAATGGGCGTCACCGTCGTCAGCGATGAGAACCAATACTTCCCGGCGCGGATAGTTTCTCGGCGCAAGTTCGGCAAAACGAAATCAATGGTAGTTGTAATGGAATCAGCGGCCGCGTAGAGGCGCAGCAGCTTATAGGGCGCGGAGTTTGAGCTGGGAGTGTGTGCGCTCATGCGAAAACCGTTGGAAATGGGCTCGAAGTTTTTTCTCTTTTCGTGAATGCTATGGCGACTGCGCCACCACCATGCCTGGTGAACGAATGGCCCGTGCGCCGGATCCATCAAGCCAATGATGCCGTGATCGATGCTAACCGGCATGTCGGCGGTCAGATAGGCGCGCTTAAATTTTTCGCTGATTTTTTCGATTTGCGGTGCGGGCTCCGGAGCTTCCTCGCGCTTGCTGAAACCCGCACCCGGCGGCCCGGGATCGGGGATGAAAACCCAGATAAAACCGTCCTGTTCCTCGCACGAATAGCTGCCAGCATAGATGCGGTCAACCTTGAAGTTCTGATCGGCGGTGAGTGAGGGGATGAGTTGGCACTGACCATTGTGCGCATCGAAGGTCCAACCATGGTAGGGACATTCGACGTTTTCGCCATCAAAGTGGCCGCCGTTCAGTGGCATGCCGCGGTGCGGACACGCGTCGCGCAAGGCGAAGGGACGGCCAGAGCGGTCCCGCCCGATGACCAGGGGGATCTCGAGCAGCATGGCTTTGAGGAGTTGATTGCGATGCACGCGATCGGCCGGCAGTGCACGATACCAGAAGCCAGTGAGCATCAGCGAATCGGGCGCCTGGCGTTGGGGATAATCGGATTCGGGCATGGACGAGAATATCGATTTCTGATTGCTATTGAAAAACATATGCTAGCATTCGCAGGACTTTCCGGGCGGTACCGAATTACGCGGAGGGATTTGAATGGAGCTTTTCGGGCATTTCCGCCGTCTCACGCCGCTGCAGCGGAATACATTTACGGCCTGCTTCTTGGGCTGGTCGCTGGATGCTTTTGATTTTTTCATTCTGACCTTCTGCGTCAGCGCCATTGCCACGCAATTCCAGACCAAGGTTTCAGAAGTGGCGGAAGCGATTTTCCTTACTCTGGCATTTCGTCCGCTGGGCGCATTTTTTTTCGGAATGATGGCCGACAAATTCGGACGGCGTCCCACGCTGATGGTGGATATCATCGCGTACTCCGTGTTCGAACTGGCGTCGGCTTTCGCTCCATCACTGAAAGTTTTTCTGATTACACGGGCATTATTCGGAATCGCCATGGGCGGCGAATGGGGGGTGGGAGCGGCATTGGCCTTCGAAACTCTGCCCGCCGAGGGACGCGGATTTTTCTCCGGCCTGTTGCAGGAAGGCTACTCCATAGGATTTCTATTCGCGGCTTTGGTCTTTGGTACAGCATTTCGATTTGTGGGCTGGCGCGGAATGTTCGTGATTGGCGCGCTCCCCGCGTTCCTGGTGATCTACATTCGCACGAAGGTGGATGAATCGCCCGCGTGGCTGCAAGGGCAGGCGAACAAAAATCCGCAGCGACGTTTGGGGAAGGACATTCTCACCTACTTTGGTACGTTTGCCCTGCTGGTGGTTCTGATGTTTGCCTTCAACTCCTTTAGCCACGGCACCCAGGATCTGTATCCCACATTCCTGACCAAGGGGCATCACCTCGATCCCAAGACGGTGATGTTTATCACAGTCGTGGCGAATATCGGCGCGCTGCTGGGTGGAATTTTGTTTGGAACCTGGTCGGAGCGCATTGGACGACGGAAGGCGATTGTGATTGCCGCGCTGCTGGCGATTCCGGTGATTCCGTTATGGGCTTATTCGCATACCGTTCCCATGCTCGCGCTGGGCGGATTCCTGATGCAGTTCATGGTGCAGGGCGCATGGGGAGTGATTCCCGCACATTTAAACGAACTCTCTCCCCCTGAGGTGCGGGGAACGTTCCCGGGTTTCGCCTATCAACTCGGCAATCTACTTTCGTCGCGCAATGTGGTGATCCAGGCCAAATTGGCGGAGAACCGTTATCGCGGCATGTATCCGCCGGTTTTGGCCTGGACCGTAGTGATCGTCGCAACGCTGGTGGCGGTAGTCACCTGGAGCGGCCGGGAGCGCAGAGGCAGCGATATGACCAAGACCAGTTAAGTCGAATCAGGAGTGTCCATCAATCGCCCACCCGGATGTCAATGGGAGGGTACTGGCACGAGAGTTCCATTGTCACAGGGAAACCTGTGTGGTACGGTAGGGAAAATTTCACGCCTTCGTAATTCTTCCTAGGGTTTTTTACGTTGCGGTTTGCGCGATTGCGTGTGCAGGAGCAGCGCCATTATGAAAGAGACTATGGATCCGATTCCGGCCAAGCCATTTGCCGACGACGAAAATTTTGCCAACCGCAAGCTGATCCGGCCCGCCTTGCCGCGCGTGGATCACAACCACGGCAACCACAACCCCAACCATAACTCCAACCACACGCAGATGGCCGAACGCCGGGATCGGCACGAGCGTCCGGAGCGTGAGCGTGGGCAGGATCGCGGATACGACCGTGGCGAGCGGGCGGGCGCGGGCGGCGGCGGGCGGAAGGCCGCACCTCCGGAGCAGACCAACGCTGAGAATTTTTATTATCAGAAGCAGATGCAATCGCGGACGCCGATGGTCATCGTGCTGCGCGACGGTGAGGAAGTGCACGGCGTCATCGAGTGGTATGACAAGACTTGCATCAAAGTGATCCGCGAAGATGGCGCCCCGAACTTGATGATCTACAAGCCCGCGATTAAGTACATGTTCAAGGAAGAAGAGCGCGGGCGATAACGCCGGTTCGAAGGTCAAATCGCCGCGCCCGAGGCCTGCATTTCGTTCCGGAATGAAATTACCGGATATCCGGTTCGTCCGATTGGCGCGCGCTTTTTTCCTGCCCCCGTTTACGCTGCAGATGCTCCCGTTGACAATCTTCGTTATCTCCCATAGCATCAATAACTTGAAGCACGATTTTCACACTGTATCCGGGAGCCTTGCGTGATTAAGCTCGATATCATCAACGAAGTGGTGGCCAGAACCGGCATTACCAAAACCAAGGCTGAGTTGGCAGTGGAAACCGTATTCGAGAGCATGAAGAATTCGCTGGCTCGCGGCAATCGCATTGAGCTGCGCGGATTTGGCGTGTTCAACGTGCGCCCGCGCAAGACTGGGATTGGGCGCAATCCCCGTACCGGCGCCGAAGTTTCGATTCCTCCTGGCAAGGCCGTGCGTTTCAAACCGGGCAAAGAGCTGCAATCGATTGATTAAGCCGCGCGGCTTCCAGTTGTTGCTTCCGCTCTTCCGTCTGGCGGCATGATCTCCGTAAAATCATTCTTGAATTTGTGAGCGAAAAGCGTCCCTCGCATTTCCACCCGCAATTTTGCCGCGAGTAGTAGCATCTAAAGGAAAGCCTCGATGAAATCGCGAGGCCGAAAATCGCATGTCGGAACCAACTCCTTCCTCAATTTCCTCCACTCTCGAATACTACCGGCCGCTGCCGGAGTGGGCTCCCAGCCGGCCGAAGCCGCGGTACTGGCTGCACATACTTTTATTGCTGGCTACGTGTTTCACCACGCTGGTGATGGGCGCGCGGATGCAGTACAACTTCCAGCACAACCGGCCGGCGCTCTCGTTCAGCGACGATCCCATCGTCAATACGGCGGGGCAGAGTGAGACCGTTCCTTTTTTTCCAGCCGGCTGGGTGCGATCACATCCGGCGCGTTTGCTGGGCGGCGTGCCGTTCATGGCCACCTTGATGCTGTTCTTCCTCGCCCACGAAATGGGCCACTACTTATACTGCCGCCGTTATGGCGTGTATGCGACGCTGCCGTTCTTCATTCCAGTGCCCACTCCGATTGGGACGATGGGAGCTGTGATTCTTATCCGATCTCGTATTCGTTCCCGCACTGCGTTGTTTGATATTGGAATAGCCGGACCGATCGCAGGCTTCGTGGTGGCTCTGGCAGTGCTTGTAGTCTCGCTCGCATGGTCAAAGCCAATCTCGCCGGGACTCGGACAGCCGGATTATGAACTCGGATATCCCCTGATTTTCGGGCTCCTGCACCATTTGCTGGTTTCGTTCAGTCTGATCCACGGAGCGGGAGCGTTTCCCTTAAACCGCGTACTCCTGCACCCCACCGCAATTGCGGCCTGGGTCGGAATGCTGGCGACCTCGCTCAACCTGCTGCCTGGCGGGCAACTCGATGGCGGACATATTATTTTTTCGATTGCGCCGCGCGCCCACAAATTCGTGTCGCGGATGACGATTCTAATTCTGCTGCCCATGGCGTACTTCTTGTGGACGGGATGGTTTATATGGGCCATCCTGTTGTGGTTGAGCAGCTTTCGTCATCCGCAAGTAGCGGAGTGGCCGCGGGTTTCAGGCGCGCGATTATGGCTGGCGGCATTTGCACTTTTCATGCTTGCGGTCACTTTTACGCCAGCGCCGCTGGCGCATTCTTCCGTGGCTGAAGTCGTGCATCAGATGCGGGGACAATAGCCGCTCGATTTCTTGCGGCTTCCCGTCTGCGTGCTGACCGGCAAGAAAACCTGGCAGCAATAAAATTGTTAAGGATATTTTCGATTTTTTCCCTCTATACTCCTTTATTCAATCGATTCAGTAACCGAATTAAGGGGGACTGCCTTGAAAAGAATTACCGCGTATCTCGCGCTTCTTAGCGGCTGGTTTTTTTATGTGAATATAACCGCCGCGCAAGTGGTCGAAGTTGATGTCTCCCATCCCACGAATCATTTTGTGCCGAAGGAAACTTTGGGGGCTGGGGTTGACCGCATTGGCGTCGAAGCCATCGACAAAGATCTGCAGCAGCCGACCCTCGACAAAACTTTGGCTTCAGGCTGGCAGCCAGTCACCTACCGACAGAACACCGAGCTTGCAATTGAGGCATGGCACTGGAATCCGCAAGGCACATGGAGTAATGGCAGCGCCGCCAGCGGCAAAGGATATTTCACCGGCTCGTCGACTCCGACGGAAATGATCCGTTACTCGTACGGATATGCGCTGCCGCGGCGCGGCACCACGCGCAATGACGGTACCGACAATGTCGGGTTCTCGCGGCTGGACGATGGCGATTTAAATACTTTCTGGAAGAGCAATCCATATCTTACGGAACGATTCACGGGAGAGAGCGACTCCCTGCACCCGCAGTGGGTGGTGATCGACCTGGCGCAAATTCAACAGGTCGACAGCATTCGCATCGCCTGGGCAGAACCTTACGCTCGACATTATGTGTTGCAGTACTGGACGGGCGAGGATCCCATGAGGGCCGTTACGCGCGGTGCCTGGCAGACATTTCCGCAAGGGGCGATTACGGATGGTAAAGGCAAAACCGAGACGATTCGCTTGAGCGCCGTTCCCATGCCCGTGCGATTCCTGCGAATCTGGATGACCGAATCGTCGAACACTTGCGACGCCGATGGTCCCGCCGACCCGCGAAATTGCGTCGGTTACGCCATTCGCGAACTCTACCTCGGTACCATCACGGCGGATGGTGCGTTTCACGACGTCATGCGGCACACGCCGGATCAGGAACAGACAACCACCTATGGCTCGTCGGTTGATCCCTGGCATCAGCCGTCGGATCTGGGATCGACCAAGCAGGCGCAGATGGGATTTGATCTTTTCTTTACCAGCGGCATTACTCGCGGCCTGCCGGCGATGATGCCGATTGCGATGCTGTATGACACTCCCGAAAATGCCGCGGCAGAAATTGCGTACTTGGAGAAACGTGGTTATCCCATTTCTTACGTTGAGATGGGCGAAGAGGCAGACGGGCAGTACATGCTGCCGGAGGATTACGCCGCACTTTATTTGCAGTGGGCGACCGCGCTGCATCGCGTGGATCCTAAGCTGAAGCTGGGCGGCCCGTCGTTTCAGGGAGTAAACAGGGACATCGAGGTCTGGCCAGATGCAAATGGGAAAGGTTTCCTGGACGGCGCGGTTTGTCGATTATCTGAAGCAGCATGGGCGAATGAACGATCTCGCTTTTTTCTCATTCGAGCATTATCCATTTGATCCCTGCAGAATTCCGTGGGGCATGCTCTACGACGAACCAGAACTGATGAGCCATATTATGCAGGTATGGCATGAGGATGGAGTTCCAGCCGACATGCCCATGTTCATCACGGAAGGAAATCTTTCGTCCGGCGCCAGCGAGACGTACCAGGATATTTTTGCCGGAGTTTGGCTCGCGGATTACATCGGATCGTTTTTGAATTCCGGCGGCAATGGGGTTTATTTCTTCCATTATTTGCCGCTGCAGATGGAACCGGGATGCAACAGCTCCCCCGGAACCTTTGGAATGTTTACCGTCGATGCCAATTATCAGATTCAACAGCCCCTGGCGCAGTTTTTTGTAGCGCAGTTAATCAATCTGGATTGGGCGCAGGCGGAGGGCGGCGAGCATCAGGTCTTCTCCGCAAAGAGCGATGTGCAGGATGGCGCGGACCACGAATTAGTGACGGCCTATGCCGTGAAGCGGCCGGATGCAACATGGGCTTTGATGTTAGTCAATCGAGACCAGGAGAATGCTCACCGGGTGAGGATTGCATTTGACGGACCGGCGGATAAGAGCGTTAGCTTCACCGGGCCAGTGGAGATCTCAACTTTTGGAAGCGCGCAGTATCAATGGCATCCGCCGCAGATGCGCTTCATGGCGCACGCTGAAGCCGGCGCGGAACATACCATCGTCGCAACCAGCAAAGGTTGGGCTGATCCCGATGGGCCAATCGCTCACACGAAGATCAGCGCCGGGAAAGACACGATGTACGATTTGCCGGCCGCTTCGGTGGTGGTGATCCGAGGAACAATCGGCGACATCAAAGAGTAAGGCAAGCCGATTATAGGCAGCGCCGCTCGATGTACCTGCGAAATCAAATTCGGACCGACGAAGGCGTCCGTCTGTCCATGGCTCGTGGAGGGGCGGACGCCTCGTCCGCCCCAGCCCCGTCTCAGCTCTATGCGATCTGGCGAACCCTCTACATCAGCCAAATCGCGTCCACATCCACAATTACCTGCGTGCGGGGAATTTTGTGTAGCGCGGCATAAGCGAGCATCGCCCGCAACGTTGCGTTCAACTTTTCGCGGCTTTGTGATTTCAGCACAAAGTGATAGCGGTAATCTCGCTTCAGGCGCATGATTGGTGCGGTTGCCGGGCCGAGCACACGCACGCCTTCATGGCGAGTCTGCTCAAACCATTTTCCCAGTGTGCCAGACCATTGCAATGCTTCGTCGAGCTTGTCACTGCGAACCAGAACATTTGCCAGCGCGGCATACGGCGGATAATGCATCCAACTGCGGAAGCGCAGTTCCTTGTCGTAGAATCCGGCGAAGTCGTGCTGTGCCGCGTATTGCACCGCATAGTGATCCTGAAAATAAGTTTGCAGAATTACTTTGCCGGGAGACTGACCTCGTCCTGCTCGTCCGGCGACTTGTGTGAGTAATTGAAAAGTGCGCTCGGCGGCGCGAAAGTCGGGCATTCCCAGCGCGGCGTCTGCGCCGACAACACCGACCAGCGTGACGCCGTGAATGTCGTGCCCCTTGGCGATCATCTGAGTTCCCACGAGCACGTCGAGTTCGCCTTGGTTGAGCGCATTCAGGATGCGCTCGAAATCTTCGTGGCCGCGCACAGTGTCGCGATCCAGACGCGCAATGCGGGCCCGCGGAAACATACCGTGGAGTAGTTCTTCCAATTTCTCCGATCCCGTGCCGATAAAATAAACATACTCGCTGCCACAGTGCACGCACACTTTGGGCACAGGAGCCGTGTAGCCACAATAGTGGCAGATCATCTTGTGCTCGCGCTTGTGATGAGTAAGCGCAATCGCGCAGTTCTGGCATTCCAGCTTCTTACCGCAGGTGCGGCACAGCACAACGGGAGAATATCCACGGCGATTGAGCAATACCATGACTTGCTCTTTGCGATCGAGGCGATCTTTGATTTCGGCGGCGAGTTTGCGTGAGATGACTTGCTCGTGACCGGTCTCTTGGAATTCCTGGCGCATGTCGATGATCTCGACCTCCGGTAAAGGGCGTCGCTCCACGCGATCTGGCAGCTCGACGAGTGCATATTTGTTTTTCTTCGCGTTGAAGTACGATTCCAGCGACGGAGTGGCTGACCCGAGGACAACAACGGCGTTCGCCATCTTCGCCCGGACCACCGCCACATCGCGCGCGTGATAGCGCGGAGTTTCCTCCTGTTTGTAGGAAGAATCATGTTCTTCGTCAACGATAATCAGCGCGAGATCCGTGACGGGAGCGAAGACGGCAGAACGCGTGCCGACCACCATGCGCGCTTCGCCGCTTCTGATGCGATGCCATTGCTGCGCGCGCTCCTTGTCGGAGAGCGCCGAATGAAGGATGGCGACCTCCTCCCCGAAGATTTGATGCAAATCAGCAGCGATCGCGGGTGTAAGCCCAATTTCAGGGACGAGAAGGATGGCCGAGCGCCCAGCGTCGAGCACCGCACGCATGCCCGCCAGATAAACAGCAGTTTTGCCGGAACCGGTGACGCCATGAAGAAGGATGCCGGAGAATTTTCGCGTCTCAACAGTTTCGCGGAGACGGTTCAGCGCAGCCCGCTGCGCTGCATTGAAATCGAATTCGAGGCGCGAAGGCCGCGGCTTGCTGCGCGAAACGGCGAAGGTCGCTGCCTCTTCCACAATTTCAATCAGACCGCGCTTGATCAACGTAGCCAGAGTTGTCCGTGGGACTTCCAGCGCGTGCAGCGTCTCCACGGCAACTCGTCCTCCGGACGCGGCGAGAGTCTCCACAAGTTTTTTCTGGTTGTCGTTCAGTTTGCCTTCAGCCGACTTAAGCCGCGCAACCCTAATGCTGCGGGTTGCGTCCCGAACGTCCGAGACATCCTCCCGCATAAGCCACTTCTTGCGCACCATCCCGCTCAAGATCAATTTCGAGATACGGGTCGCGGAGCGCAGACTTTCTTCGCGGACCTGTGCGCTTTCTCCGATCGCCGGTTCCTGCGCAGCAAGGTAGTCGAGCACGCGAAACTCGGCGGCTTGCTCCTCCGGAGTGCGGCGAGAACGTGCGGATGATCCTGACATTCCCGCCAAATGTAGCGCCATCCGGCCATGCGCGGTGATGCGGTAGGCGATGGCACGTTTAAACTCAGCATTGAGCGGCAGCATCGTACGGAAGACTTCACCGAGTGGCGCAAGATAGTAGTCGGCGATCCAACGGCCAAGGCGCAGCAGTTGCTCATCGAGAACTGGCGCAATGTCGAGTACGTTGAGTAGAGGCTTGATTGTGACCGACGGCTTACGATCGTGTAGCTCAACTACAATTCCCGTCAAACGCTGCTGGCGAAAAGGCACCAGTACGCGGCCGCCCACCACAGGCGCGGCGTCGGCAGGAACACGGTAAGTGAAAACCATGTCGAGCGGCACGGGTAGAGCGACATCGCAGAACTCGGGCATGTGGAAGAGATCAGTGTAAACGCGTTATGAGGTAAGCCGAGATCCAGGGTCTGCGCTGGATAATAAATTTCGGACGGGAACAGAGGCAGTAATCGCCAGAACAACAATTCCTGCAATCGTCCAGTTGTTCCAGACGAAACCTACCTGCAGAGGTGCCGACCACTCACCGCGGAAAATCTTGCGGAATAAACCTGGAATTGTGAAGTAAAGATAGATGGGCAAGCAGAGAGCGCACGCTATGAGCGCAACTACAGCTGCAATTCGTCGATAAAAAAGTGTCAGTAGTAGAGCGACAACAAACAGCAGCCCTCCGGCATCTTTCATATCAAGCAAAACAGCTGTAATCCGTCCTCCGCTGAACTCTGTGCCCTCAAGGGATGATCCATATCGCCAGGTGACAGCTATGCAGCATAGACATGCGGCAGCTTGCTGCGACGTGGCTCTTCCAATTCTCTTCATGCGATCTACTGATTGCTCTTTGTAGGAGGTTCAATCCCGAGATACTTCATCACCATCTGCAGATCCTTCCAAGCTTCGCCCTTTTGGCGCGGGTCGCGCAGCAGGAATGCTGGGTGGTAAGTCACCGCCAGGCGCGTGCCGGGCCAGGAAGAATCGCTTCCAGCGGGCTTAAAGTCGTACCAGCGTCCGCGCAACTCAGACATTGGCGCGTTCATGGCCAGCAGATTCTTCGCCGCGGTCGCGCCCAACGCAACAATCGCTTTGGGCTTGACGGTTGCGATCTGGCGCATGAGAAACGGCGAACAGGTTTCACATTCGTCGCGCTCCGGTTGCCGGTTGCCGGGCGGACGGCATTTGACGATGTTCGCGATGTAGACATCTTCGCGCCGCAGGCCCATCGCCCTGATCATGTTATTGAGCAGTTGTCCGGCACGACCGACGAACGGCTCGCCCTGCGCGTCTTCGTCCGCGCCGGGGCCTTCGCCGATAAACATCAACTCCGCGCGCGGATTGCCCACGCCAAAAACAATCTGCTTGCGGCCTTGCTTATGAAGTTTGCAGCGCGTGCAGTCGCCGAGATCTTCGCGAATCACCCGGAGCGCAACGGCGGGATCGGCCACTCCCTGCTCTGGCTTCGGTGAAATAATTTCGAGGATATTTTCTTCAACCACGACAGCGGATTTTCTTGCGGCCATTTCCTCTCGCAGTTCTGACGCTGATAAGGGAGCGATTGCCGACCCGTTAGGCTCGGCTTCCGTGAGCAGTGAACCCGCCGCGCCACGCCGATAAAAATCGTAGATGCCCATCTCCTGACAATAGCGGACCCGTTCCGCGAGCGCACGTCGCAATTCCGGATCGAGAGTCGGGGTCATCAGTTTCTAAAGTAGTCAGGAATCTTCAATCAGTTTTCCACATCGAAGAAAATCTTGGCCGTCGCCCGATAGAGCAATACTTTTGCCCCATCCAGTTGCATGTCAAGCGAGTCTACGTGCGCCCACTTGATGCCGCGTACCGTCTTGGCAGCCTCAGCCACTGCATTCTCCGCAGCCTTCGCAAAGCTGTCTTTGGACGTTCCAATCACTTCGATAATTTTCTGCGTCATTGCATGCTCCTTAACAAGTTTGACGGAATTGTACGCCAGGCGCGAAGAACTCGCGTTAGGCTTTCACCAAAGACTTCCGCTGCTGGCGGATGCGCACAACCTGGTCGAGCACGCGTTGCGCCACTTCCCATTTCGTGGTCTCAGGAACATCAACGACTTCGTCTCCCGTAATGATGGTTACCTGGTTGCGATCGGAATCGAATCCAATATCTTCGCGGGAAACGTCGTTGACTACTATGGCATCGAGTTGTTTGTCCCCCAGCTTCTGACGAGCGTTCTCCAGGACGTTCTCGGTCTCCGCCGCGAAGCCCACGACGATCTGCGACTGCTTACGCAAGGAAATTTCCTTAAGAATGTCAATCGTCGGTTCAAGTTCGAGCATGAACGGACCTTTGCGCTTCATCTTTTGTTGGGACACAGATTTCGCACGGTAATCGGAAACCGCGGCGGTCTTGATGACAATAGTCGCATGAGGCAATAGAGTAAGCACGGCATCGCGCATCTGCTCGGCCGATTCAACACGCGTGATCTCAGCTGCTTTGGGCGGAATCACCGACGTGGGGCCACTGACCAGAAGCACGCGCGCACCGCGGCGCAGAGCGGCTTCGGCCACTGCGTAGCCCATGCGTCCGCTGGAACGGTTGGTGAGATAGCGAGCGGGATCGATCTTTTCACGGGTCGGGCCGGCGGTAATAAGCACGGTTTCATCGCTCAGGTCCTGCGCCGCACCCAGCGATTCGAGCACCGCCGCCAGGATCGACTGATTCTCGGCTAGCCTTCCCTCTCCCGTCATGCCGCAGGCGAGGTAACCAGAGCCTGGTTCGACAATCTTTACACCGCGCCGGCGAAGAATTTCCAGATTCGCCTGGGTCGCGGCGTGATTCCACATATTCACGTTCATCGCGGGCGCGACTATGACGGGAGCCGTGGTAGCGAGATAAAGTGTGGTGAGGAAGTCGCTCGCAATGCCCTGCGCGAAGTGCGCCAGAACATCGGCGGTGGCAGGCGCAACCAACAGCGCATCAATCGACTGTGCGACAGCGATATGCTCGATGGCAGAATCGATGTTCGCTGCCTGCTCTTCCGAGGCGGAGAACATTCCCGTAATCACTTTTTCGCCGGAGAGCGCAGCGAACGTCAGGGGTCGAACAAACTCCTGGGCTGCCCGCGTCATAATAACCTGCACGCCAATGCCTAGGTCTTGCAGCAGGCGCAGCATCTCTGCCGCCTTATAAGCCGCGATTCCGCCCGTAACTCCCAGAGCAACTTTCATGCTTTGTAATGGCCGTGTCCGAAGATGCGATCGACTCCGCCGCGCCTCGGCGCCTTGGAAGCTTGATACGGATCCACTTCCGCGACCTTATTCAACAACCTGGCTCAACAACACACTAAGCGTCGTGTCCGAATGCCTGGTCCAAAACTTCGGCAGCTTGCTCGGCGGCACTTCGGGTTTCAGGAATTTCCCACTTCACTTTGCCGGCGCGAATTTCGTCTTGTGCAATGCGGCAGGGCTTGCGGGAATTTGTTTGCACCACCGGCGGCGCTCCGGATTGCAGTTGCCGGGCGCGGCGGGCAGCGACCAGAATGTATCGATAGTTGCTGTCGAAGCCTTCGATCAGTTTCATGGATTTCTTCTCCGTGTAGCCGGGACCAATTGTTTTATTGCCGAAAGTCAAAGCGATTCGTTCTTTGCCAGCGGAAGCTAAGAACTCCGTTCCTATTTTCCCATGAAAATCAAGCTAGCGGGGGCATTGGGCGGCTAAAACGGTTACGGAGGATTTTTTCCTCCAGTATTGCTGGACGACCGAAACGAAGCCAGTATCGGCTTCAGGCGATCGCGAACATTGGCGAGCCGGCAGCAATCAGCCAGCGCCACGATCTTTTCTTCCTCCTCTGAGAGCGGTCGCCCCGCCCGTAGCAGCCGTTCGCCGCGCACGACCGCGCGCAATACCTTAATTGAATCCTCCAATTGATCGTTAATGAGAAGGTAGTCATACCTCTGGTAATTCTCGATTTCACGTGTCGCCGTATCCAGGCGACGCTGGATCACTTCGTCGCTATCTTCGCTGCGCTTGCGCAGGCGCTCTTCCAGAATCTTGCGATTCGGAGGCAGAATGAAAATGCTGGTCGCGTCCGGTATTTTGTCCTGGATTTGTTTGGCGCCTTGCACATCGATATCGAGTAAAAGGTCGCGACCCTGTTGTTCAGCACTAATCAAGAAGCGGCGCGCCGTTCCATAGTAATTTTCCCCAAACACTTCTGCATACTCGAGGAACGCATCCTCGGCAATCATCTTCTCGAATTCGGCTCGCGACACAAAATAGTACTGCCGGCCATTAACTTCGCTGCCTCGCGGAGCCCGGGTTGTATAGGAAATGGAAAACTCCAGATCGCTGACCTTCTTCAACAGCTCGTTGACGAGCGTCGATTTACCCGAACCAGATGGGGCCGAAATGATGTAAACCAATGGCTTATGTGAGGAAGCACTCATTCCAGGTTCTGCACCTGCTCACGCGATTTTTCGATCTCTGCCTTCATGCTAAGACCGGCTTCGGTAATTTTCAAAGCTTCCCCAGCGAGTCCAGACGTCTTGGATAGCAGAGTGTTGGCCTCGCGGTTCATTTCCTGCAGCAGGAAGTCGAGTTTCTTTCCAACTTCTCCTTGCTGGTCGAGCAAATCCAGAAAATGCTGGACGTGGTTTTCCAGGCGAACGATTTCTTCCTGAATATCGCTGCGGTCAACCAAAAGCGCGGCCTCCTGAAGCACACGTTCCCGGTCGGGACTGGCTCCCAGCAATTCCTGCAGGCGTGACTGCAGCCTTTCCGTGTAAGTTTGCAGCATCGCGCGCCGGTGATTCTGTACAACCTTCACGGCAGCACGCAGGTGATCCATGCGTTCGCGGAGTTCGCGCTCAATGCTGCGCCCTTCCTGTTCCCGCATCTGGTTCAGCCGTTCGAGCGCTTCACCCACCGTTGCCATAACAGCAGGCTCCAGCGCGCCATCTACGCTATTGCCGGCGGAATCGAGCGCACCAGGAACGCGCAAAATTACGTTAAGGTCAGGCTCAGCGGGAACCGCAAATTCGCGAGCAGCGGCACGGAAAGCCGCAATGTAGGCGCTTACCAGCGGGCGATTGAGGGCCAGGGCTTCGCCCCCACCGCGTTCCAGACTAAGTGTGACTTCCACATGCCCGCGCGCGATCTTATCCTTGAGCAGACGTCGAAGCTGCATCTCGATGGAGTCAGATCCCGAAGGCAGCCGGAAATGCAGATCGAGAAAACGGTGGTTCACGGACTTCAGGGAAAGCGAGAATGCAAGCCGGCCGTTGCCTTGAGTGGAGGAAAGCTCGCTCGCTTTCGAGCTGGCACTTCCACCAGATTGACCTATGAGTTCGCCTTTGACTTGCGCGAAACCTGTCATGGAGCGGAGAGGCATAAATATTTTTCACACCTACAGCCGACGTCAGCTCGGTTGTGCCGACTCCAGTTTGTGCTCGAAATCGGCGAACTGCAAATCGTATAAGCGGCGATACGTCCCCAATTTTGTCATTAAATCTTCATGGGAGCCAATATCGGCAATGGCTCCATTTTCAATTACCACGATGCGGTCGGCGCGGCGCACGGTGGACAGCCGGTGGGCAATCACGAAGACGGTGCGTCCGCTCATAAGATTATGCAATGCAGATTGCACCAGAGCCTCCGATTCGCTGTCCAGCGCGGATGTGGCTTCGTCCAGAATCAGAATTGGAGCGTTCTTCAGAATCGCGCGGGCGATGGCGATGCGTTGGCGCTCTCCTCCGGAAAGGCGCACGCCGCGCTCCCCAATCACTTCATCGTATCCCTTCGGCAGCGCTTGAATGAAGTCATGAGCCAAAGCGGCCCGGGCCGCGGCCTCTACTTCTTTCAGGGGCACATGCGGCTGGCCGTAGGCAATATTGTTGCGGACTGTGTCGTTAAACAGCACGGTTTCTTGCGTGACAATTCCGACCTGCTCTCGCAGCGACGCAAGAGTCACATCGCGCACGTCATTTCCGTCGATCAGCAGACGTCCCTGGGTGGCGTCGAAGAAGCGCGGAATCAAGTGGACGAGCGTACTCTTTCCCGAACCGCTGGATCCGACAATGGCGACGACTTCGCCGCACTGAACTTCAAGGTTAATATCATGCAACACGCGAGCTTCCGCGCATTCGCCGCCATAAGTAAAGCTCACGTGATCGAACTGGACGGCTCTGAAAAAAGCCGGCAAGCGCTTGGCGTGTGGCTTCTCGCGGACATCATCTTCCACGTCGATGAACTTGAATATTTCGCTGGATGCGCCCAGCGCCTGCTGAAAATTATTATTGAACTGGGCAAACTTCCGGACGGGATTATAGAGGCTGAATACCGCCGTAATGAAGGCCACGAAAACTCCTGGCGTCATTTCACCGTGCTTGACCTGGTTGCGGCCCAGATTCAGCAATAGAGCGATTCCGATGACGCCGAAAATATCCATCAACGGAGAACTGATCGCAGTTGCCGCAACTGAGCGCAGGTTGGCGCGGAACAGACGGCGCGCCGCTCCGCGGAAGCGAGAGATCTCCCACTTCTCACTGTTGAAAGCCTTCACGATGCGATTGCCCGTGATGGTTTCGTGCAGAATATTTTGTATCTCGGCAAGTTTGTCTTGGCCCTGACGCGTCGTGCTGCGCACGCGCGACCCAATTTTTCGGGACGAGTAAACAATGATTGGCACAAATAGTAAAAGCACCCAGGCAAGTTTCCCGCCCAGGACAATCACCACAGCGGCCACGGAAATAAAAGTAAACAACTGCTGCAGAAATTCGGCGAGCACCGTGGACATGGCGTACTGAACGCGCTCAATGTCATTGATGATGGCGGAGAGCAGGGTTCCGGTCGTGTGCTTGGAAAAAAATGCCGCAGAGCGCCGCATGATGGCGTTGTAAAGATCATCGCGAAGATCGGTGATCATGCCGAAACCCGCGTGGTTCACCAGGTACGTGCCGGTGTAATCGAAGATTCCCTTGAGCACAGTCGAACCAACTAAAGCTACTGCAACCATTGTCCAGGCATTCGTAAAGCGTGAAGGAACCAACTGCTGCAGAAAAACCGGATGGTGCGTAATTGGAATTACAAAAAGCTGTATGTCTTTCGATCCTGTAGAAGGATTCAATACCCGGTCGAATACCGGCCGAATCAGCAAGAACTTAAATGCGTCGAGCGCTCCAACCAACGCCATAAGAACTACGGAGCACAGGATCTGCCACCAATAAGGAAGCGCGTAGCGAACCAGTCGCATCAGTTGCCGCATAGGGCTCCAGGGAGTCTGCGCTGCCAGGTCGCGGGTAGCATAAGAATGAATTGCAAGGGCTCATTTTACTTCGCGGGCCTGAAATACCCCAAGTGGCCGGGAAGCAGGTCCCTCCGCGGCCCAGTCTACTTCGGCATATCGCGGTGCGCAATCTTCAGTCGATATCCCGCCTTATGCAGGCGCTTGCCTACTTCCTCGGCGATCATCACTGAACGATGCTGGCCGCCGGTGCAACCGAAACTGATGGTGAGATAGCTCTTGCCTTCGTGGATGTAGTGCGGCAGAAGGTAGATGAGCAGGTCTGAGATGCGCCGGATGAATTCCTTAGTCTGAGGAAACGATTGAATGTATTTCACCACACGCGGATCTCTGCCAGTCAAAGCTCGAAATTCTGGCACAAAATGTGGATTCGGCAGAAAGCGCACATCGAAGACCAGATCGGCCTCCTCGGGCACGCCATGACGGAATCCGAAGCTGACACAGGAAACCAGAATACTTTTTTCTGAAGCTTGCTCGCGAAAGCGCTCCGTAATGTGAGCACGCAGTTCGTGGACATTGAACTTCGACGTATCGATGACAATATCGGCCAATGCGCGGATCGTTGCCAAGTGACGCCGTTCGACCTTGATCGAAGTATTGACCGGCGCGTCGATGCCCAGGGGATGCGGCCGGCGCGTCTCGCTGAAGCGTCGCAGGAGCGCAGCATCGGAAGCTTCGAGAAAAGCAACTTTCGTCGGAATGGTACGCCGTACGGCTTTGAGAATTCCGGGGAGTTGATCGAGTTTCGATCCTTCGCGCACATCGACTACCAGCGCAGTGCGGCGAATTTCAGTGGACTGCAAGGCCATTTCGGCGAAGCGCGGAATTAGTTCGACGGGAAGGTTATCCACGCAGTAATAGCCGAGATCTTCAAACGCCTTCAGCACGGACGCTTTGCCCGAGCCGCTCATACCTGTAATGATTACCAGTTCCGGAGCGTGCTTGCTCTCCCGCGCAATGGCGGGCGGCTTTTTCTTCTTCTTGAACGGCGCTTTCTTGCGCTTGGCTGGCGCGGACGATTTTCCGGACGTCATGCACTGGATAGTAGCATCGAAAAGCGGCATTCAGGGGAGGAAGTGATAGCGCTCACGATTGGGTGTGACAATTCTTGAGTTGTCGTTTTTGGATTTGAATAAGCCCTAGTCACACAGGTAAGCTAAGTCGCCATGAAGAAGTTTCATGAACTTACGGAACGCGAAGTGCTGGCGTTGGCGATTGCCCTGGAAGAAGAGGATGAGCGCGTCTACGCCGATTTCGCCGAAGGTTTGCGACAGGATTATCCTGCCTCGGCGGCGATGTTCGAGGGCATGCGGGAGGAAGAATCGGAGCACCGCAGAAAATTAATTGAAATGTACCGTAAGAAATTCGGCGAACACATTCCTCTCATCCGCAGGCAGGATGTACGCGGGTTTGTGGAGCGCCCTGCCCTCTGGCTGATTCGCCCCCTGCGCATCGAGGCGGTGCGCAAGGAAGCCAGCACCATGGAGGTGGAGACCCGGCGTTTTTACGAGAAGGCTGCGGCGCGCACACAGGATGCCAGTATTCGCCAATTGCTTGATGATCTGATCAATGAAGAGCGCGAGCATGAAGAGCGCGCACAGGAACTCGACAAGGAAAAACTTCCAGCCAATGTGAAAGCCGACGAAGAGCGAGCGCAACGCCGCTTGTTCGTATTGCAGATTGTGCAGCCGGGCCTGGCGGGGCTGATGGATGGTTCAGTTTCTACGTTGGCGCCGGTCTTCGCTTCAGCCTTCGCTACGCACAGCTCCCGAGATGCATTCCTGGTCGGGCTTGCGGCCTCGGCGGGCGCGGGCATCAGCATGGGATTTGCAGAAGCATTATCCGACGATGGAAGCCTTACAGGGCGTGGCCATCCTTGGGTGCGGGGCTTGATTTGCGGAGCCATGACAGCTCTGGGCGGCATTGGACATACGTTGCCATTTTTGTTGCAGGATTTTCGTGTGGCGCTCTGGGCCGCAGGCGCGGTGGTAGTCGTCGAACTGGGAGTGATTACCTGGATCCGGCGGCGTTATATGGATAGTCCGTGGGTTTCGGCTGCCCTTCAGGTCGGGTTGGGCGGAGTGCTGGTGTTCATTACCGGAGTGCTGATCGGGAACTCATAATCTGACGCTACGGCTGCGTGTCTAGCGGGTGTCTGCTCTTTTCGTAAAACTCATTCTGAACTTTGAGGCTGACGTCATCGGCTTTCACGGCGCGGATGGTTTTGACGACGGCGTCGATCCACCAATCCATTTGAAATTTACCCAGCTCCACGGTTGCCGCAGAACCATCGCCGGAGTAGTGATTAGGGAAGCGCGCATACCACCAGATGCCGGTATAGACATCCTCGGGAAGATTCTGCCGGTGCTGGTCCGCGCCGGATTCGCTGTTGGCGCGGTCGATGTGGACCGAAGTCGGGGCGCGCAATCATCATTTTCGAGGTTTCACTTTCTCCTGCGTGCATGTCGATAGACGTTTTCTTCTGTGGGCCGCCGCTGTCGGGGCTGCGTTTATCGAAAATGTAAACCACATAATCGCGGGGCTTATCGAGCTGGGTTTGAGCGAAGTATGGGAGCAAGTATTCGTTTCCGCCGTGGCCGTTGACGATGATTATTTTCTTACAGCCATTGCGGGCCATTTCGTCCGTGGTTTCCTGCAACAGCGCCAGTTGCATCTCGCGGCTGTAAGCGATAGTTCCGGGTTCGTGGCGAGCCTCGGCAATCTGTCCAAAATAATATTCCGGAAATACGACTGCATACTCTTTCTCCGCGGCGTGCAGCGCAGCGTACCGTACGTCCAGCAAATCGGTGCCGAGCGGGAGATGCGGTCCGTGCTTCTCCAGGATTCCGAAGGGTAGAAGACACGTTCCTTGAGATCGGTGAATGCCCTCGCGGAAATCAGCAGCGGTAAGCTCTTCCCAGTGAACGGAGAGCTGTGATTGCGGTGTGACGGCCTGCGCTGGTGCGATAAGTGAAGCGCTTAGAATCATCTGGAAAATGAGAATAATCGTGGAACCCGACCGCGTAGACATCGGCAAAATTTCCTCGGGCGGATTTTAGCACGTAGACTTTTCCGTCGCCTCTGAACTCTGGGCCGCTGGATAGCAGCAAACACCTACGGAGCTTCGATCAGCTCCATCTTGCCATCGCGCGTGCGGTGCAGGATCATTACTTTGCCTTTGGGATCGCGGAAGACGAAGACGTCGCGGTCGCGGAAGTGTGCTTCTTTGATGGCTTCTTCAAGGGTCATCGGGCGCATTGCAACTGCTTCATCAGAGCGAACCAGATGAACTTCAGTGGTCCTGGCCACGGGAGGATAGCGATGCACAGCGACGGGGACAGCGGTCTTTTCCGTTAGGCCGACTTTGGTGTGAGCTTCCGGTTCCGGAGAGTGGCCGTTCCACTTCTTTACTTCTTCGCTCTTGCGGGCAGAGCGTTTCTTGGATTCCCACTTTGTTTTATACTTCACCGCCTGCTTTTCGAGATGGTCGAGCGCTCCGCTGACCGCGATCATCATGTCCTTGGCCTGAGCTAGGCCGACCAGCGGGCCATTGCGCGGGTTGATGGTGATTTCGGCTTTGTGGCGGTGCTTTTCGACGCAGAGGATGGCTTTGGCTTCGAAGCGGTCACCGAGAATCTTGCGAATTTTTGCCAGGCCAGTTTCTACTTCTTTGCGGATGGCGGAAGTTACTTCGTAGTGCCTGCCGGTGTATTCCACGTTCATGAGCGCCCCTCCTTGGATTCTTGTTCGAAATGAATTGGGCACTACAATACGAATTCAAATTAGAAGTCGGAGTGCTCGCATCCCAGAGTCTTTCAACACAGAGGGCATCTAGGGACACAAGGTAATTCGGCCTTGATAAGGGATGGCGACTCTGGGGGCGTCTATCTTGGTCTACCATTGAATTCTGACTTCTGAATTCTTAGTTCTGAGTTTCTAACTTTCGATATCTTATTCCCTAACCCGGCGCTGGTGCGTGCTGGGGATGCGCATGTCTTCGCGGTACTTGGCAACGGTGCGGCGAGTGACCTGAATGCCTTGTGACTGCAGAATGCGCGTGAGTTGTTCGTCAGTGAGCGGACGGCTCGGATCTTCTTCATCGATCAATTTCTTGACGCGGCGTTTGAGGATCAGCAACGAAGTGTTGCCGCCCTCAGGCCCTTGCACGCTCTCGCTGAAGAAGTAGCGCAGCTCGAATACTCCCTGCGGCGTGTGGGCATACTTGCTGGCCACAGCGCGGCTCACCGTGGAAGGATGCACGCCGATTTCTTCGGCCACTTCTTTAATCATCATCGGCTTCAGCTGGTCGATACCTTTTTCCAGAAAATCCTGCTGCCGGGCCACGATGCAATAGCAGACCTTGGTGATGGTCTGCTTGCGCTGTTCGATATTTTTGATGAGCTGAATGGCGCTCTTGTAGCGCTCTTTGACGTAGTCGCGAGTATTCTTATCGTTGGTATCGCGAGTGACCAGTTTCTTGTAAGCAGGATTCAGGCGAAGCTGAGGCAGATCATCGTCATTCATCAGCACCAACCATTCATCGCCATGTTTGATGAAGGCGACATCGGGCTCGATCAGACGCGCCTGGACTTTGTTGTATTGCAGGCCGGGACGGGGATCAAGGGTACGAATGTAGTCAAGGGCTTGCTGCACGGCCTCCGCCGGACGGCCGATCGCTTTGGCAATTTCTTTATGCGCCTTGTTCTGCACCGCGCGCAGGTGCTGATCAACGATGGCAATAGCATCTTGCAGGACCTGAGCGGTGCCGTTGACCGGCTTGTCTCCATTCTTATGAAGTGCGAGTTGTTGCTGATGGTGGTGCAACTGGCGAATCAGGCATTCGCGCAGATCGCGGCAACCTACGCCCGGAGGATCGAGCTGGCGAATCACTTCGAGGGCTTCCGCTAAATCAGCAGCGGCAAATTTCGCGGTGTAAATCGGGTGCGGAGACGCGGCCGCGGGTTGCACGGCGGTTGCAAGCTCCGGGGCGGAAGCTACAGCTGCGCCCATGCTTCCATTTTGTGGGCCAACATTTTGTGATCCAAACGATACTTCTGACGGATTGCCTGCGGGCGACGCATTAAACACTTCGCCAGAAAAACTTTTGCGGATGGCATCGGCGGCGGAAAATTCCGCCGAACTGGCTTCCGGGACCAGCGGTACGTCCAAGCCCTTCAGGGATGGATCGGCGGCGAGATCTTCATCTTCCGCGACTGCATCGCCGGAAGCGGATGGATCTAAACCCAGGGCTTGCGCCTCGATGACGATGTTTCTGGCAGCGGCAGCATCGGCTTCCGGCGTGGCGGGCGGAGCAACGCCCAACATCTCTTCGTCGCTGGCGATCAGATAACCGTCTTCGTTCAGATTGCCAATGATCTGCTCGGCGGCTTCGCGAACCTCGGGGCGCAGGCTTAACGCTCCCAGTTGCCAGGCAAGATGATCCGTGAGCGTGGTCGGCTTGGAGAGAAAGTTCTCGAACGATGGCCGTTCGATTTCTTCCATTTCTCCGCGAGTACGATAACCGGGATCGAGATAATCCTGGAAGAACGATCCGAAGTCGATTTCCTCGAACGGATCTTTCTTCTCTGCAGTGATGGGAGCTTCTTCGGTGGAAGTCTTGGCGGTGAGCCGGTCGCGGTCTTCTTCCTTGCGGCCAACTTCGTCGATTAATGGAACCGATTCTTCGAGCTCTTCGAGAACCGGGTTCTCGACCATCTCCGCATTGATCATATCCTTGAGCTCGAGCTTGTTGAGAGCGAGGACGGAGACCATCTGCACCAGGCCAGGGGTGAGGATCTGGCGCTGGGAGAGTTTGACGCTCAGTTTGTGTTGTAAGAGGACCATGTCGTTAGTCGTTAGTCGTTAGTTAGTCAGTTAGTCGTTGGCTATTTATCGTGGCTACTGGCCTTTCGCTTCCGCCAACAATCTCGTTGTGCCCTCAGTAAAGCCAGTCACCAAAATGGCCAATTGCGCGAGCTGTTTATCGCACTTCTCGGTTTCGAGAGATCGCAGTTCCAAATTGCGAGTTAAAGCTTCGAGTCGCTCGTCAATCGTCATCGATTTTCGCCTTCTGATGTCTTTCCTATTTCCTTCTCTAAGGTGTCGGAGTTAGACATAAGACGCAGCTTTTCGATGATCGATCTCAGTTCCACGACCGCTGCCTTATCCATCTCTCCCGGTCTGTTTACCAACGGACTTAGCTTGTCGCACCGTTTCCTGTAGAGTTCGACCTTGGGGTCTTGCTGTTTCGTCTCCGCAAAATCAGTCCACTCAAAAGGGTAGAGTTCGGTCTCTGCCAGGAATCGCTCAATGACCTGTGCTGCCTCTTCCGGGCTCATGCCCCGATTCCACTTCCCCTTCACTCCCCACATTTTGGGAGACCAAAGGGTTATGCTGGGGTTACCGTTTGTCTTCGCCATACGGCTTTCCTCGCCACCATTCACCTCAGCGCCTAAAGGCGCTCACCTCACGAACCCTTAGCGGCACGGCTCAAGCCGTGCCCTTCCCGAACTTATCCTTCCCTGAACCTACACCAACGAAAAACTTTCTCCTAGATACACACGGCGAACTTCCGGGTCGCCAGCCAACTGCTCAGGCTTGCCGTGACGGAAGATTCTGCCGTCGTCGATGATGTAGGCGCGATCAGTTACGGAAAGCGTTTCGCGCACGTTGTGATCGGTGATCAGCACCCCGATGCCGCTGGCCCGCAGGCTGCTGATAATTTTCTGCAGGTCGAGAACGGCGATCGGGTCGATCCCGGAAAATGGTTCGTCGAGCAGGATGAATGTTGGGTTGATGCAAAGGCAACGGGCGATCTCCACGCGGCGGCGTTCGCCGCCGGAAAGTGCGTATCCCCGATTCTGCCGAATGTGCTCCAACCCAAGTTCATCAATAAACTTTTCCATCTTCTCGCGGCGCTCGTGCCAGGACATCGGCTGCGCCTCCAGCACCGCGAGGATGTTCTCCTCCACCGTGAGTTTGCGAAATACCGAAGCTTCTTGTGGGAGATAGCTGATGCCATACTGGCGCGCCCGCAGGTACATGGGAACGTCAGTGATGTCCTGGTCGTCGTAGAGCACCCGGCCCGTATCAGGGGGGATCAGGCCAACGATGGCGTAGAACGTGGTTGTCTTGCCTGCGCCGTTAGGACCTAATAATCCAACTACTTCCGCCTGCTCTACCCGCAGGCTGACACCATTCACAACGCGGCGGCCACGGTACGATTTGCCAATTTCATCTGTGGCCAAGGTACGCATTTATCTTGCCATTCGTCTTTTTTATCTGGCCACTCGCGTCTGTGTTACCACAGGAGTACTTGCCTTGCCTTCTACGAGCACCCTATCATCGGCCCTAAAGAAAGTCAACGAAACCCCGGTAATCTTGCCACGTTCGGCATCAAAAATGCTGGGAGGTCCGCCGGTGAGGACGAATTTGTCTTCTGAAGCGGTATAGACCAAAGTCTGACCTTCGGCTCGTCGACCGGGTTGCTGGATGACAACATGGCCCTTGGCGACCATCCGATCCAACCGACCGGCTCCGCTAAGCGATTGATTCGTAGATGCTTGGCTCCGCGGCAACAGATAAGCGTCCATCTCATCAGCGGTTGCCTCAAAGCCGGTCCCTTTGGCTGTGACACCTCCGGTGTAGTGAGCCTGACGGTCGGCGTCGGCATAGGTGAGCTTGGCTGAGGTTATGGTGACGGGACTATCCTGATCGAGTTTTTCCTCAGTTTTTTTGTTCGATTTACTTTCGCCTTTACGTTGAGGTTTCGCCGACTCGTTCTTGGCCATACCCTTGTCGCTTGGCTGGCCTAATTTCTCCTCAACCAGCACGGTGGAGACTGGCTGCGCTGCATTCCCCTCAGCGACGAGGGAGCGGCGGTCGCGGTCAAACTGGATCGAGGGAGCCTCGATGATGTTGGCGTCCTGCCAGAGTCGAGCGTTGCCCTCATATAAAGCGATTGCAGGAGAGTTGTGCGCCGTCATCTTGGCGGCGGTCACGTGAATCGGCGAAGAGGAGGCAAGCAGCGCCCCATTTGGCTGCTCCTTGAGATCGCTGTAAGTGCTCTTGACGTTGCCGTCGGCGAAAGCGTCATCGGTGGCGCGATTGATGCGAATTGTGTTCGCGGTTGTGATCATGCCGCCATCGGCGACTCTCGGCTTCCCGGCCAGCACTAGAATCTGGTCGACCGGCGTGTAGAGTGCTTTGTCCGCCCAGGCTTGGGTACGCTTTTCCGGAGTCTGGTTATCCGTATAGGCCACGCTTCCCTGCTGCACGATGGATGCGATGCCGCCTTCAGGCAGAAATGTGGCATCGAGAGTCTGACTGGTGCTCACGCGGTCGGGCAGTCCGGATGAGAGATTCACGATTTTCGCATCCGGCGCGCCGTGAAAGGAAGTCAGGCGGCTTTGGCCTTCAGGCGTTGCAGTGAATTTTGCATCGAACTGGCCGGCCGTGATCACGGTGCTTTGCGCCTCGCTCATGGAATTCTGACTTGAGGCGGGCATGATTGTGATCCGCGCCGCGCCTGTAGTTTGGGCGCGGGCGAGCCGGCGCCCGTCAACGACGAAGAAGTCGATGATTGGCGCGGTAATGTCGAAATTCTGTGGCGAGGAATTTGTCCCGGACGTATTGGCGCTCGCGCCGTGCTGCGCCAGACGGACCCCATCGGCGGCATGCACTTTCTGCAATTGGTTCTGACCAAGAAAATCGAGAATCACGCGTCCGGCATCGCCCTGCATGGGACGAGAACCGATGCGCTCGACATGGACGCGACCGGTGAGCGTAGCCGTCCGCAGCAGGTTCTGCTTGCTGGCCAGCAAGAGTTCGGCGTCATCGGCGCGGGCGCGCATCTGGTTATCTTCTTGCAACGTGGATTCCGCGCTCACGTTTCCGGTGGCGACGATGCGCTCCACCTCGTTCTCCGGCCCGAGAAAGAATGTAGCCTGGTCCGATTGCAGCGTTCCGCTTTCCCGCTCCATGCGAGCGTGATCCAAAACGACTTCGCGCGGGTCGCGAGTGATGGTGCCGTGGGCAGCGAAGATACTCGCTGCATTCTGCCCGGTCAAAGTCACGTGAATCTGCGAAGCGAGCGTGAGCGTTTTGCTTTTTGCGGAGTACTGCACCCCCACCGCCCAGCCGGTAGCTTGCGGGGTTTGGAAATCCACCCGCGAGCTTGTGAAGGCGTCCCCGCTATCGCGGTTGAAAACCAGATCGCTGGTGGTGAGATGGATAGGATTCTTGAGTTCTTTCGGCGTCGCCTGATCAGGCGAGTTGACGCCCGCAGGATTGGCTTGCAGATCGATTTGCACCCCACCCTTCGCCGTAATATTTCCAGATTTCGGATCAAAGGTGAAGTTCTCGCCGTAGATCTGATCGAAGCGCGACGTGTCGCTGCCGTAAAGAATGATGGTGACATCGTGCAGTTCGGCGCGGCCGTTAAGCTTGAACTCCTTAACCTCTTTGGCACGAATCGTAAAGACCGTGCGGCCCGCCTGCGACTTTGAAAATTGAAACCCGCTGGCGGTCTGCTTGATGTCGTAGGAAATCTTGCCCGGGAATCCTTTCAACACGCTGTGCTGGCGGAGACGCGCGTAAATATACGTACCTGCAACGACCGCCGAGAAGAGCACAGCGATTACAGCCAGCCAGCGTCGTAAACGATAGACCGGGAGCGGCATTGAGTTCAGTCTAATTCAAAACCACGGCCGTCTCGGATTCAGCCTCCTATCCCGTAATCACTTGTTAATCGCTGCGACTCGACCATCGGAAGGTCTCCTCCACATTCACTTCCACAATCATCCGGTCCAGTTCGGCCCGAGCCTGGTGTTGCTTCGTGGTGAGATCGACCGATTGCTGACGCAGAATCGCGAGCCGGCTTTCCTGCGCGTCAAGCCTCTCATCTACACTGTGATAAGAATGACTTCAGAAACGCCGCCACTTCTGGACTTGCAGCACATTCGGGTCATGCGCGGGCAGAAGATCGCACTCGATGACTTTAGTCTGCGCATCCGTAGCGATGAACACATTGCGATTCTCGGGCCGAACGGCTGCGGCAAGTCAACGCTAATCAAAACGATTACGCGCGAATGCTATCCGGTGGCGTTGGAAAACTCCTCGATGAGCATTCTGGGGCAGGAATGCTGGGATGTGTTCGCCTTGCGGACGCTTCTGGGAATTGTTTCGAACGACCTGATGCTCTCTTGTACGGGAGAGGCCAGCGGACGAGACGTCGTCTTGTCGGGATTTTTCAGCAGCATCCAGGTATTTCCGCACCACATGGTCGATCCCCGGCAGCGCGAACTGGCCGATGCCGCTCTGGCGCAGTTGCAAGCCTCACATTTGGCAGAGCGACCGGTTTGTGAGATGTCCTCGGGAGAAGCCCGGCGGGTTCTGATTGCGCGCGCCCTGGTGCACAATCCTCGGGCACTGTTGTTCGACGAGCCGTGCAATTCTCTGGATCTTGCGGCCCAGCAAAGTGTGCGGCATACCATGCGCGCTCTTGCGAACTCGGGAATTGGAATCGTGCTCGTAACCCACGAACTGGGCGACATTATTCCGGAGATCGAGCGCGTCGTCTTAATGAGCCGGGGACACATTGTTGCCGACGGTCGCAAAGACGACATTCTGCAGAATGAGCGCCTCACAGCGGTGTTTGGGGTTCCCGTAGAGATAACTCGTCGCGACGGTTATTACCAGATGTGGTAGGCGCAAATTTCCCGTCAGTTACGCGGGTTTGGCATAAGTCAGACTGCTCTTCGAGTCGTCGGCAAGTGGCGTTGCGCCCTTGAAATCGCGCAGTGTGAGTTCGAGGCCCCCGAAATCAGGATGGTCGTTTTGACCAATGGTGAACGCAATGTCGATGGCGTCTCCGGCGAGAAGCGGCGATTGCTGCAGACGCTCGGCCATGTTCCAGCCGAGGGCGTCGAAAACAGTTCTCAGTTCTTTACCGGCGGCATTTAAGTTTGCTTTTAGCTTCAGTTTAATGTGCTTGTCTTTCAGAATTTTCGGCGGCGCGATCAGGCGGACGTCACGTGCGCTAAAGGCGGGCTCATGATTTCCTGTGCCATAAGGTTCCAACAGCGTCAGCATTTGAAAAAGCGAAGGAGTGATTTCCGTCAGATCCAGTTCGGCTTCTACATCTAGCACGGGATCAAAATCATCTGCGGTCAGTCGCGAACGTGCGAACGCGTCTAATTCGGATCGCAATTGAGTAACGTTCGCCGATGGCATAGCAAAGCCACAGGCGTGGGAGTGTCCGCCATAGCGGGTGAAAAGACTGCTGCTTGCCTCCACGGCTTCTAGCAGATGAAAAGGACGTATGGAGCGGCCGGAGCCAAACGCTTCTTCGCCTTCACGCGAGATAACCATCGCGGGCCGGTGATAGCGTTCGACGATACGCGTGGCCGCAATGCCGATCACGCCGCGGTGCCAGCCTTCGCCATCCACCACAATGCAGTAAGCTTCGCACAAAGCCGAATCGCCGGCGATGCGCTCGTCAATGAGACGCAAAATACGGCGCTCTTCTTCCTGCCGTTCGCCATTGAGACGATCGAGCTTCCCGGCAAGCAGCCGCGCGCGGTCGGGATCTTTCACGCTGAATAGTTCGATCACGTCGCGGGCAACATCCATGCGCCCCGCCGCGTTGATGCGCGGCGCGATGCGAAAGGCAACTTCGGTGGAATTAGGCGGACGCTTGTTGGAAATCTGCGCAACTTCGAGCAGGGCCTTTAATCCTGGATTGACCGCGCGACGCAGCGCATCGAGGCCGAGGCTGGCGAAGACTCGATTCTCGCCGGTGAGTGGAACAGCGTCGGCAATGGTCGCGATGGCGACAACCTTCATAAAACTCAGCAGCAAACGTGTCTGATCTTTTTCTGCGAGGCGGCGCTGCATCAGTCCCTGCGCAACTTTAAAGGCAACGCCTGCCCCACAAAGCTGCTTGTATGGATACTCACATCCCGATTGATTGGGATTTACGACGGCGTGCGCCTTGGGAATGCCATCCGGTCCGGGCAAGTGATGGTCGGTGACGATCAAGTCAACGCCGAGGCGATGCGCGGTTTCCGCCGGAGCAAAGGCGCGAATGCCCATGTCCACGCTGATGATGAGGCGAATGCCAGCGGCCGCAGCGCGTTCGATCACATCGTCGCGCATATCGTAGCCTTCGCGAATGCGGTGCGGGACGTGGAAATCGGCCGTGCCACCGCAGAGTTCAATTGCAGTCTTCAGAATGATGACGGCCATGGTGCCGTCGACGTCGTAATCACCGTAGATCAGGATGGGTTCTTTGCGTTCGATGGCGGCATCGATGCGATCGACGGCACAGCGAAGTCCGGCCATTTGTTCGGGAAGATGCAGATGAGTGAGCGAGGGACTAAGAAAACGAGCTGCAGATTCAGCATCGCTCAATCCGCGGCGCAGCAGCAGACCCGCGAGCGTATGAAGAGAACTGGCACTGGATCGTCCATTCGACGGTCGCCCATTCGCCGATCGTCCGTTCAGCAGGTGAGAAACAGAAGGAAGATCGCGGAGACTCGCGGCCAGAGCCTGCACCCGCGCTGGATCATCTGCGGCCAGTTGCCAGCGTGCGTTCGCTTGCACGACTAGTTCTCGTCGTCCTGGTCCGGTTCATCGATGGGAATACCGCCGAAATCCTCGGAGACCTCCAGCAGGCGCTGGTATCGTTCGTACCACTCGGTGCTCGACTCGCAGAGAAACATCGATCCCTGATAAGCCCACCCAAGCTGCAAAAATCCCACCTTGCCCACGTGCGCGCGCAGCCAGCGGGCATCTTCCACATCGTCCCCGTCGCTGAACTCAGAGTGCGCCAATCGTTCCACCAACTCGTCAAGCTCCTCACGCTCCAGCTTCCAGGAATGCATGGTAAGAAATGGAGCGCCGGCACTCTTGGCCAGTTCAACGAAATCCTTCCAGCCGTCGGGATTATTGCCCATCTCCCACATGACGCACTGCACCTCGTCATAATCCACGTAGCCGTGGAAACGGCTCATGCCATGGCCCTCGATGAAGGCAATCATGTCATCTTTAAGGATGCTTAAATCTTCTGGAGTGGGTGACATCGAGATTTCCGCTTACGAGAGCATTGTAAGCTGTTTGGAGGGCAAGGTGCCAGCGGGAGACGACTCCCAGCGTGGCGCCCGGAATCCATAAACCACAAAAGACGCGACGGTTCACGAGGACTCAAATCATCGAGATTCACCTTAGTGCTCCTTCGTGCCCTTTGTGGTGGATTAGCGCGATATCCAGTTCCGATAACGGCACGCAGCATATGAATGCCGTGTTACACTCTATGGTTCGCAAACAACACCCCTGCTGATACAGGACATTCTATCCGCTCATGCTTCTTTCCAAGGAATATGTGGGCTACCTGGCCCGCGAAGTTACCAAGAAACTGATTGCCGGCAAGGCTATCGAAACCACCGCCGTCCCTAAAGTGACGGAGCGCGTGCACGCCGCTCTGCTCGACGAACTCACCCTCGAAGACCGCATCAATGATGAAGTACGGGTGATCCTCGAAGCCTATTCGGAAGAGATGAATAAGACCGGCGCCAACTACCAGGAGATGTTCCGCAAAGTGAAGAGCGAACTGGTGCGCAAGTACAAGGCGGTGCTGTGAGACTAAGCCGCGATAAAGTGAACGTGCTGGCGCGGGCCGTCGCCGACGCGCTCAAGACCATGGACGAAGTTGATTTCATCGAAGACCCGAACACCATCCGGCAGGAGACCCGCAAGATTCTCGAAGACCTGCTAAACCAGGAAGCGAGGATCGATCAAGCCGCCCGACTCAAGATCGAGAGCCAGAAGCGGACCATCCTCGAAGGCTCGCAGGAGTGGGATATTCTCTACCGCAAGTATTACAACGAGGAAGTAAAAAAACTGGGGATGTAATATCCGCTGCCGCGCGAACCCTGCTCAGCACCGATGCACTCATAGCCTGCCCGTAATTACCTGAATCGTTAACAGCGCTCCGATCGCTACCAAGCCCAAATAAATATATTTCAGAAAAGTATCTCCATGCAGGCGATGATTGATCGCTCTGCCCAGAAATACTGCGATCACCGTGGCCGGCAGTGCAAGCAGATAATAATGGGTCACGGCGGGAACCCACAGTCCGGCAAGCCAATAACCCGCCATACCAATGATGCTGGCGGGCAAAAAATATCCTTGCAGCGTTGCTCGAAAGTGTTGCGCGGACCAACGCCGCATGGCCCCGTAAATGGCGAGCGGCGGACCGTTCATGCCGTAGGCTCCGCCCAGCACTCCGGCACAGAATCCACATACAAGCAGCCATCCTCGACTGTCGTGTTTTAACTCCAGCGGGGTGCGACCGATCTTTGTACGTCCGATTAAGGAATAGACAGAAAACGCAACAATAAGTAATCCGAGTGTCCCCTTGAGAGCCCGTTGATGACTGCTCGTGAGAAGCAGAAGGCCCAGTGGGATTCCGAAAAGCGTCGATAGTACCAGCCAGCCTATGCTGCGCAAGTGAATCTTTTTCCAATCCTGCACCACCACGATACTGGCGATGGTGATCGAGACCAGCACTGCGAGCGGAGCAGCAACTTCAAGCGGGATGAAAAAAGCGAGCAACGGAACGGCTACGAGGGCCTCGCCAAAGCCAAAGGTGGATCGAATCAAAGTAGCGATGAAAACGATGAATAGAACACCCAGCGTAGTGACGTCGATTGTGATCTCCGAGAGGAACGGACTTCAAACCAGGGTACGAGCTTCATTTTCTCACGGCGAGCCAATGCGGTATCGGACGTTACTGCAAAAGCAAAAAGCCCCGCGCACTTCCGCGCGGGGCCACGAGCAGAGCACTCAGGCAATTTTCATGCTGCTTCCCGCCGCCTCTGAATCGTATGCAACTGCTGCAGGTATTTCTGCGCATTGCTTACGATCTTTCGTTGCGGCAGACTGTTCACCCACAACTCGTGAGGAATGCTTCGGCGCTCGCGGCGTGAGCCGACCGCCCCGCGATTGCGCAGACTGGTGGGATGTTTATCAGCGGTCTGTTGCTGCCAGCCGCTGCCGGAGTTCACCGTAAAGATTCCGATATAGCCTCCCGCCAACAAATGCAGCGGGAGCTGAATCTTGTTCGCGCGGTCGAATTGGGTGGAACCCTCTGTTCGGAAACCTTCGAACCACGCCGGGTAAACAAAATCAGAAACGAGAATGTTATCGATCGAATAGCCGAGGCTGTCGTCTTCGCAAGCGTTGCAGACCTCGTAGGCGTAGAGCATTCCTGCAGTGTTGCTGTTTTGCACGAATACGGTGAGGTTGATATTGGGATCGCCCAGCATTTCCAACAATTCGTGGCTGGCGGTTACGGTCCACGAAGTGCCGGCCTTCAGATCGCTGGCGGCAAACACCTTGCCGATGGGTAGACCTTCGCCGGTCAGATCGTGATAGCCGAGAGCGTTCGCCTGGTCAGAATCATCGAGCAAAACGAGCCACCAGCTTCCGCTGGCTGGTTGCGTACCTTTAGGGACGATGGTAAGTTCTGCGTCCGTTCCCCAAATTGGGCGGAAGTCGTTGGTCACTTGTTTCTGGAGCGCGGCTACGACCGGCGTGACATCTGCGTCGGCCAGCACGGTGCTCTCGTTAATGACAGAGATTTGAATGGTGGGAGTCTGGGCATGCGTGGTTTGTGGCATTTGACTTATCTCCTGGAGAACTTATTCTGAGAACGCGCAGCTTTAAGGTTGCGTGACTCTGTGCTGAAAAGCTTAAACGCTGCGCAAGAGGGGGAGAATGATTTTGCGGACAAAAAAGATCATGACGTTCCAATTTGGAACGACGCCACGAGAGATCAACTCATCCAAGTCTTCTCTTTCAGTTTCCGCAATGAAACCGCCTTGCAATTCCTGCAGGCATTTTCCCCAGATCTGACAAGCGATTAAAGAACCGACACCGATGGCCGATGATAGAGAAGGACAATTCCCTCTCGAAGATGCGATGACCTCCTCCAGCAAAGCGATTGCCGCATGTGCGCTCTTAATTCTTGTCGGCATTGCCACGCTTTCCTTCTGGAGCGAAGTGCGGAACGAGAAGGATCGGCAGTGGGTGATTCACACGCTGCTGGTGGTCGAGAAGTTGCAGACGATTCGTATCGATATCACCCAGGCAGAAACTGGACAACGAGGCTACATGCTCACGGGACAGGATCGGCATCTGCAACTGTACCGCGCTGGGGTCGATCAAGTGCGCGAAGACATGAAAGAGCTGCCGGACTTGATCAAGGACAACCCCGAAGAACGGGAAAGTATCAAGAGGCTGGATCCCCTTATCGCGGCCCGGCTGGCCGAACTGAGTGCCGGCATTGACGTACGCACGCGCGGCGGTCTCCTGGCCGGAGTGGATGCGGTGACCCAGGGAAATGACGGCGAACTATGGATGGAACTGATCGCCGCCCAGATCGCGGGGATGCGGCGTACCGAAGCAGAGTTGTTGAGCCGCAGATTGGCAACGGCTGCAGCCAGTACCCGAACAATCAAAGCCGTAATTTTTTACGGAAACACTCTGGCTATCCTCATTCTGTTGGTGAAAGGCTTTGTGATTCACTCCGAGACCACCCGGCGCAACCAGGCAGAACAAAACCTGAAGCATGCGAATGAGAGGCTGGAGCGACGTACCTCCGAATTATCTGAGACCAATATTGAATTGGAGAGTTTTGCATATTCAGTGGCTCACGACCTGCGCGCCCCGCTGCGGCACATCGCGGGATATGCGGGCGTCCTTACGCAAGATTACGGACCTCATATCGATGCCGATGGCCGCCGCTGTATTGAGAAAATCGCGGAAAGCGCGCAGCGCATGGGGCGGTTGGTGGATGACTTGC
This sequence comes from uncultured Acidobacteriaceae bacterium, assembly GCA_963724815.1. Classification (GTDB taxonomy): domain Bacteria; phylum Acidobacteriota; class Terriglobia; order Terriglobales; family Acidobacteriaceae; genus Sulfotelmatobacter. The sequence continues at coordinate 179,566 of CAVRWS010000002.1, forward strand.
TGAGTTTGTCGAAGATCGGACTCCAGGAACTATCAATCGAGACTACACCCTTGGGTTCGGTGTTGCGCGAAGCCCTCAAGGATCTCGAGCTGGAGTCTTCTGGACGGGAGATCGAGTGGCGTATCGGCGAGTTGTTCAGTACGGAATGCGATCCGGCATTAATGAAGC
>CAVRWS010000003.1:0-125882 GCA_963724815.1 uncultured Acidobacteriaceae bacterium
AGCTTAAATTGTCAATATTAAAACGATTTTATAGGCCTATAAGCCAACTTATTTTGCACCGTAGTCAAACCAGTACCCGCGCTGCTCATTCCCTGACATCTGCCGTGTGTTGTATTCCAGAAGATAGTTCAGGTGCGCGTCGTCGAGAGGAAATGATTTGTCAACAGAATAGGGATAGTCGCCCATTTTCAAAAATGGCAGCGGAGCCACAAAGTTTCCTTCGGCGGCATAAAAATCCATATCCTTCTCATAGCCGTTGGCGGCGAAAAAATAATCACGCACCCACCCTTGAGGCAGCGCAGGCAATCGTGACGGATCGAAGTCAAGACGAACCTCATCGCCTGATCCGAACACGACCAACTTGTCGTCCAGCGAAGTCAGCAGTGGCAACACATCGCCATATCGGGTATAGGTTCCCGCCGGACGCGTGTATGGCCCGGTCGCGCTCGTCTTCTCATAAATGTATTGCACATTTCCCGGCGGCGTGCCTTCGATCTTCAGCGGGAAGCCGTGATAGTCGAGGTTGGCACGCGTTAATGGAACTGCTGTCAAGCGCAACTTTTTAGCTTTATTTTTGGATTCCTGCGGCGTTCGACTCACCAGAATGTTGTCCCAATAAATCTGCAGATTAGTCGTAATTCGAATTCTCCGAGTACCCGGCAGCAACTTGCCGCTGAGATCGGCCGTCATGGTGCGCGGACCGCCAGCGGGAAATCCCATGTCGTCGACTACGCGCAGCCACTTGCCGTCGGCGCCGAGCGCTTCAACATATGGAGAAATTGCATGCACGCCGGCCTGTGATGCCGCATACATGCTGTTCGCAGAAAAATATTCCACTTCGCCATGCAGAAACAGCCACAATGGGCCCCCGCGATAAGGTTCACCGAGGTCGAGGACCAGGCTATGCGGTTTGGCGAATCCCTGAAACTGCGTCAAAGCAAAATCACCAAAGTAATGATGTGCTAAGAGGTCAGGCAACACATTGTGACCGTGCTCGTCCCAGACGCCGGAAGGCGGACGCGCATCTTCGCTCTTGCTCACCACCACTTTGAATTCTGGATACTGTGGATTCGACGCGAAATATTCGTTCGGATACACATCGAGATCGGCCGGATGATCGACCGCCATCAGGTGCGCCTGATCCAGATAAACCGCTTCCTCCAGCGGCTCCATAAAACGGAAGCTGAGCTTCCCATCTTTCTCGCTGAATGGCGTCGCGATCGATCTTGATATATTCGACTGGCCGCGGAACATCGCGCTGGTTGGGCCCGACCCAATGTCCAACAACGCCTGCGCCCAGCATGTCGGCAACAAATTCGTAGCGTTCGCCATTCCAGACAAATAGCGTTGGGCAAGAACTGCCGCGCCGATCCATCTCGATAAAATTCTGCTGCTTGTCTCCGGCAACGTTTATTTCGTCCTGCAAGACGCCAGTCGGCCACAACATGCGGACAATGTCAGCTTCTTTAGAATCGCCAAGTCCAACCGTAAGATATGGCGAGTTCTGACCAAGGTATCCATTCGAGCCGGCAATCTCAAACTTCTGTCGATTGCCGCCTGCAAACACTTCGACTTTCGTGCCGATGGCGCTCTTGTTATCGGCCAATCCTTTGAGAGACAAGCGAAGCCAGTGATTCTGATTCCCGCCTTCATTGCGCAGCAGAACAGCCGGGCCATGATTCTGCGTAATCAGCAGATCAGTCGCGCCGTCGTTGTCATAATCTCCGGTGATGATGGCACGCGGCTCTTTGAGTTGAATCTTGTCGAGGCCAACATCGGTGGTGACGTCTTTGAAGCCATCCGCGCCGAGGTTGCGAAACAGACGCACCTCACCTTTGCCATCTTTGGTTTCTCCGACGGCGACCAGATCTACCCAGCCATCGTTGTCGTAGTCGAAAGCTGCAACGCCATAGGCACGAACCCAATTCGTCTCGGGTAACGGAACACGATCGAAACTCTTGCCGTGGTTGTTCCGCCAGAGGGATAAGGAGCCGTCCCATTCCGTTAAGGCTATGTTCATCCAGCCATCGTGGTCGGAATCGAGCACCGTCACCCCTGTAGTAGGCGCCATATTTCCACGCCACAGAACTCTCTCCTGAAACTTTCCTTCGCGTGGGTTCTCAAATATCGGCGTGGCCTTATGCCAGCCAGTAATAACCAGATCCACTGCCCGGTCGTTGTTGTAATCCGTTCCCACCGCAGCAATGCTGGGAACGTCACCCGCGAGCCCAGTTTCGCTGCTGACATCAGTGAAGGTTCCGTTCCCATTGTTACGCCACATATTATTGAACATGTGCTCGGGCACCGGAGGCCTCGGATTTTCAAAATGGCCAGGCCGTAGGTCGACCCACGGCTCACTGCTGTATTGAGTGATATAGAGATCTAGATCGCCGTCGTGATCGTAGTCAATGAAAGTCGACCCAACGTTGAAAACAGGATCGGCGGGTCCAGTGCGGATACCAGCGGCTTCGGTGACATCCCGAAAGGTCCCATTCCTTTGGTTGTGCAGCAGCACTATATTCGACTTGAAGACCATGGCGAGATCGGGAAACCCGTCATTGTCATAGTCCCCAGCCGCACAACCGATGGCATGGGCCGAGGGATCCAGACCCGTCTTTCCTGTCACATCCTCAAACCTGCCACCGAGATTGTGATATAGGGCCACCCCGCCGAGTGTGCCGCCGTCGGCAAGCAAGACGTCGATTTTTCCATCATTGTCGTAATCTAGAAAACACGCTCCGGGTCCGAGAAATGAAGAGGCGTCCTCGACCTGACCGCTCTGAGGTTTGGCGACAATCCCCGCCTCCTTTGTCACATCCACAAACCGTACTTTGATCTGCGCTGGAGCCTTCAACACCGCCGAGGGCGATTCCACCGCGCGAGAATATTTCCCCTGCTCCCCGTACGCCAGGCTCATGGGCGCGCCAATTTTGTTTTGCGTGATGTATTGGAATTTTTTCAGGTGCTCGCGGGCGTGATCGAGGTCGGCGGATTGTTGATAGGCGCGCGACAATCCGAATTCAGCGGAGGCGTGCAGCGGATTTATCTTGAGGGCGTGTTGGAAAGCATCGATGGCCTGAGGAAACTGTTTAGCTTGCACGTAGGCCGTTCCGAGAAAATACCATGTGTCAGCGTCGCTCGGATCGATCTCGACCACATGATGAAACGCGTCAATCGCGGCTTGAGCGTCACCAGTATTTTTGGCGAACAGCCCCAGGTTGTACCAGGCATAGGGATTCTTGGGATCTTGTTTCAGCGCATCTTCCAGCAGCGCCTTGGCTTCGTCGATCTTTTGCAGATTCAGCAGCGCAATGCCCTCATTCAGTTTTGCCATTGTGAGCTTGGGATCGAGCTCGGCGGCTTGCTGAAACGATTTCAATGCCTTCTCGAAAAGCTGCTGGTTCATGTAGGCGGCGCCCAGGTTGTTCATGCGCGCGGCCTCAGCCGGATTCACTTTTGGTTGAGTTTGCGGGGCCGTCGCAAAGAGGCCAAACGCGGCGAGCAGCAAGCCGGCGAGAGCGACTGAAATTCGCGGAATCATTGATACGAATTTAACCACAAAGGGCTCGAAGGTACACTAACGAAAGCCAGGTGTGGTTGGGATTCCTTCGTGATACCTTGTGCCCTTCGTGGTTGATTATTTTGCTTCCTTGCCGTAGGGCCGGTTCGCGATCACGCCCTTCCCTTCCTGAACTGTGACAGTTTGTCCGGCATTGATGTTCGACAGTTTATCCACTTGCCCGCTCGGCCATTGAATCTCAATGTTGTCTGCTTTCGTTTGCGCACCCAATCCAAACGTGAGCACCAGTTCGCTCTGCGAGAGATAGCTCGATCCGGAACGCAACATCTTCGACTGTCTATCTTTAGAGTTGTCGGAAGTTACGCGCACCACCGCGCCGATTCCGTCACGATTCGATTTCGTTCCCGCCAATTTCAAGCGCAGACTATGATTCGTCCCGCCTTCGTTATGGAATAAATACGCTGGACCGGAGTTCGTGGTAACCAGAACATCCAGATATCCGTCGTTGTCGATATCGGCGTAAGCCGCGCCCCGCGCCACTCTTGGAGCGGCAAAAGCCTGACCCATCTGCGCCGTGACTTCCTGGAACTTGCCTCCGCCAAGATTGCGGAAAAGATGCGAAGGTTCGGCATAGCTGACGCGCTTTTGCACGCGCTCGATCTGATCTTCGATGTGGCCATCGGCGACGAAGATGTCAGCCCAGCCGTCGTTATCGTAATCGAAAAAGAAACAACCGAATCCCAGCGTGACCAGAGTGGCGCGGCCCACTTCGGACTGCGGAGCTTCGTCCACAAACAAACCGTTGCCCTCGTTGTGGTAAAGCGAAACCATCTGATTGGCGAAATTGCTGATGATGACGCTGGGATGGCCGCTGCGATCGTAGTCGGCCGCATCCACGCCCATGCCGGCACGAGCGATACCGTCCTCGCTGAAAGCGATGCCGGCAGGAATACCGCGCTCTTCAAACGTTCCATCCTTCTTGTTCAAATAGAGTTTGTTGGGCTGAGTGTCGTTAGCGATCAGAATGTCGGGCCAGCCGTCGTCGTTGTAATCGAGAATGGTGATGCCCAGGCTTTTTGAAGTTGGGTCGCCGAGACCTGCCTTTTGTGTGGCATCTTCAAATTTTCCACCGCCGAGGTTGTGCCACAAACGGACTGACGTACCCTTGTAGGATTCCGGGGTGCAGTAAGATTTATGCGCGCCATCGATCGTGCAGTAAAGATCGGTCTCCTCAGTCCAGCGAACGTAGTTTGCGACGACCAGGTCGAGCTTGCCGTCGCGATCGTAATCCACCCACGCGGCGCTGGTGGAAAATTCACTTGGACCCCACATTCCCGCGGCCTTTGTTACATCAGTAAATGTTCCGTTGCCATTGTTGTGAAATAAATGGCTTTGCCCGAGTGCAGTAATAAAAAGATCGTCGAACCCGTCGTTATCGTAATCGCCAACCGCGACTCCCAGCCCGAACATCGGCACCGCCAATCCAGCCTGCCGGGTTACATCGCTAAAGGTTCCATTGCGATTGTTGTGGTAGAGCTTCGGGGTGGTTGGTCCGGCGTGAGGATGCCCAGCGAAATCGGTGCCGTTCACCAGAAGAATGTCAGGATAGCCATCGTTGTCGTAGTCAATGAATGCGCAGCCTGGGCCCATGGTTTCAGGCAGCCATTTTTCTCCGAAGGCGCCGTCGTTATGTGTGAAATGGATTCCTGCTTGCTTCGTGATGTCGCGGAAATGGATTTGTTGGGCGACGGAATGATTGGAAAAGATTGTGGCTACCAGGAAGATGAAGATCGGTAGCGATAGTGACGAATTCAACTTGCAAAGGTTTTTCATCTACTTGGAAGCTCTGGTAGAAAGGACGGAAGAAGCAACGCGGCCTTTACCCGGCCGGACAGCCGCGAGTCTCCTCTGAGCCTGTCGAAGGGCAGCTCGCTCTACATGGTGCGTGAGCGCCGGCAGCGGAACAGAGACGTGTTCATGCACAGCTTGCCGCTCATTGTTGTCTTCCGGATGCGACTGCCGATAAGGGCCGGTGATCGCCTGCGACGACTCGTCCGCCTTAAACCGCAGGTAGCGCGATTCGTGCTCCTTTGCCAGTTTTTCGTTCCCCAGTCCGTTGTAGCAGAGCATCAGATTGTAATGCGCCTGCAGGTCTTCGGGATCAATCGCTAACACAGATTGAAGCGTCTTCACAGCCTCTTGATATTTTCGCTGCAGAAACAGAATGCGGCCGAAGTCGTTAAGCGCGACACGGTCGCGCGGATATTGCCTAAGCACGATGCGCAGGCGGGCGGCAGCTCCGTCATAGTTCCCATCGGAGCGCAGCACGCGGGCGTAGAAATAGTTAGCGCGGGCAAGAGTCGGCGACAACGACAAAGCCTTCTCAAGTACGGTGCGGGCGCGCTCCATGTCGCCTTCCTGCACGGCGCAGCGGCCAATATTCACCCAGCCGTCTGGATTATTGGGATCCGCCTCGGTTACTTTTTGGAACGCAGCCGCGGCACCCTTCAGATCGCCCTGCAGAAACAAGCCGATTCCGTAATCGTTCCAGCGTTGCCATTCATCTTTGAGAGCAATGGTTTTCGGCGCTGCAGCCGGCGAGTTATGGGCGACTACCGGCAGTGTCACTTCATTTTCCGCGAGTGCAACAATCGGCAGGTCGGGAATTTTTTGTTCCTTGGCGGAAATTCCCTCAATCGATTTCGTGAACACAAACGGACGGTCGTCGTAATCGGGCGTCACTGGGCGGGCGGAACTCTCGTCGGGCTGCCCCGCGAAAGAGAACTGTGTATTCCACCAGGAGAATTTGCGATAACAGAGGCGCGCGTGCAGCGTGATCTTGTTACCTGTGTTTTCAGGAATGAACATGCGGTAATGCACCGTGTCTGCCGCTCCAGGAGGGATCAGGTGCACGTACACCACAGCACGCGTGGCCCAGGTGTTGCGCTTATTGATGGGGTTGCCATGAGCATCGATCTGCAGCGAGCGATAAAAGTGCGCACCTTTTTCGACCGGACCTTTGCCGTTGTCCTCAACCATGCCACTCCAAAAGATGGTCTGGCCTTTATCGTCCACGCCTTTCAGCTCCAGCCATGTATCGTAGGCATCGACGGTGCCTCCGGGGAAAAAGTGTCCCACCGTTTTGGTGCGCACCACGACATCTACACGCACAGTATCGCCGCGTCGCAACGCTGGCTGCACCAGGTTCAAGGGAGCGGTGACCGGAGTAGCCTCTGCCGTCGTTCCTGCGGTTATTTTGGTTTCCGCCTCTTCACCCACGGCGAACGTGGTGGCGATGTCCGATTGGCTTGCCGCACCGCTCTTCAGCGGCGCCTGGGCGGGGGACACCGCAAAGATATCCACAGTGAGGGCGTGCTTCAGGAAATTTTCTGTGAGCTTCAGTTGCGCGGCATCTTCGTTCGCAGTAGGCAGGGCAGTATTCGCCGCCGGGAAACGATGCGAGTGTACGAACCCGTTGACATTGCCGGCATCTTTTGAAGGCTCCGCGGGCATGTGGCAATCGGCGCACTGCTGCGGCTTGGGCGGATAGTAAAACGAGCGCGCTCCCTGCCCGGAGACGCCGCTGGCCTGCCAGTTGTCGTACTCGTTGAAACCACGCACCCACCGATAGTGGTCGACCGGCACATCCTGATGCACCTTGTGGCAGACGGAACAGAATTCCGGCGTCTGCGTGCGCATAAACGGCTTGAGAAAAACGCGGCGGTGCGGTTCTGGATTCAGGCGGATCACGAAATCGTGCAGTGCACGCGCTACGGGATTCTTCGTCGCAGCCAACTCATGGAGCTTGGGATACTCGAGATAGAAATCCGCCTGGCCCATGGTGCTCTTCACGCGTGCGATGGAATGGCACATCATGCAACCCAGGCCGGCCTGCGCTTCCGGGCGATGCACGATCTGCTTGATGGGAGTATCCATCAACCCGCTGTAGAGAACAGCCGGATCGTGGCAACCGCCGCACCATTTCGAAGGCTTGGTGCCGACGGTATCCTGCATGTATTCGATCGACTTGCGGTACCACTGATTGTTAAAAGAAGAAAAATGGTGCGCCGAACTGAACCATTGATTGTAGATATCTTCGTGGCAACGCTTGCAGGAGTCGGACTCCATGAAAAACTTGCTGGGAATTTTTTGCTTGCCATAGACTTGCGCGGAACTGGGAAAGAACGCGCCCTCGGGACCGTCGCCCTCACCGTTCATATTGTCAGGCGGCATAGTGGGATTCTGAATGCGGTTGCGCGTCTGCCAACTTTCGCGGATGTAGCGGGAACCATAGCCGATCCCAGCAAGGACTACGAGGCAGATGGCGGCGCGCAGAGCCGTAGCGCCGGTGCGGGAACCAAGCCATCCCCGGCTCCCTAAATTATCGGCAAGCAAAAGGCCAACACCAATCACCGAGATTACGATATGGAAGTAAAGCCAGTTCCACTCTGCGCGCGGCGTGCCCGTTTTGATGAGGATGATTCCGAGAACCGCGCCTGCGCTGAGGAGCAGCCACCCGGCGCGAGCGAGAAAACTTCCGTTGCGAAGCAATCGTAGCAGTGCGATCAGCAATACTGCAGCGGTGATGACTCCAGCGAAGGCATGTAGCAGCACGACTCCGGCATAGAAGATAGTGGCCTGAGGAAATGTATAAAGATAAGCGGCCGAAACTGCGAGGAACAGCAACAGCCAAGACAAAGCTCGGCGAACGAAACTCTCCGGCGGTGCTTGTTTTTGCATCGAGATAATCGAACGTTGCCGCGGACAAATCTTTTCCGCGGATACCCAATCCCACAGTGAACCAGATCGTGCGAATCAACTTACTCAGATACAAGCGTGGATGGAATAGTCCAAAAATACTAATCGATGCTTTTGCAATCTGTTTGAGCAAGCGGGGGAATTTTCCACGCGCCACATCGATTTTCTAACGCCGCCGCAACTGTCAATACGTTCTCCTCTTCCCACGGCCGGCCGACGATCTGTACGCCGATCGGCAGTCCATCGAGCGAATGACCCACCGGAACGACTGCGGCAGGATTACCCAGCAAGTTGAAGACTTCCGTATAACTCCAGGCATCGAGATAATGAACGGTTTTGCCTTCAATCTGCCAACTTCGCTCGCCGTGCCGGAACGCGGGAATAGCGGCGGCCGGACACAATAGGATTGGATATCGTTGCATCTGCGCGAAAAATTGCGCGCGCAAGACATCACGCTGAATCCACGCGTCGAGCAGCGATATTCCAGTGTGAACCGGCTCCCCAGCGCAACCATCGAGGAACTCTTTCAGGATGGGGCTCAGATCTGACTCGCAGCCATCGAACATCGGCCTCAACAGCATGCCCCCGGCAACCACAAAATATTTCCACCACAGCTCCCGCGCCGTTTCCAGCCCCTGCGGCACAAAGGGTTCAACGCTAAATCCGGCGGTACGTAACGCCTCTGCCGCAGAGCGCACGGCCGCGCGCGTTTCCGGCGTGACGGGGGTGCGGCCATCATCTTCGAAGTAACCTATTCTCAGTTTTCTGGCTTCACTTTCGCTGGGCCAGCAGATCGGAACAGGCGCGGCGTTCGTATCACCGATGTCGGGGCCTTGCATGACTTCGAAAAACAATCTTAAGTCAGCCACTGTGCGGGCCATCGGACCACCCACGCCGATCGCGGCAAACGGACCAGCGGATTCTGGAAAATGTCCAGTAGCCGGAATGCGGCCGGGAGTAGGCTTCAGTCCACAGATGCCGCTGAAATGGGCGGGCACGCGAATCGAGCCGCCACCGTCACTCCCCACTCCTCCCGCAGACATTCCAGCGGCAATCGCCGCGGCCTCACCGCCACTGGAACCGCCCGGGGTGCGCTCCAAATCCCATGGGCTATTGGTGCGGCCATAGAGCAAGTTGTCGGTTTCCCACGCCATCAGCAATTCAGGTGCATTCGTTACTCCCAAAATAATTGCGCCGGCATTTTTCAGGCGCGCGACCAGCGGAGCATCTTGTTGCGCGACCAATCCCTTGCGCAGGCGGGTTCCGGCCTCCCATCGCAGGCCCTCCACGCTAATAGAACTCTTGATGCTGACCGGAACTCCGTGCAAAGGGCCAATTTCTCCCCGCTGTCTTATTGCAGCTTCTGCATCTCGGCCAGCCTGCCGCGCCCTTTCGAAATCGACCTGAATGAATGCATTCAATTTTGGGTTCAGTCTTTCGATCTGTGCGAGATGTGCATCCACGAGCTCTACCGGAGAGATGTCTTTCTTACGGATTTTCTCCGCCATGGAAACAGCGGAAAGGAAGATTAAATCGTCCATCAAATTTTTTCTCGCAATGCGCGATCGAGTATTCGCTTTTCTTCCAGAGTCAGCCGACGGTGCTCGCCTTTGGCCAGATCGCCTAATTGCAGCGAACCAATGGCGACGCGAATCAATCGCAGGACTTCTACGCCCAAGCCCTCCATCATGCGGCGGATCTGGCGATTCTTCCCTTCATCCAGAACAATTTCGAGCCAGCAGTTTTTTGGTCCTGCACGTAGTAGGCGAGCCTGCCTGGCTCGCAGCACGCTCCCGTCTTTCGTTTTGACGCCGCTTGCCAAATTCTGAATAAATCGTTCATCGGCGACGGTTGCAATCTGCACGTGATAGGTCTTATTCAAATGTGTTTCCGGCGCGGCGATGCGCGCTCCCCATGCGGAATCATTGGTCAAGAGCAACAATCCTTCGCTGGCTTTGTCCAGGCGCCCAACCGGCCCGACCCAAGGCAAGCCTTCCTGGGTCAAATTCGGCGCATGAGAACCGCTGTTCAGCAGCCCATACACTGTCTCGCGGCCCTTTTCATCGGACGCCGTCGTGACTACTCCGCGCGGCTTGTTGAGCATGAGGTAGATTTTCTTCCCAGGCTCAACAGCCTTCCCATCGACGGCAATCTGATCGCGCTCTCCGGAAACGACTATTTCCGGATTGCGGACCCGCTTTCCATTCACAATTACGCGGCCCGTGCGAATCAACTCTACTGCTTTCGATCGGGAGCAGTAACCGAGTTTGGATAAAGTGCGCGCCAGGCCCAGGCTAGCACTGTGCGGATGTTTCCTCACTCACCCATGCTATCGAAGAAGTCGATGATCCGCGAACCGACACCAAGTTTAACGAAAATACGTTAAGCAGCGCATGCGCGACTTGGTCGATGCGCGATACCGCGGCGCTTGGTACGATACTGATCGTTACTCATTTTGGAATGAGGAGATCTTATGGCGCATCAACATCCTCCGCGCTTTCTTAAGATTGTGGACGACGCCAAATCGCGGGTTCGCGAAACCAATGTCGAAGAAGTGAAGAAGAAGATCGATAAGGGCGAGAAGTTTCAACTGGTCGACGTTCGCGAAGAAAGCGAATTCGCCAACGACCACTTGCCCGGCGCCATTCATCTGGGCAAAGGCGTCATTGAACGCGACATTGAGGGCCGCGTGCCAGATCTAAATGCAGAGATCGTGCTTTACTGCGGCGGAGGCTTCCGCTCCGCCCTGGCGGCTGACAATTTGCAGAAGATGGGATATAAGAACGTCATCTCGATGGACGGTGGAATTCGCGAGTGGCGGGAAAAAGGATATCCGCTGACCAAGGGCTGATGCCGATTTCGAGCCTGTTGCCAGGTCGGTCTCGTTGAAAGATTCAGAGTGAAGTGCCCGAAATCGCTATGTGAAATTGCACGGCTGTTGGTAAGCAACGTTCCTCCCACTTATGAATAGCCGCATCTTCTTCTGGTCGCTCACATCGGCCCTCGCCGGATTTCTCTTCGGTTTCGACACGGTGGTGATTTCCGGAGCCGAGAAAACAATTCAGACGCTCTGGGGACTGAGTCCCGGCCTGCATGGCATTGCCATGGCCTCGGCGCTTTACGGAACTGTAGTTGGCTCGCTGCTCGGGGGTTGGCCAGCCGACCGGTTCGGACGCAAAGCCACGCTGCTTTGGATCGGCGTTCTTTACTTTGCCGGCGCAGTGGGATCGGGCTTAGCGCCCAATGTCACGATCTTTATTATTGCGCGCGTGATCGGCGGCCTGGGCATCGGCATTTCCACCGTCGTCGCCCCCATGTACATTGCGGAGATCGCACCGGCGAAGCATCGTGGTCAACTGGCCGGAATGTTCCAGTTCAACATTGTTTTTGGCATTCTCATCGCTTATGTTTCGAATGCGTTGCTGGCTGGCACCGGCGCAAACGCCTGGCGCTGGATGCTGGGTGTAGCCGCGTTTCCGTCATTTCTCTACGCCGTATTTTGCTTTGGGCTGCCGGAGAGCCCGCGCTGGCTCTTGAGTCGAAAAGACGACCGCGCCGCCGGCATGCGAGTTCTACAACGCATCGAACCGCAGGCTTCAGAAACCGAGATTGCGGCCCAAGCCGACGCCATTATTGCCGCCTCTACCGAAAAAGTATCGTCCGGACATTTCTGGACCAAACGTCTTCGCAAGCCGATCCTGCTCGCCATTCTGATCGCGTTTTTCAACCAGCTTTCCGGCATCAATGCGATTTTGTATTTCGCCCCGCGTATCTTCGAACTTACCGGGCTTGGCGCAAAAGCCGCGCTGCTGCAGTCGATCGGAATTGGAGTCACCAATCTCGTTTTTACTTTTGTCGGGCTTTGGTTGATTGATCGGTTGGGCCGCCGCACGCTTCTTTACATTGGCTCTTTTGGCTACATCGCATCCCTCGGATTGGTTGCCTGGGCTTTCTTTACGGGGCATCTTACGCTTGTGCCGATTTGTATCTTCGCTTTCATCGCCGCACATTCGGTCGGCCAGGGTACGGTGATTTGGGTTTTCATCTCCGAGATATTTCCCAATCGTCATCGCGCCGAAGGCCAGACGCTGGGCAGCTTCACGCATTGGATTTTCGCCGCTCTGCTCACGACGTTCTTTCCGAAGATGGTATCCGCCTTTCAGCCTGGTTACGTTTTCTCTTTTTTTGCCGGGATGATGGTTCTCCAGTTGATTTGGGTGAAGACGATGGTTCCAGAAACCAAAGGCGTGCCGCTGGAGCAGATCCAGAAGCAGTTAGGCATCGACTAGAAACAAAGATTTTTCCCGACACAATCAGCCCGGTCGCATTTCGGGAAATAAACTCTCGGGCGACCACCATCTGTCCGTTCTGGACACTTATATGGCGTAAACTGGAGTTAGCTCCTCGATTGGGTTCCATGAAAAATCTAAATTTTCGTTACGGGATAGGGCTGCCGCTCTTGCTGGGCTGGAGTTTCGCCGCGATGTGCCAACCGGTAAACCAGAGTTTCGACTCGACTTCCACTCCGTACACAATTGCAACCGCACCTTTGACCGTGCAGCAGGTAGTCAAGCGGCTCCAAGAGAAGAATGCGGAGCGGGCTGCGGCATTGGATCATTACCAGGTAACACGCCTCTACAGCATGCAGTACCGCGGCTTCCCCAGCGATCGTAACGCGGAAATGACTGTGAGTATGGTTTATCACGCTCCGAATTCAAAGCAGTTCAGCGTGGTCTCGGAGAGCGGATCAAAGTTCATTATCGATCATGTTTTCAATAAATTGTTGGAGGGCGAAGAAGAGGCCGGCAATGAAGAAAACCGGCGGCAAAGCGCTCTGACCACGGACAATTACGATTTCACCCTCGCCGCCTATGAAACTTCGGCGGACGGTGCACGCTACGTTCTGAATCTGACGCCCCGTACGAAAAACAAATTCCTTTATCGGGGAAAGATCTGGGTCGATGCCAAGGATTTTGCGGTAAAGCGAATCGAAGGCGAGCCGGGAAAAAATCCATCCTTCTGGATTAAGAAAACCGACGTTAAACACAGGTACGTGAAAGTGGGCGACTTCTGGCTACCGGCGGAAAACCGCACGGAGAGCGTCATTCGGCTCGGAGGCGTAGCCTATCTCTCCATTGAATACAAGGATTATAAAGGTCTGGAAACGAAGGCTCCGCCTGACGCGAAAACCCCCGACGCGAAAACCCTGGAGAAACCTCAAAACGGTCCGGTCTCCGCAAAACCCCAGTGAGAATTAATTCTTTAGCGATTTCTCCTCCTTGTCCGAATCAATTCGCTTCCCGATGTACCACGGAGCACTCACTGTAAATATCTTTTCGTTCCCGCGCGCGAGCAGAACCCACTCCAGCAACCGCCCTCGCTGGTTGTGAAGAAAGTATTCGTACCATCTGTCTTCGACCAGCTCCGGGATTACAACCACAATGCTGCGTTCGGGATGTTTTTTCGAAAGATCCAGGACGAACTGCACGAAGGGAATAATCACAAAGCGATACGGGGAAGGCAGAACGTGCAGCCGGGGCGGCTCTTTGCCAGCCTCGCGAAAAGGTTTGTCGACGTACTGCTCCCAGTCATCCTGAAGCAATTCGGAGTGTTCGTTGGGTTCCACGTGCACCGCGATCACTTCGGGAGAGAGCCGAGCGGCAAACTGGAGTCCCTGGCAGGTGATATTGCTCCAGCGATCGACCGCAATCACCGCAATCGGATGCTGGCTCAGGTGGGCAACGTTGACAGGTTCTCTACAGCTGGTGAGAACTTTCACTGCGTGATAATGGCGGCGAACCAGCACGAAGCACACAATCGTGAAGGGAATGAAAAGCAGAGTGATCCATGCGCCTTCCACAAATTTCGCAACCAAAACAACCGCAGTGGTAATGCCGGTCACGGTTGCTCCCAGCCCATTCACGAAGGCACTCTTCATCCAGTGAGGACCGCGATTTTTCTTCCAGTGCATCACCATGCCGGCTTGCGAAAGCGTGAAAGCCAGGAACGCGCCCACGGCATAGAGTGGGATAAGCCGGTCCGTGATTCCGCCGAAAAGCAGGAGAACGCCGCCACATAGCAATGCCAGGACAATGATGCCGTATGTATAGACGAGGCGGCGTCCCCGGTAGCCGAAGACGTGCGGCAAGTAATTATTCTGTGCAATGGCACGGCAGAGCCGGGGAAAATCGGCAAACGCTGTGTTGGCCGACAAAGACAATACGACGAGGATCGATCCAATCGTCAGATAGTAAAAAAATCCTTTGCCGAAAACCGCCGCCGTAAGCATGGAAAGAACGCTCTGATATCCGGGACGCCCCGGGTCAGTGGCAGCGATCCCGTAAACCTTGACGAGATACGAGATCCCCGCCAGCAACACTGCCAGAAGAAAAATGATCACCGTCAAAGTGCGCTGGGCGTTCTTTACCGCCGGTTCGCGGAAAGCTTTCACGCCGTTGCTTACGGCCTCCACACCAGTCAATGCCGTGCAGCCGCTGGCGAAGACCTTCAGCAGCAACCAAAAGGTCACGGCTGTGACGGCGGCTGGCGGAGGCGGCGGAGCAACCGCCGGATTCGGATGCCCACCACTCAGGAGCACCCGCAGCACTCCCGCGACAATAGTGACCAGCAGCGTGCCCACAAACAGATAGGTAGGAACCGCGAAAACCGCACCCGCCTCGCGAACGCCGCGAAGGTTGAGGATGGTGATAACAATCAGAATTCCCAGGCAAATGGAGACTGTGTGCGGCAGCAGCGACGGGACGGCCGAGATCAATGCCCCCACTCCTGCCGAGATACCCACCGCAGCCGTAAGAATGTAGTCGGCAAGCAGCGCAGCGGCGGCCAGCAGTCCCGCGGACGAGCCGAGATTGAATCGAGCCACGGTGTAAGAACCGCCGCCCGAGGGATAAGCGGCGATGGTCTGGCGATAGGAAAAATACACAATCACCAGCAGGGTGATGATGGCGGCGCTGATGGGAACAATGTAGCGAACGCCCAGAAGGCCAAGTGGAATCAGAAGGCTCAGAGCTGCTTCTGGCCCGTAGGCGGCGGAGCTCAGTCCGTCGAGACCAAAGATTGGAACGCCCTGCGCCGGCCCGATCTGCTCGGCGCGTTCGTCAGTAGTTTTGATGGGCTTGCCAACGACTAGATCAAGAATATTCATGCGGGGCGTCCATTGGACTCCTCCAAGGCCGAGATAGTTTAGCAAGGTCTAGGACAAAATGGGTTACAGCATAGGGAGCGAATGTTGGCGCGGTCAGGCGATCACCCTATTTTGGAGAAAACCGGATTCGATCACAATCTACTGGTTCGATGAAGATCTCACGAGGATTCTGACCATGAACCGCAAACCGATTTTTTCGCAGCCGCCGGACCAGCAACGCTGGAAGCAGCTTTTCGAAGGGTCGCTAAACAGACTGAATGGCCGCGCCGTTCCCATTTCCCAACAGCCGATTTTGCGTCCCAGGCAAAATCTCACAGACGGCCTCGAACTCGAATCCTCCAAAGCTGCGATCGAAACCGCAGCGAGTTCCCTGGCAGCCCTGTGGCAGATCTCGACCCCCAAGCGGCATGCTGTCTAGCTCCTGATTTAAAAAGGCATTGGCGCACGATATAAGTTGACGCCCCATTAAAAGAACAGCCCCACGCGGAGCGCCCGATACTTCATTCTGCGTCCCGCGTGAGGCTCTTTAGGACAAACTACTCTACGGCCAGTTGTTCACCAGGTTTGTGACATTCGGGCTGCCTAATCCGGTTGCGAAATCCCAACCTTTGGTTGTTGGATATGCTACCTGCAACGACGTGTCCGATACGGAAAGTACTCCGTATTCTTCTCCGCCCGGAAGGTAGCAGTTGTTCGTGCCGTAGCAGGGAACATCCTTGCTGCCTAAGGTTACGTCGTGGAAAATGCAGGAACTTCCCACGGCGTTACCGTCGTTCGAATTGCACGCCGAAAGGTTCGTGCTGTTGGGCTTGCTTGGACTGCCGTATTCCGACGCTGCCAAGTCGTAATAAATCGGAGCCGGATTCCCCTGCGGGCCGCCCGCCTTCTGGTCAATGAGCGCCTGAATACTGGCAAACTGAGGCGCAGTGAAGGATGTTCCGCCAGCGCTGTTAAAGAAGACATCCAGCGGTACTGAATAGTTGCATGGAGCCAAACAGCCGCGAGCATTCTGTTTCGCGAGCTGAGACGCTGTCAAGGTGGAAGAAAGTATGGAGGAAAAAAGTTCCCAACCAGCAAGGATGCTGGCGTCCTACATGTTGCGAAGGTTTGACCGCGGCCGCTACCCCCCGGAACTCTGAACCGGATTTCTCGATTCGACTTATTGTGGCGCGGATTGCGACGAGGCAACCGCATGCGCTTCCTTTGCTGGGGGGATTTCACTCCCCGGCGGATATACGAAAATCTGCAACGTGCCCCACCCTGCATCCGAATTCGTGTCCGACTGCTTGCCCATTCCGAGCGTCTTCAGCTGACTGTCGTCAAATCCAAAGTTCTCCACCAGATACTCCCGCACCACCATGGCCCGAGCCTCCGTCAGCACCAGGTCCTTCTTCGTATCGCCTTCCATCCCGGTGGATGCCACGACGACTGCAAATCCAAACTGAGTATTGGCCAGGAACTCTCCGCCAGCTTGCAGCGATTTCTGATTCTTGAGCTTGGCGGAATCTTTCTTATCGAAAAGCTGTTTCGCCGAATATGTAAATTCTTTGGTCGGCGCACTCTGCGGCAACCGTTCAATCTCGTTCTTGGCAAGTTCAGCCGAATCTTCGTAGCCGCGGCTTTTGAAATATCCACGGACAAAAAAGTTATGCTTCATGGCCTCCATATTTTCCTCGAAGTCGGTAGCCCCGGCTTGCGCCTGAATCATGGTTTCGTGCATGGCGCTCGTGGTCTGTTCCAGGTTGGTATAGAGCTGTTTGTCGTTCACCAGCGCTCCCACGGTTCCCTGCCCCTCATTGATCTTGGCGCTAATGGAGTTGAGATTCGCCGTTGCGCGCGTGGCATTCTGAATTGCTTCCTGACTGCTATCCAAAATGTCACTCGTCTTGGCCAGCAGATCCGACATTTCGAGCGGGGCCTGGCTGGCGAGCGTATCGTCATTCTCCACGTTGGCGGACTTTGCGCTGCCAAAGGAGATCGCCAGGTATTGGTTGCCCAGCAAGCCTTCGGTTTCGATGGTTACCACGGAATCTTTCTTGACGATTTCGTGCGTCGACTTCCCGAGATCCATCACCACCGTAACTTTTTCGCCCGGCTGGTGAGGCAGCAGGATGTCATGCACGGTTCCGCTGTGCACGCCTCCCACCCTCACGTCCGCGCCCGCATCCAGGCCTTCGACATTGTCGAATTGCGCTTTCAATTGATACGTAGAGCTGAAAAGATATTGCTTGCCGCCAATGACGAAGATGCCCGCCACCAGAATTGCCATAGTGGCAACGATAAAAGCCCCTAACCGCGCCGCTTTCGACATGATGTTCTCCTACGAATGCTTTAGAAATTCACCCACAAACGCGATATCGCTTTTCTGCAGTTCTTCAAAACTACCTTGAATCACCACGTCGCCCTCATTAAGCAGAGCCAGACGGTTCGCGATGGTCTTCGCGCTGTGCAGATCGTGCGTTACAACGATGGACGCCATATGATGTTGCTGCTGGAGCTTGAGGACCAAATCGTCGATTTCCCCGGAGCTGATGGGGTCGAGGCCAGCGGTGGGCTCATCGAGCAGCAGAATATCCGGCTCCAACGCGAGCGCGCGTGCTAGCCCCACCCGTTTCTGCATGCCGCCGGAGATGTCGGAAGGCATCTTTGCAGCAGCGTTTTCCATCCCCACTTCCGTCAAGAGCTGTCGAACCCGGTCGGCACGCTCCGACTTCGACGTCTCTTTTTTATGATGTTCCAGAGGAAAAGCTACGTTCTGTTCTACGGTCAGCGAATCGTAGAGCGCGGCATGCTGAAACAGAAAACCCATCTTCTTTCTGATTTCGCCCATCTGGTCGAGGCCCAGGCCGGCGATGTCTTGCCCGTGAATGAGCACCGATCCTGCGTCAGGTTTTTGCAATCCGATAATCACTCTGAGCAACACACTCTTGCCGGTTCCGCTACGTCCAAGCACGGCGAGAGTCTCGCCCCGATTCACGCTCAGGCTTATTCCCTTCAAGACGGTTTGACTTCCGAAGGATTTGCGCAATCCTTCGACGGCGATAACCGGTACGCTGCCGTCTTCCTCGGCTTGCGCTCGCTCTAACGCCGTTCGAATTGGTACTTGATCGATTGTGTCCATGATTGATGATGAAAAATACTTACGGGAAAAATATGATGATGAGCTTCACCAGCACAACATCCGCCAGAATCACAAACAGTGAAGACAGAACCACCGAGCTCGTGGCTGCCCGCCCCACGCCCGCTGCACCGCCCTGGGTACGCATTCCCTGAAAGCATGCGATCAGACCGATAATCAGTCCAAACACCATGGTCTTAAACGTCGGGGGAAGAAAATCGCTGAAATCGGCGCCCTTAAATCCGCTGTTAATAAACTGGTGGAAGGAGAGCGGCTCAACCGCAGCCTGCGCCACCCAACCCATGATCAACCCAGAGCAATCGGCCGCCAGAGTCAACAGAGGCAGCATCAAGATGCACGCCAGAATGCGCGTCGCCGCCAGCAGCCGGTAGGGATTTACCGCCGAAGCCTCGATGGCGTCGATCTGCTCAGTCACCTTCATCGACGCCAATTCCGCGCCAATGCCTGCCCCCACTCGGCCACTCACTACCAGTCCGGTGATGATGGGCCCGGTCTCATGAATAATCGAAAATACGATTGCGGCGGGAAGCAATGATTTGGCCCCAAACCGCGTCAGGCTGAAACGGGCTTCCATCGAAAGAACAATTCCAGTAGCGGCGCCCGCCAAAGCTACCAGTGGCAGTGACTTTGAACCAATCTCATCGAGTTGACGAAACAATTCGCGGAATTCAAACGGCGGCGTTACCCCAGCCCGCAGCACTCGCCAGAAAAATATTCCGAGATCGCCGAACCATTCCAAAAATTGGCTGATCGGACCGCTGGTTGAAACGTTAGAAGAAACAGGCTGGGTTGACGGCCTTGGCAGAAGAGCCGGCATTTCCGCAGACACACCGAGTGTTTGGTCGATCATGGATTCGATCCCGCGCTCGGCGTGATCGGCCCATTTCCCATGTGCATACGCGAAAGTAAAGAGTGGGGTCCACTGTAGAGGAATTCCAGGCCGAGGTTCCCGCCCACGTATCCCAACATGGTGTAGTTACCCATGCGCAGCGCATCCTTACCGTTGTAGCGTCCGGGGTACCACGCGTAGACCGCAGTCATCGACCCCGCATACGGGGCGATCAACGCAGGGAAAGAAAAAACCGTGTGACCGTCTTCACCGCGCCGACCGGTCACCGTGGAAATCAACGCATGTTTTAATCGCGGAAACAATCCTTTGCACTCACAGCGGTAGTACAGCGTGTCTTCCTTGAAGGCCTGTGCCAGCCCGTAGCGAGTAGTTGTGGTTACTGCCGCGATGCCGAAGCTCGAGCCCATTCTCAGACCAAACCCTCTGGCCCCTTGCTTCCATTCCGGAGGGGTGTTGTACGCCTGGCCAATGCCGGCCGCAAAACCCGCGCCAGCCAACGGATACGGACCGAATGCGTCGAAGACGTAGTTGCGGAGTTTTGTTTTCTGTGTCGGGCGGACGTAGATCAAGTCTGGCTGCGTCGAGATTGTAGTAGCCACGGCCCCTGACGGCTCTCCCGAATCGGCGAGTGCTTGCCCGGTTGCAAGAACCGGCGACGCGATCAAGGCCGCGATTGCCAGGAGCATCGTCCGACGCATCTTCATATCGAGATTCTCCTTGGCCAGACCAGGAGGCCCTTACGCTCTCATCGCAAGCGTTCTTCACACCGTAAGCGGACAACTCGCGTGGTCGCATTGGCAAGCAATCTCCACTTCCTTGGATCCCGCCTCCTTACAAGCTTGACCGCAGTACTTGTCGCCCGATTGCGCGACGCACTTGCATGGAAGATGCGCACACTTGACCTGTTCATTCGTCATAGTCGTTCTCCTTTTTCATTTTTTAAAGATTGTGTTGAAAGGCAGCGGCGGACGCGATTGCATGTGCCCGCAAATTCCTTTCGATGGTTCATGGTTCAGATCCGCCCGAGAATCACCAAAATGAGGACGATAAAAATAACCAGGCCTAAGCCGCCGGTCGGGGCATAGCCCCACTCCCGGCTATGCGACCAGCGCGGCAACGCGCCAATCAGCGCCAGCACCAGGATTACGATCAATACCGTTCCGATCATATTTACTCCCTATTTCTTGTGATCGAATCGGCGCGAATCCCGAAGATCAGACCCGCGCCGACAATGTTTGTGAGCTCTGCGGCTCTAGAGTGTGACGGCCAGTTCGACGTTGACTCCGGGGTATGCCGGATTGCACAGGTAGTACACACCGTCAATATCGATGACGTAAACGTTTTGCGTGTAGAGCCAGTTGCCCGGCCACGCGCCAACGAATCCGAAGGAATAGCCGCCGTATTGGAAGCGGTGATTGTTGTAATCGCCCTGGCTAACGCGGAAAGTGTGTTGCTGTCCGAAGTTGGCTTTGTAACGATCGTCGGGAATGCGGCCGCCACGGTTCCCATCTGCATGTTGCGCCGGCTGTGCGTGTTGCTGCTGCGCATTCTTTTCTTCCGGCTTGCTGTTGGTCTCCCGCGGAGTGATTTTCTCTTCGGGTTTCGCGTTGTTCTCCTGCCGGGCATTTTTCTCTTCCGGCTTAGCGCTCTTCTCCGGCTGCGCGCCCTTCTCTTCCGGCTTTGCAGACTTCTCTGGTTGCGCCTTTTTGTCGTTCTGTTCAGGCTTTGCTTTCTCTTGGTCTTGATCGTGCTGCTCCTGCGCATAGACTGGAGCCGCGAGGATCAATGACAGGACTGCGGTGCTGACAATTCCGATTACTTTCATAGTTGTTATCTCCATATGGAATCTGTAATACGCTCACTGCAAGCTGCCTGTAGTGGCATTCACCGGGCTACCAATCGCGTCGCCCGAGACAACAAGTTCCACTCTGCGGTTCTGTTGCCGCCCGGCGGAGTTATCGTTAGAAGCTACCGGCAGAGTGTTGCCGAAGCCTTTGGCGCTGACTGAATTCATCGCAACGCCTTCCTGCACCAGGTAATCGCGCACTGAACCGGCGCGGTTCTCAGACAAGGTTTGATTCATAGCATCGCCGCCGACGTTATCGGTGTATCCGCCGACTTCAATGTTGAGCCCTGGATAAGCCAGCAAAATTCCGGCAACTTTCGCCAGCTTCTCGCGCGCACCCGGCTTCAACGTGAATTTCCCGGTGTCAAACAGAACATCGGACATGCTGACGATGAGGCCGCGCGCACTGTCGCGAGTCTGCAGGATGGAATTCAATTGCTCCGACAATTTTGCGCGCATCGCCGCTTTGTCTGTATCAGCCTGCTGCGCGTTCAACTGAGCCTGCTGTGCTGCCATGCGGGACTGGTCCGCATCAGCTTGCGCCGCGGAGAGTGCAGTCGCGGATGCAGCCTGGTTAGCAGCCATATCCGATTGAGCCTTTGCATTTGCTGCTTGTGCGTCCGCGGCCTCGTTGCGGGCTCTCGCCGCATCGACGTCTGCTTGAGCCGTGGCTGCCTGGGCTTGATCCTTCTGCCGGCGAGCATCATCCGCCTGCGCCTGCGACTGAGCCTGCGCATCCGCGGAATCCTGGCGTTCGTTCGCCAGCCTGACCTCGTCCATTTTTTTGACTGCGATGGCACGCGCATCTTCCGCAGTCTGCACCGCGTCGCGGGAGACAGCGATCAGGGGCTTGCGGTCAATGTGTTTGTCGATGGCATAGCTATCGGCAGTATCCATCAACTTGACGGCGCGCTGATAACTGTCGGATGCGTACTGCTCCGCTCCTTCCGATTGAGCGATGCGCAGCGCATTGCGCGCTTCGAAAAATTCCAGGGGCAGTTTTGCATTCAAGACCACCGGGTCAAATTTATAGCCCGTAGGAATATAGCCACCGCGCTCCATGAGTTCGTACTTCGCGTTCACCGCTTCGCTGGTACCCTTGGTATCTTCGCGAATCACATTCTCGAGTACAACCACGTTGCTCGGCTGTCGCACCGCATAGTAAGGCTCCGCGGTGACGATCAAAGCGAAAGACTGAAGGTCAGTGGTCACGTGCAACTTGCTGCGCTCGTTGCCGCCAACCAAGACTTCGCCCAGGTTCACCGCCCGGCCTTCCGGGGAGATCGCCCATAGAACGTAGGTGAGATATTCGTTGCCGAAAGTCGTGGGCCGCTGCAGATTGCCGAATTCCGCTTCAATCTCGATCGATCCCCGCTTGCTGTTCACCTTGGCCTCGCCGTTCGCTGCGGGCATCAAAGTGGTGCCGGCAAAATCCAGCTTCGAACTCCCGCTGCGATGTTCATAGTTAATGGCTTGCACGCTGCGGCTGATGACGGTTACGCGGAAGGTGGGAGTCGAACTCACGCGCTCGACCTCAACCGTGGTTTGAGAATTGGTCTGAGCTACTGCCGGCAAACTCAGCGCGACTGCGGCGACGAACAACAATTTTGTCTTCACACTGTCTCCTTGTGGCAGCCATCTGCCCTGTTGCTTGATATCGAACTGCGTGAAACCAGACCTTGGCCAGTTGCTTTTAAGTTCCAACGCGAATATGTGACAGCGAATGAAACATCCCAAAAACATTCAGCAGCCACAAAACTACGGCGATAACCACAACACCGTTCAAAATTGACTTGATGGATGACTGCATGGGGATGAAGCGATTCACCAGCCACAGAAGCACACCCACCACGATAAGAACTTCCAGGAGTTGAATTAACGGCATGGTCTTTGACCTTTCTTTTTTGCAGGCTCCTCACATCCGCTTGAGGCGTTGCGCTGGTCTCGAGTTCAAAAACCTCTAGGGTCGAGTCGTGTCCGCCGCAGGTTCGCGGCCTACACACGGATGAAGAATGCTGGTTGGCTGGATGTGGTCGCCTCGCAAGTCTCCATTGGACCCGTGCAGCAACCTAAGAATGAGAGCTGCGAATCAGCGTCCGCGGCTCCCTCGTCACACTCAGGAGTATTGAGAATGACAGGTACAGAATCTGCTGTCTGAGCAAGATAGCTCACTACGAAGGCAGCCCATCTGAATTTTTGGGAAAGGGACGTACAAGTGTTCAAAATTGACCAGTCTCTTCCGGCACGACGGTTCAACATGCGGTTATGAAGGTCAAGAAGGAGCAAGCCCTCTCAGTTCGTTGTCCAACCTGCGGCGCGAAACCCGGCGAAAAGTGTGAACTGAGCACCGGACAACCGCGCACTGCGCCGCATCGAGACCGGCGCCTGGCAGCTTCAGATGAATAATGATGGTGAATAACGATGAAGAGATAGAAGATGAATTGGGGCGGGCGAACTCTTTCGCCGCAGGAAAACTCTTTATGATCAACCTTTCGCTCTTCGAAATCTGTGCAAAATAGCTCACTCCTTAGAACTATGTAATCCCCGGATTTTTACGAATATAGTGGTTCTTCCGCAGATTATAATTGCTGAGTATGAGCCCCCCTGCGGCCAGCATGAAGCAACCCACTTTCGACTCCGACACCTTTCTCGCGACCATCGGCGAGGGCAGGAAAATTCTGTCCGTCGAAAAAAAGCAAGTGATATTTGCCCAGGGCGATGGGGCGGACGCAATCTTCTACGTTCAGAAAGGCAAGGTCAGGCTTACGGTTGTATCCCAGTCCGGCAAAGAAGCGACCATCGCAATCGTAAACGCGGGAAATTTTTTTGGCGAGGGATCACTCGCAGGTCAGCTATTGCGTATGGGCTCCGCGGCGGCGATGACGGATTGCGAGATCTTGCGCGTGGACAAAAAAACCATGATGGATGCGCTCCACCGCGAGCCCTCGTTTTCTGAAATGTTTGTCGCCTATTTGCTGGCGCGCAATATCCGTTATGAAGAAGATCTGGTCGACCAACTGTTTAACTCCAGCGAAAAGCGTTTAGCCCGGGTGCTTCTGTTGCTCGCTCATTTCGGCAAAGAAGGCATTCCCGAAACCGTGGTCCCGAAGATCAGCCAGGAAACCTTGGCCGAGATGGTCGGCACTACGCGCTCCCGGGTCAGTTTCTTCATGAACCGGTTCAGAAAATTGGGCTTTATTCATTACGCCGGTGGGACAGACGGCGCATTGCAGGTCCACAGTTCTCTGCTGAACATAGTGCTCCACGATTAAAGTCTTCCGCTGATTGCGAACATTCTCGGTTGTATTTCCGCTGATGATCTTGCGGCAGCCAGATCTTCATTCTTCGATGTCAGTTTCCCGATTTGGCCGCCGGAAGCGAGAGAATCATCAAAAGAGCACAATTGACCATCTCTTGCGGCGGACGATATTCAATAATGGTTGATGTGGAGACTGAAAAACTCTCGTTGCGGCACATTTTGTCTGTCTACTGCCCTACCTGCCGTGCGAAACCGAAACAGCAGTGCACGCTCAGCACGGGACACCCATGCGTAAAGACGCATCTCGCCCGAACTGTGGCGGCCGCTAAAGTTTCCCGCCCGGACAATTTTGTCCAGTCCTCTCTGCGCATGGTTCGACAACTTACCAGCCGCGGCCTTCGTGCCATTTTCCAGCACAAGTAGTGTCGAATGCTGGGAAGGTCAGGATCTCTCTATGACCTTCCCTCGTATTTATACCGCGCGACGGCCGCTCAGCAGATTAATCACCAGGACCACCAACGCTACCACCAGCAGCAAGTGGATGAGACCGCCAGCGATGTGAAGGCTGAATCCGAGCAGCCAAAGAATCAGCAATACAACAAAAATCGTCCAAAGCATATGTGTTCTCCTTTGATCTTGAAATCTAAATCTTTGAGGGCTGAAACTTAGCTCACGTGTTTGCGAAAGATTTTCCGCACTCCAGACAAAATCGCCCGGATCGCGGTGTAATCAACTTACAGAACGGACACATCCTCTGGGATCCGGGGCGTTGAGCCGCGATCTTATGGGTAACGGTCGACATCGAAAAAAAGTCGATGATGCTCTTCACCTTCTTGCGAAAACGGTCGCGGCTACGACCCATCGTCATCGACCTCCTCTGTTACTGCCGTCGGAAACCCGGCGCAGTCATAAGTCCAAACCATCCGCACGCCCAAAGCCATTTCCCATTTCTGCAATTCAACCATGACAGGCTAAAGGGCGCGATGCTGTGCAGGATTGCTCACAATCCTGCAGAATTTGCGGAAAGCAGCGACACGCCCGCTAATCTACCTTCGATCGCGAGGGGTGGAAGTGAGCTATTTAGAACAGCTATGGTCTCGCGCGTGAGCGATCATTGTTGGCAGAGATGAGCAGTTCTTCTCTCTCTTTCAGGTCCTGAACTAAGTCAGCCCATCTGAAGTTGTCTCTCCTTAGTTTTCTAGTTTCGAAAGGAAAATCCATGAAAAAGACAATTTCCCTGTTATTGATGAGTTTGCTCGGCATGGTTGGAACCTATGCATTTGCCGGATCAGACCGGGAAGACACGATCGAGCGCATGCAGAAATCCGTCGATGTTCTGCAATCCATCATGTCGACTCCTGACAAAGGTATTCCAGAAGAAGTCTTGAGCAATGCGAAATGCATCGTCGTAGTTCCGAACTTGCTCAAGGGCGGCTTTATCTTTGGCGGCAAGCACGGACGTGGCGTGGCCTCCTGCCGCACTCCTGAGGGCTGGAGCGCTCCCGCATTCGTATCCGTCGGTGGTGGCAGTTGGGGATTGCAGATCGGCGTCGAAGGCGTGGACTTGGTCATGTTGGTCATGAACGACCGTGGTCTGCAGCATTTACTCTCTACCAAGTTTGAACTTACGGGAGAAGGATCGGTCGCAGCTGGCCCAGTCGGCCGCCACACTTCCGCCGGAACCGACGTATTAATGAACACTGAAGTGCTGACCTATTCGCGTTCAAAAGGCGTCTTCGCCGGCATTACTTTGGAAGGCGCCGTAATCGAGCAGGACAACGATTCCACCCGCGCTATCTACGGTCATCACATGATGTTCCGCAAAATTCTATCGGGCAGGGCTTCCACTCCCGCGAGCGCAGTCGCGTTCGTTAAGGCTGTTTCTGAAGCCGGCCACCAGGCCCACGTCGCAGAAGCAAGAGAAGACAACAAGCAATAGTTGCATCGGTACATAGCTAGTCGGGCAGTGGCTGACCGGAACTACATGAGTCTCCGGTCAGCAGTCCCGGCCAGTTGCTTCATCCCGATGAATTCGACCTGCCGCACTACGATTTCGGAAGCGTCCATACGAACACTACGCTGCCGCTGCTGGTCAGAACATATTGCCGACCGTCAAGTTCGTAAGTAATCGGAGAACTTACGATGCGCGAGCCTGAGCCGGCGTGCCAAAGTGTTTTGCCGTCGCTCGAATCCAGCACCAGAAAGTTGCCGAGGGCGTCGCCGGTGAACGTGAGACCTGAGTCCGTCGTCAGCACTCCCGCGCCCGATCCGCCTGGGCCGAGTTCATGGCTCCATCGGATCTTGCCGGTTTGGTAATCGATGGCCTCGATCACACCTTTGCCCCAAACACCGTAATCCGCGCCCGCCCAGCCGTATAGCCCGTCAGCCGGCTTGGCAAAATAAATTCCGTAGCTGGGATGGGCGTCGACGACAAACAATCCGTTCCTGGTATCGAAACTGGGGGCGCGATAGTTCGTCATACCGCCCTCGTCGGGCGCGATCAAGCGGCCATCAGGCGCCGGTTCCTTCGCGCGATTAGGAATCGGACGTCCCTGCTGATCGACTCCCAGCGACCAGTTCACCGGCCCGAAAGGCGCCGTTAAAAGATTTTTCCCATTGGTGCGGTCGAGAACGAAGAAGTAGCCGTTGCGTGAGCTCTGCATCAGCATCTTCCTCGGCTCGCCGTGGAAGTCTCCATCGACCAGCACCGGAGTCTCGACCGCATCCCAGTCGTGCGTGTCGTGCGGCGAAGCCTGAAAGGACCACACCAGCTTCCCTGTATCCGGATTCAAGGCGACGATCGAGCACGTGTAGAGATCATCACCCGGCCGCGTCGAACCGTTCAGCACCGGCGTCGGGTTCCCGGTTCCCCAATAGACCAGATTGAGATCCGGATCGTAAGTTCCGGTCATCCATGTCATACCTCCAGTCGGCTGGTTCGGAGTTCCCGCCGGAGGAGTCGAGTTCCACTGCCACTGCGTCGCGCCCGTTTCCGGATCGATGGCCCGGATGTAGCCCGTGAGGTTATCAAAATCTCCGGAAACACCCACGAGCACTCGACCTCCAACCACCAGCGGCGCCATCGTGGTCCAATAACCCTTAGTGACGTTTGCGACCTGGACTATCCAGCGCACAGTTCCATCGTTGCTGTTCAGCGATACGAGGTGTGCATCGGGAGACAAGAAGAAAAGATATTTTTTATACATCGCCACGCCGCGATGGCCAATGTGATCTCCCGGGCTGCGCGGGTAGGTGTAATGCCAAATCTGATGGCCGGACCGTGCATCGACGGCCCAAATATTCTCCGGAACCGTGAAATACAAAATGCCATCGACCAGCAACGGAGTGGATTTGATCTGCGCCAGTTGGTCAGTTTGGAACGCCCACGCCAGAGCGAGATTCTTTACGTTCTGCGGCGTGATCTGCGTCAGAGCACTGTGGCGTCTTCCCGAATAGTCGCCATGATAGCCGGGCCAACTATCGGCTGGCGGATGGAGAAGCATTTCGGCATTCACGCCCTGCGCCAGCATCGGGCGGGAAAGTGAAATCGTGAGCAGTACGCCCGCGGCAACAAGAAATGCAAACTTCATACAATTCATAATGATTGCTGCCAGCCTCTCAGGATCAAATGATGAAATCAGAGTAACGTCTAGCGCAAAGTTTGCAAATAAGCCATGAGGTCGTGAATATCACCATCGGTGTAACGGCTCAGCAGTTCGACATGAGCGTTCACTGGCGAATCAACTTTGTATTGAACATTCCCCGTCGACCACGATCGATACGAACCCGTGGAATCAGTCAGCCCGACCGTGGACTCATCGATATAGTCCAGGGTCCCAGTAACCGTCTGGCCCGACGCAAGCGTTACCGTAATTTTAGATTTCGCGTGTTTCGGAAACAGCATCTGCTGTTCGAGCTCAAGACCCTGGTAACGCGAAGCAATGCCGGCAAGATCACCAGTCGGCGAGTGGCAAGCGGCACATCCCCCCGCACCATCGAAGTAGCGCTTGCCAGCATCGGCGTTTCCGGTTTGCAGATCGGAGACGTCCACTCCCTTGCGTGCGCCTTTCTTGGCAACAGCATTATTTTTTTGCGTATGGATAAAGGCCGCGAGGCTGGCAATTTCCTCATCGGAAAAATCAAAGCGCGGCATGCCTTTGTCGGGACGCCCATTGCGCACGACAGCGCCAATCTTGTCTCCATCCACATCCGCAGTCACAAGCTTGGAGCGCGTCAGATCCGGCCCGGTCTCGCCTCCGCCGGCGTCGCGGCCATGACAAAACGAACAATCTTGCTGAAAGAGGGCTCTTCCCTTCTGGACCAGAGCCGGTGGATAAGTCACGCCCGCGCTGTTTTGCATCACGCTATATTTACCGGGCGCACGATGAGTTGGCGTTTGTTCTGCAGAGGCTGCGGGAAATACGAACAACAAAGCCGCCCACAGTACGCTCCAACCCAATGCCGAACCGAGAAAATTCATCCCCTGAAAATTCCTCCACGTTCATGCGCGCTCGGAAACATTAGCGCTGATCTGCCGACGCTGGCGGCCGCGGATGAGAAGCCGTGCTGCCCTCGGTCATCCCCAGCACCCACTTGATCGCTTCAAAATACATTTTGCGGATGTCGGGGTCTTCCCACGACTCCTCGGTATGTCCGAGCGTCGAATAAAAAACGCGACCTTTGCCGTACATCTTGTCCCACGCTACCGCAAAATCGTGATCCGTTCTGTGGATCCGCGGATTGTTTGCATAATTAAGTTTTGTGGGGTCAAGACTGAGCAGGACGTTGACCTTATCGCGCGACCACTCCTTTGGTTGATAAATCTCGTCGTACTTAACAAACGCTTTCGGAAAATGGCGCACTGCGGGAAAGTCCGGATCTTCATTGACGATCGGCGCGTTGAAAGTGAACCACGGGTGCTGATCGAACCAGCCGCCGATCATCTCACCGTATTCCGGCCACTTGTAATTGGTGTCGAGGGCGGCGTGAACACCCACGAAACCCTTTCCGTCGTCCTTAATGAACGACATCATATCTTTTTTCTGGCTGTCGTCCAGGTCAAGCTCGCCAGTAGTACTGACAAAGACAAGGGCATCGAAGTACTCGAGGTTCTTCGCGTTTCTTCCTAGGTCTTTCTTGGTAATGAGTTCAGTGTCGGTGCGCAGCGTCGCATCCCACAAGCCGCTCTCATGGCCCATGTTGTAGATCGCAGCCATGCCATCCGAGACCGATTCGTGCTCCCATCCCTTGGTTTGCCCACCACCAGAATATGTTTGAGATGAATTTGCTTGAGCGTGCGGCGGCGGGGCAACCGAGGAACTCACCGCTGGCTGATCTTGCGCGGGCGCGAGTGCGTTGAAAAAAAGTAGAGAAAGAAAGAGGAATAAAACGATTCCGGCGTGGCGCAAGCGAGTCTCCCTCAGAAACGGATGCTTTCGCGTTCTAAAGTAACACAAGATTTGGCGTGCGCCGGATTCTCCTTCCGCTCGGTTTAGAAAGAACGGTAGTGTTCTTTGGGATTAGTTCCCTGTATAGACCGGCCCCGCAGCGCGGGAGGGCGGATCGGATATGGCCCGGATGTAGGAAATGAGTGCCTGAGTATCCGGCTTGCTCAGAGTATTTCCCCATGCCGGCATGAGCGCGATTTGTTAAGCGCCGGCCCGCCGTATGTGATGATCGCGGTCAAATCGGCATCGCTCATCTTGTTCAACGTGTCTCCCTCACTGAAGGGATGAGGTTTTACTTCCAGATTGTCGTAGTTTGAAACACGCTCGACAGTCGACTCCGGATTGTGGCAGCGATCACAATATTGTGTGTTGAGATGGCTGCCCAGCGTTTGCTGATAGCCCAGTGCGACTTCTTCAACCTTGAGTTCAACCGTTTTGTGCGACTTGTCGGTGGTAGATGCCGTGATCTGGTAACGTCCTGCCTTTCCTCCCAGCGAAACATTGCTGGTGAGCTGTCCGCTGGAATCGGTGAGGCCATTGGCAGGGTCGAGGTTGACGCCCGGCGCGGACTGTAGCTCCACCAAGGCTCCGGCAACGGCATTCCCCTGTTCATCATTGACTTGGACGACCAGTGGCTGCGGCAGCAACGCTCCCGTCTGCGCCACCTGCTTTCCGCCGCTGGATTCCACGATGGCTGCACCGAATGCGGTAGGTTTAGGCAGCAGCGTGGAGCTGCTCTTGCGTGCACAGGACGCCGACAGTGTTGTCGCCAGAACGGCAATCCATAACATGAAATTGGCCGAGGAGCGTCGATTCATTTCTTTGCGATCTCCTTTGTGGCTCCGCCTTTTTGCGAAATCAGAAATGCAGTCAGGGCGCGGGCATCTTCGTCACCCATGGCGCGATTGGGTTCGATCGTGCCCGGCCGCAGTGCCTGCGGATTCTTCATCCACTGGTAAATCCAGGCGGCTGTAAGGCGCGAGCCCACATGCGTCAGGCTTGGCCCGATATAGCCTTTATCTGTTTTCGTATCGACAATGTGGCAACCCTGGCAGGCATACTTCCCGTAAAAAAGCTGTCTGCCCAGTTCAATCTCGCCTTGCGAGTAACCGCTCAGCGGCATAGCGTCGCGATCAACGCCGGGGTTCTGATAGACGGTCATGATGTAATCGGTGAGTTCGTTCGCTTCACCGTCCGTCAGATTGAACCGCGGCATACGCCGGATCAGCGCGGGTCGCAGTGTGCCGGGATTTTTGAAGAACTGCACCAGCCAGTCTCGCTGCACCGAACTGCCCTCCCAGGTAAGATCAGGCGCCATATCGCCGCCATGACCGTTGATCCGGTGACAGCTGAAGCAGGCCAGGTCTGACATGAGTTTTCCCGCTTTGCCGGCCGGCTGGTAGTTCGATTCCGCAACCGCGGGAACCGCCAAAGATGCGGGAAGCGTGGTGGAATGTTCGTTCAATGCAAGCAATGCCGTGGTCAGGGAATCAATCTGTGCCGGCGTAAAGCTGTACTGCGGCATTCTCAAACCCGGTGAGAACGCGCGTGGCTGCTTAATCTTGCCCGCAATGTAATCCGGCAATGTATGCGGCATTCCAGGAAAGAAAATAAGTTGAGTAATCGACTTGCTGCCGATGCGGCTGAGCTCCGGCGCAAAGTTCTCCGGCTTCTTAATCCCGGAAATTTCGTGACACGAGGCGCAGCCGTAGTCGGAAACCAGGCGCTTGCCGTGAGCAATCTGCTCGGGCGTTGCCGCTTCCAGATGAACATTCGCGAGCAGATCGGAATCTGATTTGGCGAGAAGGAACGTGGAGAGAGTTGCCACCTGACCATCATTCAATCGATAGTGCGGCATGGCGGTTTCAGGATCGTAGTTGCGCGGGTTCTGCAACCAGGCCTGCAGCCATTCCGGCTTGACCTTGCTGCCTACTTTCGTCAGCTCCGGTCCAACGTTGCCTCCCACCATATTTCCGGCGGCATTCTGTACCGCGTGGCAGGAAGCGCAGAAGGATTCGCCGTAGAGGCTCGCACCGGCGGCAGGATCCGAAGCAGGCTTGGCCGAAAGCGTGACACTGCTTCCTGGCAACGATGTGCTGTTGGCGACCAAGAAGGCGGAAATGTCGCGGGCATCGTCGTCCGTCAACTTGAAATTCGGCATGGTTGCCGTGGAGGCATAGGCCAGCGGATCTTTTAGCCACGCATAGATCCACTCCCGCGTTGTCTTATCCGCGATGTGCGAAAGCGACGGTGGGTCGTCGGAGGCCTTCATCGTGGTTCCCTCCGGCAGTTTCACCATGTGGCAGTTCACGCAGCCGTAGCGCGAGAGCAACTGGCGCCCCTGATTTAACACGGGCGTTCCCGGAAGCGAGCCGCGGTGGCACTCTCCGCACGAGGATTCGATGTACTTGGCGGGAAGAATTGGCTGCTCCCAGGCCAGCGTGCTATTGTGCGCCTCAGCCACTGTGGTTGCCGCGCCCTGTCCGCGATGACACAGAGTGCATCCGAATTGATCGAGCTTATGAGGAATGACCGGGTGCGGACGGAAGGGCTGGCTGGAAACGTCCGAGAGTGAAGCCTCCTTCATTCCTACGTGGCAACTGGTGCAGCGGTCCACCACTCCGAGGTCGGGCAGCCAGATCTGTTGAATGCCGCCCTCGAAATGCCGCTGCAGAGTGTTGGCATCGCTGCGGTTGCGGATCATCTTAAGATAGCCGTGCTGATAATGGCGCCACTCGCTGAAGTGATTTTTTGCCGGAGCAATGGCAATCGACAACAGAAACACCACGCTGACCACGCCGAACGCGCGAACACTATCGCCGAATAACTTTTGCCACAGCGACGTTAGCTTTTCTTTCATATGCGTCGCATCCTTAATAGGACCTCCACGGCAACACCCAGGCCCAGCCCGGCCCGCGGAAAAATGTGCCGATGGCGGTAAGCACTGCCAGTTCGAACAAGAACCACGTCATCACCCAATAGGAAAGCGGTCTGGCCGCCAGATAACGGCGGAAGGGCGATCGCGACTGCACAGAACTCTGGGACGCTATGATCATCAAGCCCGCCATAATCAAGGTTGGAATGAGAGCTACCACAACGTGAAACCAGCCCAGGAAGGCCATCAATAGGGCTGCCACGGCGTAAAAGATGCGCAGCCGCTTCGCCCGGTCCTTCGTGAACAGACCTTCGGCTTCGATGTTTACTTTGAAGTACGGAATTACGAAGAGCGCCATTACAACCAATCCCGGCACCAGCACCCCTGCGACCACGGGCGGAAAATAATGCAGCATCTCCTGCAGACCAAGAAAATACCAGGGCGCCTTCGCCGGATTCGGTGTGTGCGAAGGATCAGCCAGGCCTTCGAGGGGAGCGTTGAACATCAGGGCGGTCCAAACTAATGCGATGGCGAGCACTTGAATCGCGACCGCGGCCCGGAACAAAACCTCAGGAAAGGTTTGTACCTGGTCTTCGCTCTCGGCTCTTACCTGCGCGGAAGTTCTGCGCGTAATGAAGACGATGCGCCGCGGAGATTTTTTTGCGTTGGAATCAATGCCTGCAACGAAGTCTTTGGAGTCTGACATCAGAGCGCCTCCTTTACATCTTCATGCGCTGTCGCATTGGCGCGGCGCACCGCCGGTTCGCTGGAATGCGCGTACAGGCCGCCATCCTTGCGAATTCGCCAGAAGTGGATGGCCACGAAGAACATCGCGGTCAGCGGCAGAATCATGCAATGCAACACATAGAAGCGCAGCAACGCATTGGCGTTGACTGTATTCCCGCCCAGCAGCAAAAAATGAATCTTGTCCCCGATGAACGGTGTAGCCGAAGCGATGTTCGACCCCACCGTGATCGCCCAGTAAGCCAGTTGATCCCACGGAAGCAGATAACCGGTATAGCTCAGCAGCAGCGTGATCAGCAGCAGCACCACCCCGATCACCCAGTTAAATTCGCGGGGAGTGCGATACGCTCCGCGATAGAAAACTTTGAACATGTGCGCGAACACCAGGAAAACCATCGCGTGCGCCGACCAACGATGCAGATTGCGCAGGAACAAGCCTGAGGAGACTACGAACTGCAGATCTTTCGTGTCGTTATAAGCCTGCGGCGCCGACGGATGGTAATAGAGCATCAGCGGAATGCCGGTCGCGACCAGAATAAAGAATGTGCCCAGCGTCAGCGTTCCCAAATACCAGGTCGCGCTGAAGCTCAACATTCGTGTGCGGACTTTGGTGGAAAACAAGTGCAGAAAAACATTCTGCTGAATTGCCAGCGCACGCTTCAGCGTGCTGCTACCCGTCCCGCTGCGGAAGATCGACCGCCACACCCGGGTGGCGCGCAAATCATCGAAGTATTGGTCTGCCGTTTTCGCCATATCAGATCCTCACAAAAGAGTCGCGCGCTAACGGCGGGACATCGGTGGAGCGATCGACCAGAAGGTCGCCGTCGTCATTCAGCCATATGCGCTTCCAGGGGAGCGGCCGCGGAGCCGGGCCTTCGATTTTGTCGCCCGGCTTGTGACCATCCTCGGCTTGAACATAAAACTTGCTGCCGTGGCACGGGCAGGCAATGATTCCCAACTCCGGCTTCCACGCGGTCAGGCAACCCAGATGCGTACACACCGCACTCAGCGAAAAGTAACCTTCTTGCGAGTGGATGATGTAGATGCCGGCGTTCACGTCCAGCGTCACGGAGTCGAGAGAGTAGCGGTCCGGCTTCCCCTCATTCACCACCGGCGATGGTTCATAGAGCACATTGGGCTGCAGATATTGATATGCAAATGCTGCCGTGCCCGCCGCTGCGATGCCCAACGAGCCCAGCCCCAGCTTCGCGAAAAACTGCCGCCGGTTCACATCGGTCACCGATTGCTCGCTCGTATTTTTCTGTTCTTCTGCCATGAGTTCCTTGCCTATTTCTGCAGCCCCGCTCCGATCGCAGCAATTGAGATCAGCCCGGTCGGCTCGGCGGGCAGCAGGTTGTATGACTCCATCGTGATAGTTCCCACCGGACACCTCATCGCACAAAGGCCGCAGCGAATGCAGCGCGTTTCGTCCTTTAACATCGCCGCTCCGGTAACCACTCCAAGTTCATCCGCAGCCACTTCGTCGAATTCCACGCCGAAGCATTCCTGATTGTCGCGAATGTGCGCGATCGTCTGCGGTTCGAAAGCGATCCGGTCGAGTGAAACCAGTTCCAGGCATTTCTCCGGGCACACATCCACGCACCCGCCGCACAGAATGCACATGCTGCCATCTTCGGGAGTGCCTTCAAAGATGGTGTTGGTCCAACAGTGCAGGCAGCGCTGAGCTTCTGCCATGGCGCTCTGAGCGTCGTATCCAATCTCAACCTCGGTCACACCAGTACGGCGTTCCAGCGGAAGCATGGGCACCGGCTGCCGGTTGATATCCAGAAAGCCAAGTGGCATGGCGTGCCGCTTAAGCACTTCCACTTCGATGATCGGCTCGGGATGTTTTCCCCCGCGCAGATATTCATCAATGCCCACCGCCGCACGCTTGCCATCGCCCACGCTATCGATAATGAGGCGCGGTCCGAAGACGCAGTCGCCCCCGGCAAAAATTCCCGGAGCAGACGTCATCAGAGTCTGCGGGTTGACCGCGATCAGACCCCGCGGCGAGAGTTCGACCTTATCTGCTGGCGTTAGGAAATCGAGCCGCGGGGCCTGCCCGATCGCCATGATGAGGGTGTCGCACTCGATCTGAGTCTCGCTGTTCTCGTAGAAGGCGGGATTGAATCGTTTGTTCTCGTCGAAGACCCACTTCGTCTTGAGCGTCTCCAGAGCGCAGACCTTGCCGTCCTTCCCCAGAATCCGCTTCGGTCCCAGGCCGGGATGAATAATGATGCCTTCCTCTTCGGCTTCTTCGATCTCTTCGAGCGCGGCAGGCATTTCGTTGCGGCGCTCCAGGCAGACCAGGTTCACTTCCTGCGCACCCATGCGCAAGGCAGAGAGAGAAATGTCCACCATCTCTTTCGTGGCCACGGCCGAAACATTTTCCGCCGACGGTTCGACCTCTTGCACGCCAGCCGCATGTTGTTTGACCACTTCACGCGCGGCCGAGCGCGCTACGTCCATGGCAACGTTGCCGCCGCCGATGACGATTACCTTTTTCCCGATGGTGAACTTGTAGCCGAGATTTACGTTGAGCAGGAAATCGATGCCCTTGTAAACGCCGTCGAGATCGACTCCGGGAATGCTGAGATCGCGGCTGCGGTGCGCGCCGACCGCTACTAGAATCGCGTCGAATCCCTGCTGCCGCAGATCGGAAACAGAAAAGTCTCGACCCGCAGCCTGGTTCAGTTTGAGTGTGATGTCGCCGGTTTCAAGAATCTCGCGGACCTGCGCTTCCACCACGTCGCGCGGCAAACGGTATTCCGGAATTCCCAGGTACAACATTCCGCCTGCGACGGGCGCGGCTTCGAAAATCGTAACCGCGTACCCCATCAGCGCCAGGTCGTGCGCTGCCGAGAGTCCAACTGGCCCACCTCCGATAATCGCTACCTTGTACGCTAACTTGTTTTGAACGCGCCCTTCATTGACGTTGATGGGATGCTTTGACTCCGGTCCGTATTGCTCGGTAAGAAAACGCTTCAGCGCCCGGATTGAAATTGGACGGTCGATCTCGCCGCGTCGGCACGCCGTCTCGCACGGATGTGCACAAACCCGCCCGCAGATGCTCGCCAATGGATTCGGCTCGCGCGCCAGCCGGTACGCTTCCTCGAAGCGGCCATCGGCAATCAGGCCCACATAACGTCCAGCATTGGTGTGTGCCGGGCAGGCCATCATGCAGGGAAAATTGCTGTTCAGCCAATCCCCATCGACCTTCTTGTTTTTGAATCGCTTCAGCATTGCGGACCGTTTCGAGCGGGTAATGATTCGACCGAGTAATGACTGGAGTTAGAGAGCTAACACACAAAAGGGATGCGAGGAGCGAAGCCCGCTTGAACCGGCTCTGTCGCTCCCCGCTTCCTGCTCCTTACTTGCTCAGGGTGAAATCCGCTTTGCCGCCGCCGGAAACGGTCACCGGCTTCGACTGATTCTTGGCGCCCTCATGCCAAACGGTAAGCGTGTAGCTGCCGTCGGGAACGTCCTTGATTTTGTAGTTGCCCGCATCGTCAGTCTGGGCAAAATAAGGAGTTGGGCTGACGATGATATATGCCCCCATTTCCGGATGTACATTGCAGAGCAGCGGCACAACCCCGGCCTTGTCAAAGGTGTACGGCCGCTTCTCGCCTTTCGGCCACGTTCCCAGATTGTGTCCCGCTTTCTTATCGCTGCCAATCGCCGTCCAGAAGACGTTATGCTGCACGCTGTCGCTGTTCAGGAACTCAACCGTTGTGCCTTGTTGTACGACCATGATGTGCGGCGCGAACATCAATCCCTTTTGGTCCATCACTGGATGCTCTTTGGGAGCGGGAAAGGTTTTCCCGGCGATGGCATCGACGTAAACTGCCGACTGCCCTTTCATTCCCGTCACCTTGCCCTCAATATCGCCCGCCCAGGCCGCGCTGCACAGACCGGCCATCACAACCGTCAGTATCAATGTCAATGCTTTGAACTTCATTGCGTTTTCTCCTTTGAATTTGCGCTTCTCGGTGCCTGACCTGATTCCTAGAAAATGAACTTCGCGTCGAGATAGATCGTGTTGTTTGCACTCGCGTTACGGCCAGATCCGTCGTAGTTGGTCGAGCCGCCGTTGAACCGCGTGTAGCCGGTGTACTGCGCAGCCAGTTGCAGGTTTTGCCACGGCCAGTATGAGAGGTTCGCGAGGTAGCCGGCGCCTCTCGGGTCTCCGTTTGCGCTGCCGCTGACGGCGGCAGGCGGATACAGCCCTGGATTGACCGTCCCGCCGGTATTGAAAATGCCGAATGTCCCGGTATAGCGATTGCCGAAATGGTACTCGGCATTTGCCAGAACAGTATTCAGATGATTTGAGCCGAATCCGCTCGCCAATAAACTAGAGTTTTCACGGATATAACTCCCCCGGAATGAAAGCACATCCGTGCGGAAGAGCGTCCGATCGATCTGGGTGTCAAAGGCGAAGTCGGTGTACTCATCCTGCGGGCCGGGGCCGGTGAGCGCGCTGTTCCGCACGTGGATGCCGTAAGTGCCTACCTCGTATTGCGTCTTCCCAGTCAATTGCTGAAAGGCAATCCGCCAGTAGGGCGCTACTCCCCGAATGTTGTTGGCAGAACCATCCCCCGGATTTGGTTGAGAACTTCCTACGTGTTCTGAGCGATAGATGGCTGCGTCCACATAAAGATGGTTGTCCCACATAGCAAAGCCACCAATCCCCGCAACGTCCTGCGCCAAGCCCCCGTTAATGATGGGAGAAGCGGCCGGAGTCGGTGCAAAATCGCTCTGGATCCACGGGAAGCCCCATGCCGGGGTACTGTTCCACAGATCCTCTACGGTCGGATTGTTATTGAGGTCGAGCCCATAAACCAGCTCCTTGCCACCCAGTTTCGTTTTATTTGCATAGCGGATATCTGTGTTATCGCTGGTGAAATGGTCGTCCTGCGTGTCGTAAGTCACTTGAAGAAAGCTGCCGACGTTGCTGGTCCATGCCCCGGAAAGAAAGAGCGAAATGTCCTGAGGAAATTCAAAACTGCCATTCTGAGAAGTGGGCAGCGGTGACTTGGTGGAAGTAAACGAGGTTTCCAGCATTACGGAAAGGGGCAGCGAAGCAAGAAGATCGAGCGCGGCGCGCTTTTTGCCTCCATCTGTCTTGATAACTTTGGTCTCATCCGCCCGATCGACATATCCCAGCAGCTTGAAGCGTCGCCCGGCAGGGTTCAGCTCCGGCGGAGCATAATGGCAGCCACTGCAGGCCAAACCAGTTTGCCTCGCGTAGCTGGGAACCGCTGACACTTTCGGCGGATTCACCGCGGAAATCAGCAGCAAAACCATGACCGGTACCCCAGCAAGCAAAAGAAATCCGGCTTTCCTCATATGAAATCACCCCAAGTCGTTTCGAGAAGTTCTTAGGTTTCCCTGATTTCCCAAGATGCCGGATATTAGCTGGCGCTGCTAACTAGCCGCTATGAGGTTCATCACTTCTCAGAGTGATGTGGATCACACTCCGCGCAACCAACTACACCGAACCGGGCACTCCAACCCCCGCGCGGCATAACTGCAAACCCCATCCCGCAAGCATCAGATCCAGACCGGTAACGTTGCTTTTAGTGAGTTGTCACGATGGGCTCGCTGCGCCCGGATGGGAAAAACAGAAGATGGGAAAAAATAGAAGACAGAAAAAAGAAGCTGACCTATACCATATACATTGCGACAAAACTAGGCCCAGCGAAACCGCAGCTCGATTCGAATCTCTACCGACTCTCGTCGCTAGAGCCCGCGAATGTATTCGCAGGGAATGGCCCCAGGCTGAATCTTTATCGCGAGATGAGCTCTTGGAAAACTACAAATGGTGCCATCGAAGGGACTCGAACCCCCACACCGTTGCCGGTACATGGACCTGAACCATGCGCGTCTGCCAATTCCGCCACGATGGCAATACTGGACTGCAATGCAGCGGCAGCCGCAAGGCCGCCGAGTCAGGAAGATCAACGTCCCTATTTTACAGCCCCGCTACCACCTGTCAAACACAGGCGCTAGAGGATCTGCATTTCGCCAAGCGATCGAGAACTCAGCGTACTCCGCGGAATTTCTCAGCGCACTCTGCGTTTTAAGATCGCGAATCCGCCCGTCAATAAAAGCGCACGCCCAAAATCCGGAAGCCGCCTACCCCAGGTTCGCGGTCATCGAAATCTTCGCGTTCAACACCTTCGACACCGGACATCCCTTTTCTGCCGCTTCCGCATACTTCTGAAACGTCGCCGCATCCGCGCCCGGAACCTTCCCCACTACATCGATGTGGCTCGATGTAATCGTCCAACCCGCGTCCTGCTTCTCCATGGTCAAAGTCACGTTCGTATTTATGCTCTCCGGCTTCAAATTCGCCCCGCCGAGCTGCGCCGATAGCGCCATGGAAAAACAAGCCGCATGCGCCGCCGCAATCAACTCCTCCGGGTTCGTCCCTGGACCATTTTCAAACCGCGAAGTGAACGAATATTGCGTATCCTTCAGCACTCCGCCCGGAGCCGAGATCGTTCCCTTCCCATCCTTCAATCCGCCCTTCCAAACCGCGCTAGCCTTGCGTTCCATCACGTTCTCCTCATCATGATCAAGAAATAAAATACCTGATCATTGTAGACGCACAGCGCTCAGCCTGTCAGAGCATCTCCACCTCGCCAACATTATGAACAGTCAATAAAAATCAGAGCAACTCAAATAAAACCCACAAACAGCACAGCTTAACTTGCACCCTCGCTCCCGCAACTCCGCCGAACAATTAGGACAAACTGTCCCCGCATCCTTCACCCGCTCCTGGCCCGTCTTCTCGTCATCCCGATTTCGCGTAACCATCTCCCGCTCGCCCATCCGCGCACCATACCGTCAACTTCGCCCCACGCACAAGTAGAAACAAGTCTTCCCCCGCCCTTCCCCTGTGTAACCCCGTGTCCCCCGTGTTAAAGATTTTGACGTTGTCTTTAAACCCTGAATGCCAAAAAAAAAGCCCTCCGCACGAAGATTATCTCCGCGCGGAGGGCCTTTCATTACCTCAATTCAAACTATTCCACCACTACGACCAGCGGAATCTCTACTCCCGGATGCAGCAGATCAATCAACACATACTCTCCGTCAATATAGTCAACGTAGCAATCGTCCGTATAAGCCCAGTCTCCCGGCCACGGATTCGCCAGCGCGAACCAATACCCGCCATATTGAAACCGCGGCTGTCCCTGCATCACCTGCGTACGCACCCGGAACGTGTGCTGCCGCCCAAAATTCGCCCGGAATTTATCATCCGGAATCCGCTGCCCGCGTTGATTCGTCGCCGGCTTCGCATGATCGCCACCATTCTGCATGGCCCGATCATTATTGTTCTGCATCGGACGGTTCTGATCCTGCGCCGGCTTCATCTCGTTGTTGTGTTTCTCATCCTGCTTGTCGTTCTTGTCGTTCCTGGCCGCCGGCTTCCCTTCCTCCGCCTTGGGCGCTTCCTGCTGCTGCCCAGGCTTCGCCGCTTTCGGCTCTTCCTTCGGCTGCGCCGGCTTCGCCTCATCCTGCTTCGGCTCTTCCTGCTGCGGCTTGGCATCATCCCTTGCATCCTGAGCCTTCACCGTCCCGCACGTTCCCAGCACCAGTCCTAACAATCCTGCACCCAACAATCCCGTACCCAGGCCTTTAAGTCTCACGTCTTGAAATCTCATAGATTCCTCGCTTGACTATCTGCTTTGCCTCCAATTTCGGGCCCAAATCAGATGCCGCCCTCGCCTTCGCTGGATGCCCTCTCCAATATTTCCCCGTCTCGCCTACGGTGTTCTCCCGTCCCACTGCAGGAATCCCCTCCTCAACTCTGCAGAATTTTTCTCTTTCCACAGTCTCTTGCGCTAGAATCCCTAGCAACAAAGAGCAGCGCCGCTCGCTGAACGGCCGCTTGCTCTTGCCTTCCCCCAGGAGGTAGTAAAGATGTACCGGCCCTACTCAGGTTCCGTGGCGGACTCACGTCCGTTCATGGATGTCCAGTCCCTCATCCGCAATCTCGCGCAGGATTTCGTCATCGCCTTCAACACCGGCAACTACGATCAAGCCGCCGCCCTCTTCGCGCCCGATGGCGCCCTGATGGCCCCGCATCACGACCCCGCCTACGGTCCCAAATCCGTCGAGCGCCTTCTCCACAATTTCGCCGACACCGGATACCAGGACCTCCGCCTCGAAACCATCCGCATCGAAGCCGCCGGCGATCTCGCCATGGAGATCGGCCGCTACACCGTCGCCATCCACCAGCCCGACGGCACCATCCGCGGCGACCGCGGCAAATACCTCAAAACCTGGAGGCGCCTCGGAGCCTGGCTCATCCTCGCCGATAGCTGGAGTTCAAACCTACCCGCCCCTCGTTAGAATTTTTGTGGAGAACGATTGGTATTCTGGGAACGATTAATCTTGTCATTCCGAGCGCGCGAGGAACCTGCTTTCGCGTCCGCCGCTACAGCTCTCATCCCAACAAGCCTGAATCGTCAGCCCCGTTTCGCCTCGCAGTAGCTCCCACGCCTCTCGATATCTTCCATATTTCTGCCGCTTGTTGCGGGGAGAAAAATGGAGGCTGCAATGGGCTTCGCCGACTATCCCGAAAGGAATGAGATACCACTCATCAACGGGAATGAGGAGAATCGCGAAAAAATCCACGGTTCCCGGCTCGTATTTCCTGCGTCTCGATCCGACCAGCTTGAGGCTGTATCCGTGACCCGTGCGCCAGTGGATGGTCGACTTCACTTGTACCCGGAGCGATCGCGTTGGATGATCTACTCCAACGTCGTACCTTGTCACGCCAAATGGTCTTGAGACCTTCATTCCATGTCCTGCCGCCAGCATCATGAAATAGAGTTCGGCCCATTCTCCGCGTTCTTTTGAATCCTTCAGCTTCCCGCCTGCAAGTCGATCCGGCTTTCTGCGCATTTGATTTTGCCTCTTCGCCCCAAATAAAAATCGCGGCCCCCGAAAAGGCCGCGACTCAAAATTCCGTACCGGAAATTAAATGTTCAACTCTATATACTTATTATAACATATTGCATAGTCCAAATGGGACACAATAGCCAGACAATATTTCCCCTTTGCCTTCATCATGATACCCAGATATATATCGTGTCGCCCCCTTGACAAGAAATTCGGCAATCGCCAGCGCCCACCACGTTCAGGAATACGAACTCTTGCATCGCCTTTCCTTGAATCGCCACGGGCTCCCATAGCGGCGTTCTTGGAATCTCCACGGACCCTCGCGGTACCGTGGAAGAGCGGCGCTTCAGCGCCGCGTTAAGCAATTTTAGGGAAACTGGGCTTTAGCCCCTGTGGCATTGCATCCAACTTGAATGCCGAACTCGCCGACGAAAACGGATAAGCCCTCGCATCCCGTACCAACCCCGCGCGCACGGGATTCAAACGAACATACTCGCAATGCCTCTCGTAATCCTCCGCGTCCCGAATCCGATGATTCGTAAAACTCTGCTGCCAAACCTGAATCTTCTCCGCCTTCCGAAGTCGATAAGAAAATCCACCCTTGATAAATTGAACCGCGCGCTCCACCGAGATTCCGCACGCAGGCGCGAGCAGCACATGAAGATGATCGGGCATAATAACAAACTCATGGAGCAGATATTTCCCCTGCTCGCGATAGTCAAGAAGCACATCAATCAGAAGCCGCGCCCGAGCTTCCGTACGAAAGATCGGCACGCGTTGCCAAGTTACCGTTGTGATGAAGAAGGTCCGCTGCGATTCATCCATGC
Source organism: uncultured Acidobacteriaceae bacterium (assembly GCA_963724815.1). Classification (GTDB taxonomy): domain Bacteria; phylum Acidobacteriota; class Terriglobia; order Terriglobales; family Acidobacteriaceae; genus Sulfotelmatobacter. Next base: position 43,341 of record CAVRWS010000003.1, read on the forward strand.
CAGAATCGTAGCGCCGTTCACAGAGAAGCGAGCCCGATAACTATCTCGGAACGAAGAATACGATCCCAGATCGGGAAAGCGACCACAGGGGCTAAAGCCCGCAATCGTTTCGCTTCGTCACGCGGCCCTGAAAGGGCCGCTCTTCCACGGTCGCGCAAGCGTCAGGGATGGCAACTGAGATTCGTGGCAACGATCGCGCAACCGTAAGCGACGATCAAGATTAATGGAGGACACCACAAGCTCCCGCAGCACCGTGGAAGAGCGGCGCTTCAGCGCCGCGTCAAGCGATCCCAAAGAGGAACGGGCTTCAGCCCCGTGGTCGCCCTTCGCCCGACTGAATAAGCAAACGCGAGAAGAGCACCACCTCGGTCGTACCGTAAGCCCCTCGAAAAACGCAGTCGAATCCCGCCACGACAGCGCTGATACGACGTGAAAGCACCACCGCGAACCCACGCAGCACCGTGGAAGAGCGGCGCTTCAGCGCCGCGTCAAGCGATCCTAAAGGGGAACGGGTGTCAGCCGCATGAATGGCTCCATGGCAGCCACGAACGAAGCACCCTAGCTCTTACTCAACCACGCGTATCGGTCCAAGTAGTCCGGCGCGGGTCTTGGAAAGCAGCTTATGGGTCGCAATAGCCTCCAGGAATCCCGAGACGATAAAAGCCACGCGAAGAACGCCGCAGCATAACACTGCCGCGCAGCTAAGACCAAGCGCCGCCAACCAAATCAGACCGAACCCGGAACTTACCATCGCAAAGACTACCCCGAGCTCAAATTTCAGCCTCAAGACAGGCGTTCGAGCGTATCGCCGCCCAATCGGATCCGATTTGAAAGCTACCTGAAGATAGGCATTCCAATTTTCCGTGTGTTGTCCGTTGGTACGCTGATCGGCCCAGCGATCAAATCGGTCTTCCAATCGAGCTCCAAAATCCTCAAATACCAAGCCCGCGAACACCATTGCGAGAAAAAACACGAACCCTACTTCGGTGTGATTTCGCGAGACCAAGTCTTTGACCGCAGGAAACCTCCAAAGGATCGCCACAACCCAAGTCGTTATGCCTATAGCTCCGGGAAGCAACAATGTTGCGAGGGGACGAAACACGTCCGTAGAGAACGCTGAGAAGAAATTAGGCATCAACTACTCCTATCTAGACCTCGTTTCTAAATAAAAATGGGGACACGGCGTGCCGTGTCCCCCTTCACAGTACGTATACACTAATTTTAAGTTCGACCTCAGCGGCTAAAGCCGTCGAGATTGGTTCGGTCCTTGGCATGGCTGAAGCCATGCCCTTTCAAGACTCAACAGCAGATTCCTCGGTCGCGCAAAGAACGCGCTCGGTCGGAATGACAACCCTTAAAAATGACAACGCTTAACAATTTCAACACTTAACAATTTCAACATTTAACAATTTCAACACTTAACAATTTCAACACTTAACAATGACAACACTTAAAAACTTAGCTGCACCCGCTCGTGCTTCCACAACTCCCGCAGCGATAGCACGAACCGTTGCGCGTCATGATGCTGCCGCAGAAGCTGCAGGTGGGAGCGTCGCCCAGGTCGATGATGCCGGCCAGCGCGTCGGCGGCGTGGATGGAGCCGGCTCCCGGTTCGCGGTTCCCGCTTTCCGGACGCCGCATGCTGGACGCCGCATCCTCTGACGGCTGCGAGCTGACTCCTGACAACTTCGGCCGCAGATTTTCGAAGAGCAATTGCTGCTGTCCGGTGAAGCGCAACTGCAGCCAGCGGAAGATGTAATCCATGATCGACTTGGCGTAGCCGATGTCGGGATTGCCGCTCCAGCCGCTGGGTTCGAAGCGGGTGTGCGCGAATTTTTCGCAGAACAACTTCAGCGACACGCCGTGCTGCAGCGCGATCGAGACCGCCAGCGCAAAGCTGTCCATCAATCCGCTGACCGTCGATCCTTCTTTCGCCATGGTGATGAACAGTTCGCCCGGGTCGCCATTGGGATAGAGCCCGACCGTGATGTAGCCCTCGTGCCCGCCAATGTTGAACTTGTGCGTGATCGAGGCGCGCTCTTCCTGCAGCTTGTGCCGCACGGCGCGCGGAGGCGCATTCATATCCTCAGGCTCGTGTGGCGCGGCCGCCCCCGGCCGCGGATCATCTTTCGAAGAGTTCGCAGTCTTCGTCCCCGCCGCAGAAAGTGGTTGCGATTTTTTGCAGCCATCGCGATACACCGCAACGGCTTTCAAGCCGAGCTTCCACGCCTGCAGATACGCTTCCATGATGTCTTCGACCGATGCGTTCTCGGGAAGATTGACGGTCTTCGATATAGCTCCGGAGATAAACGGCTGCGCCGCCGCCATCATTTTCAAGTGCCCCATAGGAGCAATTGAACGCGTCCCCTTGGCCGGCTTGAACGAGCAATCGAAGACGGCAAGATGATCGTCCTTGATATGCGGCGCGCCTTCGATGGTTCCGGTGGCATCGATGTAACTGACAATCGCATTCGCCTGATCGTGATCGTAGCCAAGCTTGAACAGAGCCGTCGGCACAGTTTGATTGACGATCTTAATCATCCCTCCGCCAACCAGCTTTTTATACTTAACGAGCGCGAGATCAGGCTCTACACCGGTAGTATCGCAGTCCATCATGAAACCTATGGTGCCGGTGGGGGCCAGGACTGTTACTTGGCTGTTTCTGTAGCCGTGCTTTTCGCCGTGGGCGAGGGCTTCGTCCCAGGTTGTTTTGCTGGATTCGTAGAGTGGAGTGGGGACGTTGTTTTTGTTTATGTTGTTGACGCTGGCGCGGTGCATGCGGATTACGTCGAGGAAGGGTTCGCGGTTGATGTACCAGCCGGGGCAGGCTCCGCCGGGCATGGTTTGTGCCGGGGCAGCCGAGCTTTGCTCGGCCTGACGGCCGAGGGCGGCCGTCACCACATGGGCATCGTGGCCGCCGTCAACGAGACGAATGCCAGCGCCAAGGTTCGTTTCTGCCAGATTCTTCTTTGTGGCTTCCGTGGCCGGGGTCAGGGGCTGGCATTGTTCGGCGATCTTGCTGGATTGCAGATAGGCTTCGCCGCACATGATGGCGGTGACGCAGGCGGCGTAGTCGCGGCCGGCATCGGAGTCGTAGGGCAGACCCGCGGCCATTAAGAGTGCGCCGAGATTTGCGTAGCCTAGTCCGAGCGGGCGGTAGTCATGCGAGTTGCGCATGATCATCTCTGTGGGATAGCCGGCGTTGTCGACGAGAATTTCTTGCGCGGTGATTAGGATATCGACGGCGTGGCGATAGGCTTCGACATCGAACGTGCCGTTGGGCGCGAACTTCAGAAGATTCAGGCTGGCGAGGTTGCAGGCGGAATCGTCGAGGAACATGTACTCGCTGCATGGATTGCTGGCATTGATGCGCGCTGTGTTCTTTGAGGTGTGCCAGCGATTTGTGGTGGTGTCGTACTGCATGCCGGGATCGCCGCAGTGCCAGGTGGCTTCGGAAATTTTCTTCAGAAGATCTTTGGCTTTGTAAGTCTTCATGACGTTGCCGTCGCCGATTGCTTTGGTGGAGAAATCGGTGTCGCGGAGTACGGCGTACATGAAGTCGTCGGTGACGCGGACGGAGTTGTTGGCGTTCTGGAAGAAGATGGAGGAGTAGGCGTCGGAATCGGGATGCGATCCGTCGTAGCCTTGCGCGACCAGCGCGTGAGCTTTGGCTTCTTCTTTCTGTTTGCACTCGATGAACTCGACGATGTCAGGGTGGTCGACATTAAGGATGACCATCTTGGCGGCGCGGCGAGTTTTGCCTCCGGACTTGATGACTCCGGCGAAGGCGTCGAAACCTTTCATGAAGCTGAGCGGGCCGCTGGCGGTGCCTCCGCCGCTTAGACCTTCTGTCGAGCCGCGCAGCGGGGAAAGATTGGTTCCGGTGCCGCTGCCCCACTTGAAGAGCATGCCTTCGGTTTTCGCGAGAGTGAGAATCGAGTCGAGCGAATCTTTTACTGAATTGATGAAGCACGCGGAGCATTGCGGCCTGCTGTATCCGGTGACGCCGAATTCGACTTGCTGCGTCGCGGGATTCCAGTGCCAGTTGCGGGCGTCAGAGTTGGGCTCGATGCGATCGCAGCCTACGTTGAACCAGACGGGCGAGTTGAAGGCGGCGTACTGGCGAACGAGGATGTGGACGAGTTCGTCGTGGAAGGTGGCTCCGTCTTCGGGAGTTTTGAAATAGCCTTGCGCGAGTCCCCAGTTGCGGATGGTTTCGGCGACGCGGGTGACGAGTGCGCGGACTCCGGTCTCGCGCTCGGGGCTGCCGACTTTGCCGTGCAGATATTTTGAGGCGACGATGTTGGTCGCGGTCATGGACCAGTCTTTGGGAACTTCGACGTCTTTCTGCTCGAAGATCACGTTGCCTTGCGCGTCGGTGATCTGGGCGAGACGGAGATCCCATTCGACTTCGTCGTAGGGAGAAACGCCGAGTTTGGTGAAGAGGCGGCGGAAGGACAGGCCGGGGGCGGTCTTCTTGCTGGCCGCGTTATCGCTTGCCGGGAAAGAGGTTGCGGGGGAGTTGACGGGGGTAGTTTTGAGCTCGGACATTGCTTTCTCCATTAGTAATTAGATTCTAATCAACAGAACCCGATTCGGCGTCCCGGGGCGGCGGAGGCGGGAAATTGGGCGTTCCCGAACGGGAAAATGTTCGGGGTGAAGCTTGAGTTGTAAAGAGCTGTCAGGGGCTAAAGCCCAAATCATTTTTACGTCTTACGCGGCGCTGAAGCGCCGCTCTTCCACGGTTGTGCTTGCTCGATTGGCACTCGCCACATCTGAACCTCGGGGGCTAAAGCCCATTCAAAATGCAATCTCTAATCGCAGCGCTGAAGCGCTGCGCCACCCAAAATCCTTGCGCCGCAATTCTTTGCGCTGCGCCACCTAAAAATCTTTGTGCTGCGATTCCTTGCGCTGCGCCACCCGAAATCTTTGTGCTCGGCCACCCAATATTGCTTGGGCTCCATCACCCAAACACTAGAGCTAAGCTCGTGCCGTCCCTACGGGACTGGTTACACCGGCGGCTCTCTACCCGGCGTTGAAACGCCGGGCTATTGTCGGGCGTCCCTACGGGACTTGTTCCTACCTTTCCACTTCTATCCGGCACTTCCGTGCCGGGCTATTATCGGTCGCCCCTACGGGGCTGGTGCTTCTCAACTTTCTGAGCGTTGGAGCAGAGCCAAGGTTCCTTGTTTCAGATTTGCTATTTCTGCCAGATCCTGATGGCCACGAGCGGCGAAGGCTTCCTCGATCTCGGCCAGGCGCGTGAAATTACGGGCTTCGATCAGATCCAGGCGTTGCAGCACGGGATCGGCGGCAGAGTCGGCGTGAGCGATAAAAACTGCGGCGATCACGCGGTAGCGGCTGGCCATCAGACTTGATTTCGAGGCGCTTTCGCGGCGGCTCGATTCGATCTGGTCCAAGTTTGAGAGATTCTCGACCAAGGCCCAGGTTCTTGCGTCGTGCATTTCGGCTCCTGTCTATCTGAAAACTTTCAGGCGTCCCTCCGGGACGCGTGTTCGCTTCTAATTTCTCCCGGCGCTAAAGCGCCGGGCTATTGTCAATCGCCCCTCCGGGGCGTCGATACCTACGTTTGTTCTTTCCGCCCAGGTTCTTGCGCCGTGCATGTTGGCTCCTGCTTGGCGCGGGGGCTAAAGCCAAAATCCTTTTTTTACGTCTGACGCGGCGCTTAAGCGCCGCTCTTCCACGGTGCTGCAGGCACTCTTGGTGCAATGTCAATCAATCCCATAGCGTTTCGCAATTCGTACACCTGAGCCTTCATTTGAACCTCAGGGGCTAAAGCCAAAATTTATAACCGCATCTTGCGGCACGGCTAAAGCCGTGCCCTTCCCGAGCTTCTCTTCTCGACAACTCTTCCTGACGCCTTCCCAAAGTGCCCTCCCAGGGTGCCCTTCATGAGCACTCGTCCAATCGCCCACTCCACATCTGCTCTAAAAGCCGGAGGGGAGGGGCTGAGGACAGTGGAGATTCTTGCCGGCTCCGGAATCGGGGATGAGGTGCGCGGGCGAGTTGTCCATGCCCAGAGGGGCCGCGCTTGCCGCGCCGGCCGTGGTTAGCTCCACCGAGGAAGAGAAAGCGCCGGGAAGGCCGCTGGCTTTTTCGGAGGAGGAGAGCATCCATTGATTCAGGGCGCTGCAGATGCTGCGGCGCTGGTCCTGGTCTTCGATGACGACGAAGCGGAGGAAACATTTGCCGGAAGCCAGGCGGGCGCGCATGGGATTGATAAGGGTGAACATGCGGTCGAGGGTGAAGGCCATATCGTCGTCTTCGGAGAATTGGAGAACGGCAAGCATGCGCTTGGCGGTCGGTGCCTCGGCGGCTAAAGCCGCGTCTGTTTGGGGAGCTGAATCGCAGCGCTGAAGCGCTGCGCCACCCAAGGGCGCGGAGGGCTGACCCGAGCTGCGCTCGGGCGGACAGCCGAGGGCGGCTGTCCCCACATGAGCCTTGATGGGGGAGTCAATGTTGGCTGTCCCTACATGAGCTTTGATGGGAAATTCGGGGCTGGCCGTTCCTACATGAATATTTCGGGAGGCTTGGGCGGCAGTCGCGGGCGAGGGCGCCCGCGCCACACTTGCACCTACCTCTTCGGCGATGGCGAAGATGCCGGGTTTGCTGGGGACGACTAGGAGACTGTGAGTGGAGTCGCAACGGAACCAGCGCGACCATTGCAGGCGGCGCGGGTCGATGGGGCGATCGAAGCCATGCCGGGCCAATGAATCGGTAACGAGGCGGGTTAGGGTTTCCATTTGGGCTCCTATAAGAACTGGCTTTTGTCTTTCGGCTCTGGCAAAAGACTGAGACCACATCCCAGCGCGAAAGACGACTATTGTTGACTGAGTTTGGCGTCCACCGGGGGAGGATCGGGGGACGGCCACCGCAGCTTCTTCGGTTCGCCTTCTCGACGTGGAAGGCCTTTGTTTGTTTATGTTTACGGGATGGAGCCGGGTCACCTCTGGCCCGGCTCCGAACCCGTCGTAACTACTCTCTTCGCTTTACTTAGGCGAATGTCGCCCCGTTCCCGCGAGGCGAATTCAAAGCCTATGGGATTGCAAAGTTACTCCCGCTTATTGTAGCTGTCAAGAGGGAAACACTACATGTTGTATCTACAGCAATGACGGGCTTGGTGCGGCGGTCGAGTCCGGATTTTCCACAAGGGGAATTCATCTGGGGTTCATAAAAGTGGATAGCGGGCTGAAGCCCGGTTCTTTTTGACGAGCTTACGCGGCGCCGGCTTGTGAGATGGTGCCGAAAGCTAGAATTGACTGTGAGCGAAAAAACAGCAGGTTCCTCCACTGCGCATTCCCTTCCGCGGCGGAAGGGAATGCTCCGGTCGGAATGACAGGGGGTTTGGTCGCAATGACAGGGTGGGGGTTTGGCGGAATGACAGGGGGTTTGGCGGAATGACAGGGGGTTTGGCGGAATGACAGGGGGTTTGGCCGCCATGACAGGGGGTTTGGTCGCAATAACAGGGGTCTTGGTCGTAATGACGGGGCTTTTCTTGGCATGCGTAAACTCTTAGTCGTGGGCTGCAAACTCTTACAGGGAGCGGAAGCCGGGAAGCTGGTTGCGGCGGTTGGGTTCGGATTGGGGAAGTTTGCGAATCGGGAGCGGGATGCTGGCGGAATCCTGGTAACGGGAAGACTCCGGCTGGGGCGAGTTTGCAGAAAAGATAGAGGTATCGACCTGCTCGGGAACTTCGGCGGCCAACAAGGGGACGTAGATGTCCTCGAAGATTTGCCGGGGCGCGATGCGCAGAACACCGTCGGAGGATTCGACGAGGTAATCGCCCTTGCGTCCGGAGTGCTGACGGCCGAGAGCGTCGGTGAAGGTAAGGCTGGTGGTGAGTTGTTTGGCTTTGACCAGAAAGCGAGTGCGATAGGTAATCCATGGAGTGGTTGCTTTCATGTTTTCTGACCGGCTTGTTCGATGGTGAAACTGCAATGGTGATCGAATTTGGTTCGCGAATGCCGACGCCTGCTCAATGTTTGTCTCACGCCGCTTCGAGTCTTCGGCTTGAGTTCGATTTCAATTTTTTGTTTAGGAGCGAATGAGAATGTACGAGCGAAAAGGCGCGGGGTCAATTCAGTATTTTTGGTGCAGTTGAGGAAAATCCTAGATGAGATTTTTCAGAATTAATATGGATCAGGAAGTTCTCGAGGATGCGTCTGCAGGGCGCGTGAAGGGCGGGGTCCCGTAGCGCGCGGCGGAAGAGAAGAAAAAAAGTGGGCGGGCGGGAGGGCGGATTGTCCACAGAGCTTGCACAGGAAATGCAGAAAGCGGGTGGAGGTTCTGGATGAGTATCTACGGTTTTCGCCCGACGGTATAACGTGCACGGGGCGAGAAGATTTTTCCGGTGAGAGTTTTGCGGGCAGAAGATCGAGAGGCAGAAATGCTGAAGAGGCAGCCAGTTCAAGACGATCGGAGAACGGAAGGATTTTTGCAACAGGAAGTGCGGATAGGTGAAAACAAATTTTTAGATGGAGGGGATGAATGACGAAGGATCCGGTTTGCGGGATGAAAATTGACGACAGTAAGGGCGAATTTCAAACCCAGTTTGCGGGCAGGAAATATTTTTTCTGTTCGGATGAGTGCAGAAAGGAATTTGAGGCGGAGCCGGATGCGTATGTGGAGACGGCGGCGGCTTAGAGCGTCCGCGGAATAAATGGAAGTGATAAAAAAGGCCTCGCTTGCGGCGAGGCCTTTTGCTGCTGTTCGCGGTTTTTAGATTCCACTGGCTGCGCTTTGCGGGACAGCCGAAGGCTGTCTCCACATCAGTTAGAGTTAGCGGGCCATGGCTGGTTCTTGCACGTGCTTGCCGCTCTTGAAGGCTTCGTAGCGGGCGTTGACTTCGTCCCAGTTGATGACGTTCCACCAAGCGGTGAGATATTCCGGACGGCGGTTGTTGTATTTCAGATAGTAGGCGTGCTCCCAGACATCGTTGCCGAAGATGGGGAAATGGCCTTGCGAAATTGGATTGTCCTGATTGGGCGTGGACATGATGTGCAGGTCGTCGCCACCTTTGCTGGCGAGCCAGACCCAGCCGGAGCCGAATTGTTTCGCGCCGGCGTCGTTGAATTTGGTTTGGAAATCTTTGAAGTTGCCGAAGGTTTTGGTGATGACCTGGGCGATAGGGCCGGTGGGATCGCCGCCGCCTTTGGGCTTCATGATCTTCCAGAACATGGAGTGGTTCACGTGGCCGCCGCCGTTGTTGCGGACCGCGGCGCGGATGTCTTCAGGAATTGAGTTCAGGTCACGGATTAATTCTTCCGCGGTTTTCTTGCCGAGTTCGGGATGTTTTTCGATGGCTGCGTTGAGATTTTTGACGTAGGCACCGTGATGCATGTCGTGGTGCAGGGTCATCGTTTGCTTGTCGATGGTGGGCTCGAGGGCCGCGTAGTCATACGGTAAAGGCGGTAGTTCAAAGGCCATGATTTTCTCCTCCAGAATTCTTATTGTACTGATGATGGGAGCGGGGGTATAGATTCAGGCGAAGCGGATCGTCTATTTTGGATGGCGATCTGGGGCGGGTGGTTGCGGGGAATTTCGGGGGCTAAAGCCCGCTATTTAGTGAATCTATGACGCGGCGCTAAAGCGCCGCTCTTCCACGGTTGCGCTGGCGGCATGGGCGGTGAGCGTGCGCTGAGGTCGTGTCGGCAAGTTACATGGGTCCTTCGCTTCGCTCATGATGACAAAGCAATTTTGACGGCTGCAAATTGGATGAGTAATCGATGAGGATGAGAATGACGGTGGATTAGTTGGTGGCGGGGCCGAGGACTTCGCGGACTTTGCGGGAGAGGTTTTGCAGGGTGAAGGGTTTTTGCAGGAAAGCTTTTGGGACGTCGGCGGGAAGCGGGCTGGCGACGGCTTCTTCGGCGTGGCCGGAGAGGTAGAGGACTTTTGTGTTGGGACGAGAGGCGAGCAATTGTTGAACGAGTTCGTGGCCGCTGAGGCCGGGCATGACGACGTCGGTGATGACGAGATGAATTGACTCCGCGCGGGCGGCGGCGAGGGCGAGAGCGGCGTTGCCATTGCAGGCTTCGAGAACATCGTAGCCGCGGGATTCTAAAGTCTCGCGAATTAACTGGCGAACCGACTCTTCGTCTTCCACCAGCAGGATGGTTTCCGACCCTCCGGCGACTGCGACCGAGACTGGAGCCACACCGTTCATTTCAGAGGGCTCGTCCACTCGCGGGAAATACATGGTGAAGACGGTGCCACGGCCAAGCTCACTCTGCACGAAAACGTAGCCGCCACTTTGCTTGATGATTCCGTAGACGGTGGAAAGTCCGAGGCCGGTGCCTTTGCCTTTTTCTTTGGTGGTGAAAAAGGGTTCGAAGATGCGGGCCTGGGTTTCGCGGTCCATGCCCTGGCCGGTGTCGCCTACAGAAATCATGACGTAAGGGCCATGCTTGATGAAAGTATTTTCCGGACGGTAGGAATCATCGAGAGTGACGCTGGCGGTGGTGATGCGAATTTTGCCGCCGTTCGGCATGGCATCTTTGGCGTTGACTACCAGATTCATGATGACTTGTTCGAGCTGACCGGCATCGGCACGGGTGCAGCCGATGGAGGCATCGAGATTGGTGGTGAGTTCGATATCCTCGCCGATGAGCGGGCGGAGGAGACGCTCCATATCGGCAACGATGGCGTTGACATCGACTACCTTGAGCTGCAGGAGCTGCTTGCGGCTGAAGGCGAGAAGCTGACGAGTGAGCGTGGTGGCGCGATCGGAGGCTTGCTGAATGGCTTCGGCCTTGGCACGCAGAGGATTACCAATCATCAATTGATCGAGGAGAACCTCGGTGTAACCGCTGACCACGGTGAGCAGATTATTGAAATCGTGAGCGATGCCTCCGGCAAGGCGGCCGACGGCTTCCATTTTCTGCGATTGACGGAACTGATCTTCGAGGACGCGGCGTTCGGTAATGTCTTCGGCGATGGCCTCGAGGACATCGGCGGGCTCAATTTCACTGGCGACTGCACGGCCGCTGATGCGGACCGTAATGGCAGCGCCATCTTTCCTTTTCCAGCGAACCTCGAATCCGTCGACGCGTCCGGTCCGCTGGAATTCATCGACCAGGCGGCTGTATTCACCGGCGTCGAGGAAAACATTTTTTTGCGGGTCGAGTGCCAGCACTTCGAGCGCGGAACTGTAGCCCAGCATTCCGATGAGCGCGGGGTTGACGTCGAGAAACTGGCCTTGCAGGCTGGAGCGGTAAATTCCATAGACCGCGGTCTGCACCAGCGAGCGATAGCGAATTTCAGAACGGCGCAGGGATTGTTCGTTGCGCTTGTGATCGATGGCAGCGCCCAGTTGGCGCGAGATTAATGCGAGGACATCTTTGTCGCGTTCGCGCAGAGCCGATTTTTCGGAGTAGCTTTTCAGAACGATCGCGCCGAACACGTGGTGATTCGCTTTGAGTGGCACGCCCAGCCATTGCGTGGGCGGCGCACCTGCGAGTGCGACTTCGCCGCGCTGCTGGAGTTTTTGCACCTGCTTTGCAGTGCATAGCAATGGTTCGCCGGTGCGCAGAATGTGTTCGACCAGTCCGCGCGCGGCGGGTGCGGGAGTGGGAGCGGATTCCCGCTCATCGACGAAGTAGGGAAAGCTGAGCAGCTGCGATTCCGGATCGTGAATGGCGATGGAGAAATTGCGAGCCGGCATGAGTTCATCGACGATGCCGTGGATGGCGGCAAAGAACTGCTGCAGATCCTCGGTGGAGCTGGCCTTTTCCGCGGCGTTGTAGAGCGCGGAGTTGAGAGCTTCGGCGCGCTTGCGATCGGAAATGTCGCGATAGACGAAGTAAAAGCCGGCGCTGCGCCCGTTAACCATTAAGGGAGCAGTGGAAAGGGAAACATCGAGCAGAGTTCCATCACGGTGGCGGCGTTGAGTTTCCAGGCTAATCTGTTCGCAGCGCTCCAGGCATTGCGAGATCCAGTGAAATTCTGGGGCGCGTTCGGGAGGAAGAATCAGCGAGTCGACGCGCTGCGACAAGATTTGTTCGGCGGAGTAGCCGAACAGGCGTTGAAATTCGCGATTCACACACTGGGCGCGGAAAGACGCGTCGACCACCAGCAGAGCGTCGGGCGAGTTTTCAAAAAGCTGTTCGAGGAATTGGCGGCGAAGGTCGAGAGAATCTCCCGCGTCAGGCGCGCTGGAGTTCGCCTGCAACGAATTCCAAGCAAGCGCGGCAGGCTGAACGGCAGCAGTGACTCCGGGCGGAACGAAAGAAGGTGAGGCTCCGCTCGCGAGCGCCTGGCGCAAATTTTTGGCGCGCAAAATGTCCTTCGACGGCGACGGCCGGGTGACACGTCCACCCATTGGAGGCTCCCCCCTCAGAAGCCCAACCAATGCATAGTAGAACGCGAGGGGTGTACTCGAAAGTTACTGACGTAATTGGAAAAAGAAGGAGAAGCAGACATTGCTTAAAGCGCCGAGCAGATCGTTGTTCCCTCAGGGGCTGAAGCCCTCCTCTTTAACGGCTGTAGTGGCACGGCTGAAGCCGTGCCCTTCCCAAAGCGATCGACGAAAGAGCGGGACGGGTTAAAGAAGGTGTGGGATTAAACGCTGCCGCCACGAGTGGCGAGCATTTCGCAAACGCGGCGGATGGTTTCGCGCTGGGTTTCGCTGAGAGTGAGGAATTCGAAACCGTAGCGCAGGCCCTGACGATAGCGGACGATGGCGCGGACTTTCAGAGGATACGGACTGAGGGGCAGGGGGATATCGAGAGAAACGATTTCGCCGGTTTCCAGTTCGCCGGTGAGAGTAGCGCCGATGCCATCCTGACCCATTTCAGTGGAGCGTCCCCAACAGGTGCGGAATTCACCACCTTGAAACATGCGGACTTGCAGACGGGCGTCGATAGCAAAGCGGGGATAACGGCGAACGTAGGCCGGGGCGGGCGGCGCAGGAACACGTTTCTTGCCGGGAGCTGCCATAGTTAATTCTGCCGTCCGCGTTGCTCAGGGGCTAAAGCCCGGAGCAATTTGGCGCTTAACGCGGCGCTGAAGCGCCGCTCTTCCACGTCACTGCACGCTCTCGAAGTGCTGCGCGCATTGTTGTCACGGCACGCTCTCGAAGTGCTGTGCGCATTTTTGTCGCTGCACGGTCTCGAAGTGCTTCGCGCATTTTTGTCGCTGCGCCTCTCGAAGGTGCTGCGGCGCATTCTTGTCGCTGCACGGTCTCGATGTGCTGTGTCCGTTCTCAATGTCTCGTTCTCAATGTCTCGTTCTCGATATCTAATATCTCTTCGTGGATATCTTGATCACGATGTCTCGTTCGAGATAGTTCGTTCAAATTCGTCAAACGGCGGCTAATTTCCGTGGAGCAGGTAACCGGGTTCGAGTGGAAGTTTGCCGCCGATTTTCACGATGGCGACGCTGCTGTTGATGGAATAAACGTCCACCACGCCGATCGCACCGGGAGTGGAGGCCACTTTGTTCAGCAACTCATCGTCGGAAGTGGCGACCAGGATGGCGGGATGCGCAGGGCGCCCGCGATTGGAAGTCACGATGAGGCTGTTGAGTTCGTTCTCCGACATGCCATAAATCTTTTCCAGAATGATCTTCATTTCGGGTGCGGAGGGCGAGCGCATCACAAAGGTGACCGGCTTGCCATTGGGCCAGTGCGAGGTCTGCGCTTTGCAGAGCCGGACCAGGTCAGTGACGGTGAGAGCGCCCACGGCATTGGACTTATTGGAGACCAGGGCAATATCGCGGGCCGCCGCCAACGAGGCGGCGATCATGATGAAAATACAAACACGTAGAAAGCGATGGCAGAGCACTCTTCGTCTCCCGCGAAAACATGGAACTTAGAGTGATTGTGCTTGAAGAGGGGTCACGGGATAAAGGTAACGAAGGTCACGAGTGGGGTTGGCGGGACGGTCGATGCAGGCGGGGACTTCAAGAAAAAAGGCGCGGCTCAATGGCCGCGCCGGGAAAGTGCTGCTGGATGACGCTTTAATTTTTCTTCTTCGCCGCGTGGGGACGGATCACGGGCCGGGGAACGAACATATGCGGGTGGGCGATTGCGGCCGAGGATCCGGAAGGATTCTGCAGTAGGAATATGCCGGCGCCGACCTGACCGGAGTCCATTTCTATAAACGGGAAGGTGGTGCCATCCGTGGTGTAGAAGTTAATAAGGAAGCCGCCGTTCAGGGTGCTAGAGTTCTGGTTACCGGCGGAGGCTGAGATCTGACCGCGGCCGGTGGAGTCTGGGCCGGCATAGTTTCCGTCGAGCGGGATATCGCCGTTCGGGCCTCCACCTCCCCCGCCAAGGCCTCCGGACGAGGCTCCGCTGGGAGAGTTTTCGTCGATGATGCCGGTGACCGTAGCTCCGCTGCTGTTGGCCGTGAACTCTGCGATGTCATCTACTTCAGATGCGGGTTGCCCAGTCTGTGACGATCCCAGGTTGATGCCCGAGAGATTGAGAGCGTAGCCTTGCGAAGCGGCGAAGGTTGCCCCTGCGGTCTGGGGATAGGCCGCGCCAAAGGTTATATTTCCTACGCTGTCGCCTTCCAAAAGGAGCAAGCCGCCACTGGAAGGGTAGGCGACAAAGGTTGCGTTAGCCGGAACAAAGGTGGCGAAGTTAGCGAGAGTGTAACGCCCGGTGCCAGCGGCCGTGTACGTGGCAGTGAAGGGTCCGGGATTGGACGAAGCGCTGCCCCCACTGTTGTAGTCTTCAGTGGACGCAGTTGTGATATTGCCCGCACCGTCAGTCACCATAAAGCCGCCGGCGGCAAGAGGTGCGCCACTGGCGGCAAGTCCGTCCAGTGTGAACGCCAGGGTTTCTGCCGGAATCGTATTGTTGCTGCTGGTCTGAGAGTAGGCGTCGCCGGACAAAGTGGCGGTGGAATCCATCTCAATCAATTTCAGATGTGTGGAATCGACTGCGACCGTGTCGAACACGCCGTTGAACGCTGCCGTGTCGAAGGTGGTTGAGGGAGTTGAGGACGGTCCCAGGGTAAGCGAGCCTGTGAGTGCCTGATCGGCATAGTTTCGCAGGCCGCCTTCGTTAAGATCATCGAGTCCGGAGAAGGCTCCGCCAGAAACCGCGAAATTTCCCACCGTGGCATAGAGGCTGCCGCCGGAGGATGATCCGGAAAGGCTGAAGGCGTACGAGCCGGAGGGAGTGGCGGCGGTCTGCAGGTCGAAGGTGCCGCTGCCGCTGTAGTTGGTATCGAAGGCGGTAACCAATCCTTGAGTGCTGTCGGCCAGAACACAATCGAGGATGATGTTGGCGCCCGATGGACTGCCAAATGGATTATGGGGGACGCCGAGCGTAACCAGGCCTCGTCCGTCTGGTCCGATGCTGTAGGTACTGTTGTTATTGATCGGGGAATTGGCGAGGGGACCGCTGGGGAACTCCGCATCGTTGATGTCAATCGCGCCGGTGGTAATTCCACCGTTGCCGTTGGCGGTGAAAGTGCCAAGCATGGCAAAGGGATACCCGTTGGCGTCGGTACCGGAGGCGGAGAAGACATACGTCCCTTTGAGATTGCCGTTGCTGAAGTTGCCGCTGGGCGGGGCGACGGGATTGGTAATCGTGTTTCCGTTGCCGCAGGCGGCTAGAAATAAAAGCATGGAGAGCGCGGCGAGCAGGACGATACCATTGCGGACTGACATAATTCCCCCTGGGAAAAAATCGGGCGCGGGACTGACAACATTTAGGTTTGAGGTTAGCACAAGTGAATTCAGTTGCTTCAACCCGAACCAGCGGAATAAGTAGCGCGAGTGAAAAATAAAATTTTGGGCAAGTGCAAGATATACATATCTTTACATTCCCAGGGTGGGCCGGAGCCGCGGCTTTTTCCGCATCCAAGTGCACTCCATTATTTATTAGCTTGGATGCAGCGGAATTACGAGGGGCGGCCTTGAATTCCGGTAGCATGGTGGAAGCGGGCAGAGACTGGGGAATTTGAGGATGGCAAAGCTCGGGCGCGGCGCGGTTTGCATTCTGGTGGTGGGGATCTGCATGGCGGCTTGGCAGCCAGCTTTCGGGCAGGAGAGTCCAGCAGCGTCCGCGAAAGAGCAGGATAGGGCCGAAGCGGAGAAACCTGCGGATGAAGGATTGGTGATTGAGCCGGAGGAGTTGCCGCAGACCTATCCGCACGGAGACTATCATGTGCAATTTCAGGGGCGGGGAAATTACGTGCCGGTGCTGCAGTGGAAGGTGCAGAGCGGGACTTTGCCGCTGGGGATTAAGCTTGAGGAGAATGGGCTGCTGCACGGGTCGGCGGAGAAGGCGGGGGAATTTCAGTTTGCAGTGTCGGTGAAAGATGGCGGGCAGCCGCGGCAGGCAGTGCAACGCGGGTATGTGATCAAGGTGGTGGATGCGATCACGGTGGCGTGGAAAAATCCGCCGCGCGTAACGGGAAGCAGAATCGGAGGCAGCGTGGAGGTTTCGAATGCGGCGGCAGATGATATCGAATTGACTTTTGATGTGAAGGCAGTGGCCGAGAACGGACGCGCGACGGAGATTGGATATCAGCACTTTCCGCTGAAGCGAGGCACGATGGGGATGGTGTTGCCCTTTGGCGAGACTTTGCCGCACGGAGCGTACGTGGTGAACGTCACGGTGGTGGGCGAAGTCGCGAGGAAAAATGCAATCTACCGGGAGATGCTGCAGACTCCGGCGCCGCTGCAGGTGACGGTGGGGCCTTAATTCGGCTTCCACCTTCGGCCTTGGGTAACTGCAAGTACGATGGTCATGTTGACTTGGATTTGTGATTTCTGAAAAACTGAAGTGCGTTTGTCTTAATTATTCTTTGTCGTCTTAGTTAGTCATGGAGCTGCTGCTCAATCTCGTGTGGTTGCTGCTGGCGCTGCCGGCTTATTGGCTGTGGCGGCGCGGTGCGGGAGCGCGCGCGGCGCGCCGGATTACCGCTTTGCAGTTTCTGCTGGCGCTGGGTTGCGCGCTGGTACTGCTTTTCCCGGTGATTTCGGCGACGGACGATCTGCACGCCATGCGGGCTGAGATGGAAGAATCGGCCGCCAGCAAGCGGGCGGTGCGGCAGGCCGGAGGCGAAAAGCATGCAGCGTGGGTGAACCGGCTGCAGGGGCCACCGGTACTGCTGGCGAATATGAATTGGCTGCCCGCTCCCCAAGCTGGGCCGCTTGAAGTTTCTGTTTTACATTTGGCGCCACTAGCCAAGGCTTGCAGTTGGCATGCCGGGCGCGCGCCGCCTGATTCCCTCCTCGGGTAGTTCGCCGAAACATCCTTAAATCATCGTTTGCTGGTGCGCTGGGGTAATCATTCCGCAGCGGGCATTTCTCATCTTTAGGAGATCCTTACGGAGTAGGTGATATTCCTGAAGGCGTGCATTTCGCGAGCGATGGTTCTTTTGGATTCCTAGACCACAGGGCCTGAGTGCTGAGTTGTTTGTGAGCGGCATTGCTCGGGTCGGGAACAATTGATGCGACGCAGGAGGACGACTACCGGGGCTAAAGCCCCATCGGTCTGGATGCTTTACGCGGCGCTGAAGCGCCGCTCTTCCACGGCACTGCAGGCTTTCGTGACGCTCTTTCACGGCAGTGTTTGCGGTGGGACGACTTTTCACGGCGCGGTTTGCGGTGCAGCCTCTGGGCGGCAGCTGCAGCAGGAGCGTCGCGGGGCCTGGTTCCGAGCCGTGCGAGCGGGGACCGACTTACTGAGGCATTGGAGTTATTGATGCGAAGAAGATTGAGATGGGGATGCGGAGCGGTGGTGGCGCTGAGCGCTTGCATGGGCTTGGGCGCGGCGCAAGCCGTGGCGCAAGCGGCGGCTGCGGCGAGCCAATCCGCTCCGCAGGCCGCGCCACAAGCGTGGACGTGGGAGCAGGTAAAGGAGCGGCTGGAGCTGAATAATCCCACATTGCTGGCGGGGAAATTAAACATCAGCGAACTGCAGGCGGATGAGATCACGGCACATCTGCGGCCGAATCCGAACCTGGGACTGCTGTCGGACCAGATCGATCCTTTTAATGTGGGACCGGGGCACGGACCGTTTGCCTACCTACTGCCTTCGGCGACAGTGAGTTATTTGATCGAGCGCAGAAATAAACGCGGGCTGCGCACGGAGAGCGCGAAGAAGGAAACAGCGATTGGAATTTCGCAGCAGGACGATCTGGAGCGCGGACTTTTGTTCAATTTGCGCAGCGCGTTTGTACAAACGCTGCAGGCGAAGGCGGTGCTGCAGGTTTCGAAAGACAATCTGGATTATTACGACCACGTTTTAAAGATCAGCAGCGACCGCTATCAGGCGGGCGACCTTGCGCAGATCGATCTCGATCGATTGGAACTGCAGCGGGTGCAGTACGAATCTGACGTGCAGAATGCGATTGTGAATTTGCGCACGGCAAAAATCCAGATGCTGATGCTGTTGAATGACCGCACACCGGTGGATCAGTTCGATCTGGTGGGCGTGTTCGATTCCGGTGATCAGATCGACGCGTTGGATACCTACCGGCAAATCGCGCTGGATAATCGTCCGGATTTGAAGGCGGCGGTACAGACGGTGGACAAGGCGCAGACGGACTACAAACTGGCGGTGGCGAACGGATCGACGGATCCGACGGTTAGTTTCGACGTGGGGAGAAATCCGCCGATTGATCTTTATTTTGGCGTGGGCGTGGATTTTCCGCTGCGCATTTTCGATCGGAATCAGGGAAACAAACTGCACACCAAGCTGGAGATTACGCGCAGCGAGCGGTTGCGTGATGCGGCACAGGCGCAGGTGTTCAACGATGTGGATTCGGCTTATACCACGCTGGCCAGCAACCTGACGCTGCTGCGGGCCTACAAGGAAAAATATCTGGCGCAGGCGGTGCGAGTGCGGGACACGATTTTATTTTCTTACCAGCACGGTGGAGCGTCGTTGTTGGACTTTCTTAACGCGGAGAGTGATTACCGCAGTGTGCAACTGAGCTACGCCAACCTGGTGGGTTCGTACCTGACGGCGGCGGCGCAATTGAACCAGGCGGTGGGCAAAGAGGTTTTGCAATGAAGAATGAATGGATGTTGTGCGGATGGGTTGAGCGGGCGAAATCTGGGCTGCCGGCAGTTGGGGTGAATTCCGCCTCGCTTCGCTTGGCGGGACGGGCGAAGGCGCCCGTCGCCACATGTGCGGTGGTCGCGCTGGGATTGCTTTTTGTTGCTGGGTGCAATGAGGGAAAGCCCGATCCCAAGGCGGAGGCACCGCCTGCGGCGAGCGTTCAGCCGGATATGGACGCGAACAATTTCAAGGTGGATCGTCCGGAATTATTTCCGTTGGTGGCGGCGGCCGCGTACAAGGCGGCGCCGGCTTTGGATGTGACAGGCGTGGTGCAGCCTGATATATCTCGCGCGGTGCCGGTGATCTCGCTGGCTGCGGGACGCGTGGTGGAAGTGAAGGCGCGGCTGGGCGATACGGTGAAAAAAGGACAACTGCTGTTGCGGGTGCAGAGCAACGATGTTTCCGGAGCCTACCAGGGCTACCGCAAAGCGGTGGATGACGAACTGCTGGCGCGATTGAACCTGCAGCGGCAGAAAATTCTTTATGAAAAAGGCGCCGTCGCCAAGAGCGCTCTGGAGCAGGCGGAAGACGTCGCCAAGAATGCGCAGGCGGATCTGGATGCGGCTAGCGAACAGTTGAAGATTCTGGGCGTAGATAAAGATCATCCGTCGGGGATTGTCGATATTCGCGCTCCGATCTCCGGGGTGATTACCGACCAGCAGATTACGAACGCTTCGGGGGTGCAGGGGCTGGGATCGCCGAATCCATTTACGATCTCCGATCTTTCTTATGTGTGGATTATTTGCGACGTTTACGAAAACGACCTGGATGCGGTTCATGTGGGCGAGTTTGCTGATATTCGGCTGAGCGCGTATCCCAACAAAATTTTCAAGGGGCGGATCGATAACATTCTGCCGGTGCTCGATCCGACGATTCGCACTACAAAGGTGAGGATTGAAGTGGCGAATCCTGGATTGATGCACGTGGGCATGTTTGTGACCGCAACTTTTTACGGCAAGCAGGCGGTGACGTATGCGGCAGTGCCATCGGCTGCAATTTTGCACTTGCATGATCGGGAGTGGGTTTATGCGCCGCTGGGTGGTGGGCACTTCAAAAGGCTGGAAGTAGTCACGGGGAAGATGCTTCCCAATAATTTGCAAGCAGTGGTTTCAGGAATCAAGCCGGGAGATCAATTGGTTTCGAATGCGCTGGTGCTGCAAAACACGGTGGAGCAATAGATGATTCGGCGCGTCGTTGATTTTGCTCTGAACAACCGGCTGCTGGTGCTGGCGCTTGCACTGATCCTTTTTGCCGGAGGCATTGTTGCGTTTCGCGATCTTCCGATTGAGGCGTATCCCGACGTGGCCGACAACTACGTTGAGGTGATTACGCAGTGGCCGGGAATTTCCGCGGAGCAGATTGAGCAGCAGGTTACGATTCCGCTGGAAATTGTGATGAACGGAATTCCACATGTGGTGCATTTGCGGTCTTTTTCACTGTTCGGACTTTCGGATTTGAAATTGATCTTCGATGATGAGTCCGATAATGACTGGAACCGGGAGCGCGTGCTGGAGCGATTGAGCCAGGTCACGCTGCCGCCAAATGTTGTGCCGCAGATGGGAACGGATTGGAGCCCGGTTGGGCAGATTTATTTTTTTACGCTGCGTAGCACGAATCCGGCGTATGACCCGATGGAACTGAAATCTCTGGAAGATTGGGTCATTGAAAAAAGTTTTAAATCGGTGCCGGACGTGGTGGATGTTTCCAGCTTCGGCGGGCCCACGCGCGAGTATCAGGTGCGCGTCGACCCCAACAAACTGGTTGCTTACGGCCTGAGCCTGGCCCAGATCGAGCAGCAACTCACGAACAACAACGCGAACGCAGGCGGAAGTTTTATTCAGGAAGGACTGCAACAGATCAATGTGCGCGCTGTGGGAATGGTGGACCGGTCACAGGATATTGCGGAGACGGTGATTCTCACTAAGAATGGCACGCCGCTGCGGGTGAAGGACATTGCGGTGGTTTCGCAAGGTCCGAAGATTCGGCTGGGGCAGTTTGCCAGAGCCATCCATCGCGAGGATGGAAAAATTATCGATAACGATGATGTGGTTTCAGGAATTGTGTTGTTGCGCAAAGGGGCGCCGGCGGACAATGCCCTGCAAGGAATTCATAAAGAAGTGGAGGAGTTGAACGATCATATTCTGCCGCCGGGGGTGAAGGTTGTTCCTTTCATCGATCGCAGCGATCTGGTTCACTTCACCAGCCATACGGTGCTGCACAATCTGACGGAAGGAATGATCCTGGTCTCGATCATTCTGTTTTTGTTCCTGGGAAATATTCGCGGCGCGTTGATTGTTGCGGCGACGATTCCGTTTTCTTTATTGTTTGCGTCGATCTGTCTGGATTTGCGGCATATTCCGGCAAACCTGTTGTCGTTGGGAGCGCTCGATTTTGGCATGGTGGTGGATGGGGCAGTGGTGATGGTGGAGAACATTGTCCGCCATTTGGGATACAAAAGCGAGGACGGAAAAACTCCCAGTGAAAGAATCAGCGAGGCGTCGCACGAAGTGCAGCGGCCGGTGTTTTATGCCATCGCCATCATTATTACTGCTTACTTGCCCATCTTCACGCTGCAGCGGGTAGAGGGCAGGCTGTTCCATCCCATGGCGTGGACGGTGGCATTTGCGCTGCTCGGTGCGCTCATCTTTTCGATTGTGATTGCGCCGGTACTGGCGAGTTTTGCATTCCGAAAGGGAGCAAGCGAGTGGCATAACCCGGTGATGGCGTTTGTGATCGAGCGGTATCGAGTCGCAGTTCGCTGGGCGATTCGTCATCGTGCGATCACGATTGGCGTGGTCTTGATCATGGTGGCGGTGGGAAATTATCTCGCCTTCAGCGGAGCGATCGGTTCGGAATTTTTGCCGCATCTGGATGAAGGCGCGCTGTGGGTGCGGGGCACGCTCGCACCGAGCACTGGTCCGGACGAAGGCATACGGGTGGCGAATCAGGCGCGGATCATTCTTTGTTCGTTTCCCGAAGTTCCGCAATGTACCAGCCAGGTGGGGCGGCCGGATGACGGAACCGATACCACGGGATTTTTCAATACTGAATTTTTCGTGGACCTGAAGCAGAAAGAAAATTGGCGGCCAGTGTTTCACCAGAATAAGGATGAATTGATTGCCGCCATGCAACGCGAGCTGGATAAAATC
Organism: uncultured Acidobacteriaceae bacterium; assembly: GCA_963724815.1. Taxonomy (GTDB): domain Bacteria; phylum Acidobacteriota; class Terriglobia; order Terriglobales; family Acidobacteriaceae; genus Sulfotelmatobacter. The sequence continues at coordinate 65,538 of CAVRWS010000003.1, forward strand.
CCGGGCGTGACGTGGGGATTCTCGCAGCCGATTGAAGACAACATGGAAGAGGCGGTGAGCGGAGTTAAGGGCGCGCTGGCCACGAAGATTTACGGCGACGATTTAAAAGTGCTGGAGGCAAAAAGCGACGAGGTCGCGAACGTGATGCGCGGGATCAGGGGAATTGAGGATCTGGGAGTCTTCCGCGTGCTGGGGCAACCTAACTTGAATGTGACGGTGGACCGGGCGGCGTGCGCGCGGTATCAGATCAACGTCTCCGATGTGCAGGATGCGATTCAGACGGCGGTGGGCGGGAACGCGCTGACCCAGGTGCTGAAGGGCGAGGCGAGGTACGATCTGACGCTGCGCTATCTGCCACAGTACAGAAGTACGGAAGATGCGATCGAGAATATTCGATTGTTGTCGCCGACGGGAGAGCGAGTATCGCTGGCGCAGTTGTGCAAGATCAGCGTGAGCGATGGCGCTTCCGAAGTGTACCGCGAAGGCAACCGGCGTTATGTGGCGATCAAGTACAGCGTGCGCGGCCGTGACCTGGGCAGCACGGTGGAAGAAGCGATCAAGAAAGTGAACGAACAGGTCAAACTGCCTACGGGCTACAGCCTGAAGTGGGAGGGAGAATACGCCAGCCAGAAGAGGGCCAATGCGCGGCTGCTGATTGTGTTGCCGATCACGATTCTCATCATCTTTATTCTTCTTTATACGATGTTCAAATCGTTCAAATGGGCTCTGCTGATTATGGTGAACGTGGCGATTGCGCCGATCGGCGGACTGCTGGCTCTGTGGTTCACGGGAACAAATTTTAGCGTTTCCTCTGGAGTGGGCTTCCTCGCATTGTTTGGCGTATCGGTGCAAACGGGCGTGATCATGCTGGAATACATCAACCAGCTTCGCGCGCGGCGATTTACGGTTGAGGACGCGGCGGTGGAGGGCGCGGTGTTGAGGCTGCGTCCGATTATGATGACGATGCTGGTGGCGACGTTGGGATTGCTGCCGGCGGCTTTGTCGCACGCGATTGGTTCGGATTCGCAGCGGCCGTTTGCGATCGTGATTGTGGGAGGGTTGATCGCGGCTTTGATTATGAGTGTCTTTTTGCTGCCGACGCTTTATGTGTGGGTGGCGCGGGAAAGGGATGTGCTGCCGATGAGCGAGGAAAGTTTTGAAGTGGGGGAGCACGTGGACTAAGGAGCGCGGCAACTGGTTCGCGGTCGCGGTTCTCGATCTCAGTTCTCAGTCTCAGTTCTCACCTTCCGGTTCGGCGGGTATCCGCTTGTTCTGACCGCGTATACTTTTATTTCTGAACCGGCATGGCTGAATCTGACAAACCCGTGGAAGAGGTTGTGGCGCGGCAGGCGCTGGAGATTGAAAGATTGACGGATGCGCTCGGCTTGCTGGGCGTCAACCCATGTTCGTGGTGCAAGAAGTTTTATCGACGCGATCCTGGCGCATTCTTCGATGCCGGCGGAAAGCTCGTTTGCTACGGCTGCATTCGTGAGTGGTGGCCGCAGTGCTGTACGGAGCTCAGCACCAAAGACCGCGACAATCTCGAAGGCAAGCTGGTGTTCTGGCTGCGCGACTACCATCACGCAGAAACGTTCAAGGATCCCGCCAAACTGCCAGAGAGGTCCCAGCAGGAGCTGTGTATTATCGCCAACTGCGTGGAATGCAAGGGAGCGGGAAAATCGCTGGGGCAGGATAGCTGTCGGTTCTGCGAAGGGCGCGGGACGGTGTGGGTGATTGTTTCGCGCAAGAAGGGCTAGCGGGTTTTCTGGTTTTCGCTGCTCTGGTTTTCTCGTTACTGTGGTTTCTCGTTGGCGCAATGCCTGACAACACCTGGCTATAACAATTGACCGTCAGCTTGCGGTTTGCCCGTTGTTGATCCTCAGGTATTATGCTGCCTCAGATGTACAAGTTGAAACTCTGAACGAATCGAGGAGGATCATGTTCAAAATCAGTGCGGTTGTTTTCACAGTTGTGGTCGTTGGCCTTTTATGCGCTCCACCGGTGGCGCCAGCTCAGGTTTCGGTTGGAGTGGACATCGGACCAGCTCCGGTGTGTCCTTACGGATACTTCGACTATGCTCCCTATGACTGTGCTCCTTACGGCTACTACGGACCTGATTGGTTTGTTGGCGGGTTATTTCTTGGAGCAGGCCCGTGGTTCCACGGTCCTCACGGCTTTTACGGACATGTCGATAACCGGTTCGACCCTCATCACGGCTACAACGGACCGTTGCCGGGTCGCGGGGCAGAGCGCTTCAACCATTTCCAGGGAAATGAGGCGCGGGATGGCCGGGGCAACGTAGGCGAAGCCGGCCACGATGCGAAGGGTGAGCACGCGCTTCCTGGCTATCGGGGTGGTGGGCATGCCGCTGCACATGGCGGCGGGCGGCACTAGAGCGCGGTTTGGGCTGGAGCAGAAACGAGATAAGGCGCGGGTTGCGCCTTATCTCGTTTGCAATTTGCTCTCGGAGCTGGATGCTCGATAAGTGTAATCGTTGATTTCGCCAATCAAGAGTTTTGGGCGTAAGCTGCTGGGTCAGAATGATGGCGAACACACTATTCATTCGAATGACGATCTGCAGCGTTCTGCTCACTGCGTTTCAGTGCGTCCAGGCCCAGACGATCGATTGGGCTGGACATACCTGGAAGGTCACCAGCGGTGGTATGGCGGGCGTCGCTCCCGGGAATCCGGCCAATGTCGATTTCAACCCCGACGGATATCTGCATCTCCAGATCGCCAAGCGCGAGGGAAAATGGACGGCCGCGGAGTTGTTTACGACCGACAATATGGGATTTGGGACGTACCAGTGGGTTATTCAGGGCGACGTCTACACCATGGATCAGACAACGGTGCTCGGACTCTTCACTTATGGGCCCGCTCACCACATTGGCGCCGACGCAGAGAACGAAATTGATATTGAATTTTCCCAGTGGAACAAGACTTGTCACGGCTGTGATGCCGACTTTACAGTTTATCCATCCACAGGAAACCGCAAGCCGAATGGCATTTCCAGCTGGGAAGACAACTTCCAAGTCAGCGGTGGAAACCTTACTACGGCGAGGATGGAGTGGCGATCCGATCGCGTCGTGTTCACGCTAATGAATGGAGTTCATCCAATTGGATCTGTTGCCGATGTCATTAAGACCGAAACCTATTCTTCGAACACGACCAACATTCCGCAAACCGCCGCCCCGGTAGGCATCAATCTCTGGTGCTTCAAGGGGACGCCTTCAAGGAATCAGTCGGCAATCATTCGCGATTTTCGATTTGTTCCGCACTGAGCCTAAAAGCAGGCGAATAATCATCCAACGGCACAGGAGGAGTGCTGACTGCAACGTTCTAGCTCATCTGGCCCAGCGATCGTATCGCGTTCAAGGGCACTCAGTTGGAATAAAATCCCGTAACTGTTGAAATATCGCGATAGCACTCATCTACGGGTCAATAAGTGAAATCGCCTGATTTCGTCAGTGATGACTAATATCTGGTGGACGATCTCGCTTGAACCAAGGGCTATAATCGGTTGCCGTGGATTCCATCAACATTCTGTTCGGTGACATGTGGCTCTTTGGCGCTTTGATTTGGCTAAGGAGGGCGATGGCGAAAGAAGCACGTCCAAGCGCACCTATCTCCTTGTTTACCCAGCCAGAAACGCAGAGCGAAAAAGATCGTAGATGGAAGTGGGTTAACGCTGTTCTGTACGTTATGCTCGGTGTCCTTTACCTTCTCAAAGCTATCTTTTCCCATCGACATTAGCCCTGTCAGATCGAAGCAAAATCGCTGGCCCGAGAGTCGATGAGTGAAATCGCGTGCTTACGACAGTCACAACAATCTTGTCATTGTTTCGTCGATAATGATGGCGATGCAACACGAACAGAAGGACGGAACGATGGTGCGTGCTGCACGTGGGGTGGCTTATGCCGTGACGGGCGCTTATGTCGGAGCAATTCTTTTCATCGTCACAGCTGGAATAATCCAGAGTTTCGTTGACCCGCAAAGCGCGGCGGCGTTCTGGACGAGTGAAAGCCTACGCGACCTTTTTTTATTTCCGTTGGCGGGCATCATTCTCCTTAGTTGGTGGATCGTTCCTGTCGGTGCCTTCTTCGGAGTTTACTTTGATCCAAAACTGGCACAATGGCCCCGGAAGGCAGCCGTGATCAGGGGCATCTTGCTTGGGGCCGCACTGGGGCTGCTTACCGCGGTATTCTTCGAATTGCTCTCTCGGCGTAGCGCGCCGATACGAACCATTCAATTATCGTTTGCGTTCTTACCCGTGTATTGTGCCGCGTGGTGCGGAGGGTATTCGTGGCTCAAGGCAAAGAGCATTTAGGATAACTGGCGTAACATCGCGATTACACTCATTCTCCGAGGCGAGGCTCTTGAGCGCTACTGGCCGCAAATGGGAGTTTCTCGGAGGGATTGGGAGATAGGTTGGCCAGGATACTGGCGGGCCGCCAAAAAATTAAGAGTTCCGAGGTGGTGTTGAGTCCATTCGTCTCGGCCAGTAGCTCGCGTTAGACCCTTGCTTGACCTGCTGTGCTGCTTTCCCTTGCGGGCGCGCTGCCTGCGATCTTCGCTCGGGCTCCGGGCTCACCGCCAACCGGATAAACCTACTCAACGCCTCGGAACTCTATCCTGCCTTCGACTGGGCTTCTCGTTCTCCTCGACCAGCGCTTTGCTATAGACCCTTGCTTGCCTTCCCTCCTCATTTTTCAATGGGAGAGTGACTTCGCTTGAGCCCCGGACGCCGCACCAACCGGAAAAACTTAAGAAACTGTCAAAGAACGATCTTGTTGTACTCCTTTTAAAATCTGAGTCAACGAAAAGATGGCGAGTTTATGTGATTTGTTTTCAGTTGAGTGCAGCCGGTTCACAGGGGGGTGACAGGTTTTTGTGCAAGGGGAAAAGCAATATGCGGAGATGCCGCGCTGGACGGGCGTTTTAGGCTCATCGTTGGGGTCGTGAGCACTTGTGATGAAGTATTCTAGCGGCTTGCCGGCTGTGAAAAACTGATAGAAGTCTTGGTGGGCAAGGGATTTCGCCAGGGAATGAGGTCAACGGACGCGCCCAAAAGGGTAAGATCCGGAGCGTTTAATGGCTTGACAATGCATGTAAGTCTGCTAAAGTTCGAGAAAAGCTGCACAAACAAACGATTCGCAAGGTGCCCAAGGTTATGAAGAATGTTTATGAGGTTCTGCGGCAGAAGGAAATGGAGTTGACCCGGCTGGAGAAAGAAGTAGAGGCGTTGCGGCTGGTGGCTCCGTTGCTCTCCGAAGAAAAGGAAATGAACTCTGACATGGTGAAACCGGCTTTGGCCACGGCGGTGAATGGGCCACAGGCGCCGCTGCGCATCCCATCGCCACCCGTGGTGGCGGCTGCGGCGCAACCGGTGCGGGCTGCGGGCTGGGACGAGACGGCCAAGCGCTGGCCGTAGGATAGTTTTTAGCCGGGTGCATCCCACAGGGGCTAAAGCCCATCTGTTCTTGGCTCTAAGTGGCACGACTAAAGTCGTGCCCTTCCCGATCTCTTCATCTTTTCATCCTTCTTATCTCGATCTCTTTGTCCTTCTGATCCCGCGCCGACGATTCTCCTAATCACGCGATTCTTGCTCTCATTCTCGCGTCGATGATTCTTTTCGATCAACTCTGCTTCACAATCTCTGTTAACGCCGCCAGCAAGCGATCCACTTCCTCGGCTGTGTTGTAATGCACGAGGCCGATGCGGAGGAAGCCTCCGGATTTTTCCACGTCCAGGCGTTCGGTGAGGTTCAGGGCGTAGTAGTTTCCATCCCAGGTGAAGAAGCCTTGCTCGCCGAGTTTGGTGGCGAGCGCCAGAGGAGTTTGATCTGGGGTTTGATTTTCGACCCGAATGGCTAGGGTGGGACAGCGTTCGTTGAAGCGAGCGGGATCGGTGATGCCGTAGATTTTCAGGTTTGGAATTTTTTTTAATCCCGCGATCAGACGTTCCATCAAGCTGCGCTCGTGGCGGTGGATGGCTTCGAAGGCGGCGACGATTGCGGCTCGGCGGGGCGATTTGCCCACTGGTCTCGCTTCGCTTGACTGACGGACGGGGCGTCCGTCGTTCCATGGTTTGTTGCCGAGGTCGGCGATGTAGTTCACGCAGGCGGTGATGCCGGCGATGCATTCGTGGTTGAGGGTGCCCCACTCCCAGCGGTTAGGGACGGCATCGGTGAGGGGACGAACTTTATAGGGATGCAGGCGCTGCAGGTGCTCGCGCTTGCCGTAAAGCACTCCCATGTGCGGGCCGAAGAATTTGTAAGTGGAGCAGACCAGGAAATCGCAATCGAGATCTGGCGACGTCGATGAGGCCGTGCGGGCCGTAGTGGACGGCATCGACGTAGGCGAGAGCGCCGGCGGCGTGGGCGAGGCTGACAATTTTTTTGACTGGATTGATCGTGCCGACGGCGTTTGAGGCGTAGCCGATAGCGACTAGTTTGGTGCGTGAATTTATTTTGCTGGCGAGGTCATCGAGATCGAGGGTGCAATCTTCTTCGTGAATTTCGGCCCAGCGTATGGTGACGCCTTTTTCTTCGAGGGCGAGCCAGGGGGAAACGTTGGCATCGTGATCGAGGCGCGTGACCAGGATTTCATCGCCGGCACCGAGGTCGCGGCCGCTGATCTCCCGACTAAAGGCGCGGGAGATGGCGTAGGTGAGTGTAGTCATGTTGGGGCCGAAGACGATTTCGTCAGCGGCGCAGTTCAGGAAGTCGGCCATGGCGGCGCGGGCTTCGGCGAGCATGGCGTCGGTGTGGCGGCTGGTGGCGTAGGCTCCGCCGGTGTTGGCGTTGTCGCGGCGCAGGTAGTTGGAGATGGCGTCGATCACGCGCTGCGGAACTTGCGTTCCGCCGGGGCCGTCGAGGAATACGGCGGGATGGGAGTTGATGGATTGGGTGAGCGAGGGGAATTGGGCGCGGATGTGGTGGAGGTCGAGGGCGGGGGGGGCGATTTCAGTGGTTTGCATAGCGAATATTGATCATATTATGGAAAATGGTCATATGCCTCTCCCGCAACTTATGAAAAGCCGCACTGCTCTTGCGGTGGGTATTTTAATTGTTGCCCTAACATTATGGCTCGCACGCTCAAAGGTCGAAGCCCGTCGTGCTCAGAGGCTGCGCGAGGCGGCGTATCAAAGTCAACTGCAGCATTTTCAGCACGAGCTTCGATTGGGTGCACCGCGATCCGCAGTTGCGAGTTATCTTCACGCTCAGAAAATTCCATATAACAGAATAAGTCAGAACTTCGACGTGAAGATTGGCGAGGAGCGAAGCGACAGCATTTTTTGCGAGAAGTGGGATGTTTACATCGAATTGGGGTTCAGTCATTTACGCGGCCAGCTTGACTCGTCGCCTTTTGATAATCTGAACAGCATTTCAGTTCGCAAGTACGGAACTTGTTTATAAAACTCCGCGTGAAGAACTGCATCGTTCCGGATGCCACCGGCGTCGCGGGGCCTGAAGGCTAGTCAAATTCTTAGAGCTTACGCGGCCCTGAAAGGCCGCTCTTCCACGGTACTGTACTCGGCCACTTCCTTCACATGATCCGCAAGCCGAGGTGCCCGCGATTTCACCATGGGATCGAGATGAGGAAGCGTCCGGAGGACGCCTGATAGTAGCCCGGCGTTTCAACGCCGGGTGGGCCCGATTGCGGGTCGCCCGTCCCGTAGGGACGGCTGAAACTTCAGGTATACGATATTCGACCAGGAGGAGTGCGTTCATTAGGAATTCAGGCATCCCTACGGGACGCGGTTCCCTCTCGCTTAGCTTACCCGGCGTTGAAACGCCGGGCTACTATCAAGCGTCCTTCGGACGCGGAACTTTCCCAGAATGGACCGCACCCGTCGCTCTCACAAAATCTGCAAACATGCCATACGCGGTCGCGTACAGGCCGGGGTTTTCTTCGGTGATGGCCAGGCCGGGAAAGATATCCGTTTCGAAATAAACGTACGACGAACTGCCGGCGATTTGTGACATGGGGTCGGTAAGCGGGATTTGTTCGGGGCGGACGGTGGCGGTGATTCCCTGCTCTGTTGTATTCCCAGTTCTTTGGGCACGGCAGATTAGTTTGTAGGGGCGGCCTTCTTTTTTGGCAGAGCGGACGGCTTCGGCACTTAGGTTGCGAATTCCTTCACGCTTGATTTCGCCTAACCTTATCGGAACGTCCATCAGGACGGTGATGAGGGCTGCGGTTTTTACGGCGGCGTCCCAGCCGTCGATGTCGTGGGTGGCGTCGGTTTCGGCGATGCCGAGGGATTGCGCTTTCTTTAACGCTTCCTCAAAGCTCAACCCGGTTTCCATTTCGGTGAGAATGACGTTTGTTGTCGAATTCAGGATGCCGTGAAATCCTTGCAAGTGAATTGTGGGAAGTTGATCGAAAAAGGAAAAGATGGGGACGCCGTCCATTACGGTGGATTCGAAGAGGAAGCGTTTGTTTTTCTCGGCGGCGAGGTCGCGGAGTTCGCGGTAGGCATGGACGATGGGTCCCTTGTTGGCCGTGATGGCGTGGGCTCCGTGCTGGAGAGCGGCGCGGATGTGGTCGATGGCGGGCTGGCCGTTTTCCACGTTGAGAGATGTGGCTTCGAAGAGGATGTCGGCGCGGGCGGCTTTCAGCCAGTCGTGGACGTTTGCTGGCTTTTGATTAGATTCCCGACCGTCAGCGGGCGAGGGCGCCCGCTCTACATTCAAGCCATTCGGATCAGCGATCCAGCCCAGGCGGCGGCTGGCGATTCCGGTAATGCGGAAGGAGATTCCGTGGCGGTCGCGGAGTTCCTGTTCGCGGTCGAGCAATAATTGCACCAGCGTGCGGTTGACGTTGCCGAAGCCGAGGAAGCAGAGGTTGCAGGTGTGGATACGGGTCCCTCGCGGGGGCTAAAGCCCCGATTGTTTTACATGATAACGCGGCGCTGAAGCGCCGCTCTTCCACGGTATTCCACGCTTCCGTAGTACAAGACTTCCATTGTTTGTTCTGCGGGCGCTTGCATAGCTCTGCAGCGCCTAAAGGCGCGTCGAAAAGCGATGACCGAATGGCACGCCTGAAGGCGAGCCCTGATACGAACCAACTATCCGGCGCTAACCCATCACGGTGGTGTGTTCGGGTTTGATTTTGTAGAGCACGCGGACTTCGCCGGGCTGACCGTAGGGATATTTATCGACGCCGAGATATTTTTTGGCCATTTTGTCGATATGTGCACTGGCGCCGTCTTCGGTGATTTCGACGACGCGGCCGCGAATTTCCAGATAGCGGTAGGGATTTTCGGGATCCATCAGTGCGAGGGCCACGCGCGGATCACGGCGAACGTTTTTATCTTTCTGGCGTCCTTTTGCAGAGTTGAAGATGACGTGTTCGCCATCGTAGTCGACCCAGACGGGGGTGACTTGCGGACGGCCATCGGGCATGAGCGTGCCCAGGCTGGCGAAGGCGCGCTTCTGAAACAGATCACGATATTTTTCGGGGATGGTTTCGGGCATTAGACCTCCTGGCGGTCATGCAATGATTAACAGGACATTATAGATGCGGGTTGTCGCCTGCGGGGAATGTCAGTATTCTTGCAGACCATGATTGAGAAACGAGACAGTTTTGCCTGCACGATTTCCACGTTCTCGCAGGGGCTAAAGCCCACGGGAATTTCTGACACTTCACGCGGCGCTGAAGCGCCGCTCTTCCACGGTACTTCGGGCTTCCGCGGCGCTCTGCGCTTCTGCAGCGCTCCAACCTTCTGCGGATTTCGGCATTCCCGCGGTATTCGAGGCTTCCGGAGCGCTTCGCCGATCCGCATCTTTTCCGTTATTTTGCTTGTGCTGATGCTGGCGCTTTCGGTGATGGCTCAGGCGCAGGCGGAGAAGTATCCGCAGACGATTGTTTTTATGACGGACTTTGGGGTGGTGGACGATTCGGTGGCGCTGTGCAAGGGGGTGATGTATTCGATCATGCCGCAGGTGCGCATTGTCGATCTCACACATCAGGTGACGCCGTTTTCGATTCTCGATGGGGCGCGGTTTTTGTATGGAGCGACGCCTTACTTTCCGGCGGGAACGGTTTTTGTGGTGGTGATTGATCCGACGGTGGGCAGCACGCGCAAGGCGATTGTGGCCAAGTCGAAGCGCGGGCAATATTTTGTGCTGCCGGATAACGGGCTGCTCACCCTGGTGGAGCAACGTGACGGGATCGAAGGCGTGCATGAGATTACGAATCCGGACTGGATGATTGGTACGAAAATGTCATCGACATTTCATGGGCGCGATATTTTTTCTCCGGCGGGCGCTCACGTGGCGCGGGGCGACGATTGGACAAAGGCGGGGCCAGAGGTGCCGGTGGCTTCGCTGGTGCGACTGCAGTTGAAGGCGGCGCGAGTGGATGAGCGTGGAGCGTCGGCGGAAGTGATTGCGACGGATGGTCCGTTTGGAAATCTGGTGACGAATCTGGCGGCGGAGGATTTTCTGAAGCTCGGCTACCAGCGCGGGCAGGAAGTTCCGGTGAGGATTAGCGGTAAAGAAATGAGGATTAAGTTCGTGAAAACGTTCAGCGACGTGGCGCTGGGGCAGCCTCTTTTATATATCGATTCGCGGGGACGGTTTGCGATGGCGGTGAATCAGGGGAGTTTTGCCGCGGTATATGGGGTGAAGCCGCCGGAGGAGTTCAGTATTGCGCGTGCGAAATGAGGGCGGCGAGGCCGTGAAGATTATAGAGATTCCTCGCGCCAAAACCCGGCGCTCGGAATGACAACGCGTGAGTGTGAGCTACTTGACACCTTGCTCGATGTGCGGGAGGACGGCGCGCAGCAGCGCTTGGAAGCTGGTCTTGACGCGCTCGCCGGTTTCCATCACTTCCTGATGAGAGAGCGGTTGGTCGAGAATTCCGGCGGCCATATTGGTGACGCAGGAGATGGCCAGGACTTTGATTCCCAGGTGACGGGCGGCGATCACTTCGAATGCCGTGGACATGCCGACCAGGTCGGCGCCGATGATGCGCAGATAATTTATTTCGGCGGGAGTTTCATAGCTGGGGCCGAGCAGGGCGGCGTAGACGCCTTCGTGCAAATTCATTCCAAGTTTCGCGGCTTCTTCTTTGGCTAGCGCGCGAAAATCTTTGGCGTAGGCGTGAGTCATGTCGGGAAAGCGGACGCCGAAGCGGTCGTCATTCGGACCGACCAGCGGATTGCTTCCCTGCAGATTGATGTGGTCGCGGATGAGGACCAGCGCGCCTTGCTGATAATTTAAATTGATGCCGCCGGCCGCGTTGGTGAGGATGACGGAGCGGATGCCCATGCGTCCGAAGACGCGCATGGGGAAGGCGACCTGCTGCGGCGAATATCCTTCATAGAGATGAACACGGCCTTGCATCACGGCTACGGGAACCGTGCCTGCGTTGCCGACGACCATTTGTCCGGCATGGCCGATCGCGGTCGATCGCGGGAAGGCGGGGATTTCGTGGAATGGGATTCGCGCGCCGTCGGTCAGGGAGTCGGCGAATCCGCCGAGGCCTGATCCGAGAACCAGGCCGATGTGGGGGCGTAGCGGAGTGCGTTGCAGGATGGATTGCGCTGCGGCTTCGGCAAGGGCGAATTGGTCTTCCATAATCGGGCAATCTCGAGCGGAGACTTGTCCGCAGCCTATGATAATGGCAATTTGGAAGAATTACAGATCCTGGTTTCGGCGGCGGTTTGGGCCAAAAGGCCTGTGCCAGGGGAGATCCCTCCTCCCGCTGGAGAAAACGCGGGACTTCGGGAGGACTCCAAATTTTGGACACAAAAATGGGCGGTCGTGAAGGTCGGAATGTCAACGCTGACACTAACCTATGACCACCCTTGAGGGTTATGTTACCCTCACGATCTTTACAATTGTCAGACTAGCGGACGTGGTGGGGCGAAACAATACAGCGAAAGCCTTAGTCTTCTAGGCCTAATCTTCCGTTTTGCGGCGATGGAGCCAGTTGAAATCTTGCCTCAGCGGCTAGAGCCGCCATCATTTTTGAGCGCGTGCGGATCGGCTGAAGCTCGCCCTTTCAAAACACGTTCGAACTCACCCACTACCCGTTCTCCTGCGGTTCTTCTAATAAGTACTCTTAAGTAACCTGGGTCGCGCTCGTTATCTACGCGCGTCTGCCGATAGATATACAGGCGAGCGATGCTTCGCTTGCAGCCGGGCTTATGTCGGAAATTGCAAACGTCGATGGCAAGATGATTCGCATTCTGCTGGTTGAGGACAGCAAGTTCCTCAGACTTGCGACCGAGCGCGCCCTGACCCGGGCAGGCTACCAGCTCAGCAGTGCGAGCGATGGCGACGAAGCTTTGCGGCTGGCACAAACGAACCTGCCTGACTTGATCCTGCTCGACATGCTATTGCCCAAGATGAGTGGGCCGGACGTGCTGAAGGCGTTGAAGCTGGATCCCGCGACCAAGGGTATTCCTGTGGTGGTGATGACGGGCATGTCGGAAAAGAATGCCGCCCGGCTGCGAGAGGATGGAGCGATTGCATTCCTGGAAAAATCCGCCCTCGAACTCGATAAAGGATCGGCAAAACTGCTAACCGCACTGGAGGGGATTCTTGAGAAGCTTCCCTCGCTACAGGCCCGCAGAACTACCGCTTAAATATCTCGTGCTGACTTTCCACCATATTTCCTAGTGGGGCGCGCTCGATAAAACTCGAAAGGACATTCGTATGCACGATCCCGCACCCAGTGAGCAGTATGGAACAGTACCGTTTTGGGCTGGGGGTTAGGATCGCGACCAGGTGAGAACCTATGGATTCCCCAGAACTTTATAACGCCGTTGAAAACCTTTTCGACTCTTTGGCGGCAGAGCCCTCCCCCACGCAGTGCCGTAAATGCGGATCTGAATTGATGTACCTGGAAACGACGTTCCTGTCGCTGGGCGGGAAGATATGGACCCTGCCTTTACCGGTTTGCCCGAGGTGTGATCTGAAGACAGATACAGCGCAGTTCGTTCCCCCGGTTGCCTGCTAGGGCTGCCGGCTTAAGAACCGAATCGGGATAACAGCGGGTAGTTCGCGTTCAAGCGGAGCAGAAAATCCGCCCTTTAGTCACCCCTTCTGGTTACTAGTATGAATCAGTTCCGGGAACTTAGCGTTCATGGCTGGAGTCTATCCTTATTAAGCAGGCGATTAAGCAGGCGAAATTGGGTTTACGAAATTAAGCCTGCGAGCAGCTTACCGGTCGGCGGAGCTAATTTTTCGGTTCAGGATGGGGTGGAAAATCCTATAATCAGAGGACGCCTGCATTATGGCGGGAGCAACCACCTTGGGAGATTTGGCAAGCGCGATCGGAGCACGGGCGGAAGAAGCCGCGATTGTGGCGGATCTGAAAGCCGGTTCGGAAGTGGCCTACGCCTGGCTGGTGGGCGAATTTCAGCGTCCAGTGTACGGGCTGGTGTACCGCATGGTCAGCGATCCGGCGGACGCCGCGGATACTACGCAGGAAGTTTTTCTGAAGGTGTTTCGCGGGATGAAGCATTTTCACGGTGAATCCAGCCTGAAGACCTGGATCTACCGCATTGCGCTGCATGAAGCGGCGAACCGAAAACGCTGGTGGTTCCGGCACAAGGCGCAGGAAACGTCGATTGAGCCGGCGGAATCGGAAGGAATGTCGAGCGGTGACGAAGCGATGCAGAATGCGCTCACCGATCGGCACGAGTCGCCTTTCGATAATGTGGCGCAGCATGAGTTGCAGCAGGTGGTGGATGCGGAATTACGCCGGGTGGCGGAGCCTTACCGCACTTCGCTGATTCTCCGCGACCTGGAAGAAATGTCTTATGAAGAGATTGCGGAAATTTTGCAAATCTCACTGGGCACGGTGAAATCAAGAATCACGCGCGGACGGCAGATGCTGAAAAAGCGCCTGGCGCCTTACGTGCGCGAGGTGGGTGAAGAAATGGGGCTCACCGTGCCTGAAGAAGAGGATGCCGGCGATGGGCGGCGTCAGGTGGCTGGAGGGGGTAGAAGGGTTGAGGTGATGCCATGAACGATATGGCAAAGCTGCTGTCGAAAGCGGCGAACTCGAAGATGAATTGCATTACTGTCCAGGAGCTGCTATCGCCTTATCTGGATGGCGCTGTTACGGGCACGGAGATGCAGGCGGTGCGGCAACATCTAGACGGCTGCTCCGCGTGTTCGCGGGAATTTTCGTTACTGCGGCAGACACAACAGTTGCTGGCGAATGCAGGCCGTCCCCGTGTGCCTGCCGATCTTGGACTTAAGCTTCGACTGGCTATCTCGCGCGAGGCGGCGCAGAGCCGGCGTCCGCGCTTTGAAGGACTGCGCGTGCGGCTGGAAAACACGGTGAACGCCTTCATGGTGCCGGCCACAGTGGGATTGGTGTGCGCCGTACTTATTTTCGGCGTAGTGGCGGCGATTCTCGCCATTCCTCCGCAACTGCAGGCTAACAATGAGGATGTGCCTCTGGTATTGAACACGGGACCGGAATTGCAGCAGAGCGCGTTTGGCACCATGAGTTCGATCAATGCCGAGTCGCTGGTGATCGAGGCTTATGTGGATTCGCACGGACGAGTAGACGACTACAAGATCCTTTCTGACCCGGGAGCCTCTCAGGAGTTGCTGCCCCAGGTTAAAAGAATGCTGATCTTCACCACGTTTCGGCCGGCGATGTCGATGGGACATCCGATCTCTTCGCGCGCGGTGCTTTCGTTTTCTAAAATCAGCGTTCGCGGTTAGACCGAGCGGCTAGTACAAAATTCACGTTTTTCACCCCTCCCAACGACGGAAATCTTTTGCCATCATCGGGTTCCCGCTGTATAGCCTTCGCACGGCCAGTGCAGTAGCTTTGCACTATCGGTGGGCGAACGACTTTTCGGCCCTATGTGTCTCACCGTTAGAAGGGAGTGGCGTGGTCCGAATTTTTCTGGTCGACGATAATGCGATGATCCGCTCCCAACTGAGGACTGCGCTCGAAAAGCAGGATGATTGGGTGGTGGTAGGCGAGGCTGAAGATGGCCGCCGTGCTTTGGAACATTGGGGCGATCATAGTCCGAGCCTGACGCTCATGGATTTTGTGATGCCTGAAATGGATGGTCTGGAAGCCGGGCGGCGGCTGACGCAACAGCACCCGGAAACCCCGGTTTTAATGGTTACGATCGACCCTTCGCGCCAACTTGAGCAGGAAGCTCAAAAAGCGGGTATCAAGGGACTGTGCAAGAAATCCGACCTGCGCTCTTTGTTCACGGCAATCGATGCCGTTCTCCATGGCGGGACGTACTTCACGCTGGCCGCTCCCGCTGCAGCATAAACTTTTCTTACGAGCTTTTGGAATCTGTCCCGCCCAAGGGCAGCACTGCGCTCACCAGAGTTCCCCGTTCACCGGATTGAATTTCCAGGGTACCTCCCAATTGCCTTAGCCGTTCTCGCATGCCGCCGAAGCCCACGCCGATGCGACCGGTGCGGGAGAATTTTTCCAGCTTCTCCTGGGCGATGCCTTTCCCGTGATCCTGTACTTGGAGAAGGACGCGGTTGGCCTGGCGCTGAATCCGTATCGTGGCCGTGGAGCTTTCGGAATGACGGTGAATGTTCGTCAAACATTCCTGCACCACGCGAAACATGGCGATTTCAGCATCATTCGGCATCCTTCCCATGTCGGGAGGTATTTCAAGATTCACATCGATGCGGCTGCGCTTGGCAAATCCTTCGGTGTACCAGCGCAATGCGGAAGCGAGTCCCGCCTCGTCGAGCAACGGAGGATGGAGTAGATGGGAGATGGTGCGAATCTCGCGGCTGACCTCGTCGACTAAATCGGCATTTTCAGCAAGGCACTTGGCGGTTGCAGGAGTCAGCCGGCCAGCCTCCGCCAATACGACTGCGTTGTTCATGCCGATTGCCGCCAGCAGCTGGCCGACGCTGTCATGCAGTTCGCGGGCGAGGCGCCTCTGCTCGTCATCGCGCATGCGCAGCAAGCGCGCCGACAAATCGCGCAGGCTTTCGGTGGCGATATGCAACTCCGCCGTGCGTTCCTGCACGCGTTTTTCCAGTTCGTCGCGGGCCTCGCTCAACGACTCCAGCAATTGCCGCTGTTCATCGATGTTCGTCGCCGTGCCATACCAGCGGATAATATTTCCTGCCTGGTCTCGAACCGGCCTGATCCGGGTTAGAAACCATCGGAACACGCCGTCCGCGCCACGCAGAGGAAACTCCATCTCGAATGTATCTCCGCTCTCGATCGATGCTTTCCAGCGCTCCAGAATCGAGGGGAGAATCGTTGGATCGTGCACGGACTGCCCGCCCAATCCTTCGACTTCGTCAGGCGTGGATCCTGTGTACTCGTACCATCGTTCGTTGCGCCAGAAAACATTGCCGTCGCTATGCGCCATCCAGCAGAGTTCCGGCACCGAATTGGCGAAGGCCTGAAATTGTTCTTCGCTACGGCGCAGGGCGCCTTCGATCTCTTTCAGCCCTTCTATATCCTGGCTCACTCCAGCTATGGCCACGGGTTCTCCGTCTTCGTCCTTTACCAGCGAGAGCGTGACCAGTGCGCTGACGAAACTTCCGTTCCTCGAGCGGACTTGAAACTCTCCCGCCCAACTATTTCCCGCCAGCACAGATGCCATGGACTTCTTGGCCTCTTCCTCAGTTTCCGAGCTGACGGTGACTTCCATGATGTTGCGGCCCATCACCTCTTCCGGCGACCAGCCATATAACTGTTGAGCAAATGGATTCCAATAGATCACGGTTCCAGACAGGTCGGTCGCAATGATCGCCGCGTTGATAGCGTTAAGAAATAAACCTGGAAGCCGCAGTTGCGCCTGAGAAGGGTGGGGTTTTGACGACTCTTCCATGGATCTCGCCATTGTTGATCTTGCCATAAGAATCGAGGAGATGAATGCAACTTAGCGAAGCAGCCCAGACGATATTTAAGATTAATTAAGGCGCAATAAGGATTCACCCAAAGCGCGGAGACTCGCCTTGATGCTTCCTCTACCGTGCGATGCGTATAAGCGAACTTTCGCTGCCTCGGACAGCCTTTCGACGGGCATTGGATTCGGCCTGTTCCGTCTTCAGCTTTTCATTGATCGCAGTCCCTGGGTTACATGGCATCACTAACTCAAAATTAACTACATTTGAAAATGCGTTTCGCGGTGCATCCAATCAACTCCTGCCTATCGATTGCAAAAAACTCTTTTCATCGTGGCCAAGGAGGTCCATAATGAACCGTTTTAATAGGGGCCTTGTACGCTCTTGCCAGGTTCACGCTCGGGGAATGAATTGTGCTGCGAGAAAAATTCCTTGACGGAATCTACCGACGGGTACGGCTCGTTTGTTCATCCGACCAAGGAGGCAACATGAGTCTCTCTGCTCTAACGATTTTGAAAAACTGGCAGCGCATCGTGCGAGTCTTAACGACCGCTGTCATTGTTCTGCTGCCGGCAGCAGTTTTCGGCCAAGGCTACTTTGGAACTGTGAGCGGCACGCTGACCGATCCATCGGGTGCGATCATCCAGGGGGCAAGAGTCACTCTTCTCGACGAGCAAAAGGGATATCACTTTACGGCCAAGTCGGACAGCGATGGTCGCTACCTGTTTGTTTCCATCCCGCCGGGAATGTATTCCGTAACAGCGGAGATGGCGGGCTTTGAAAAGACCGTACGCACCCACATCAAATTGAACGTCAGTGAGAACGCGAGTGCGAATCTGAGTTTGAAGATTGCGAATGCGTCACAAAGTGTTGAGGTGAGAGCCCAGACCACGACCATCGACACCCAGGATGCGGTGACCGGACAAGTGGTGGACCGCAGGGCGATCAATGATCTGCCTCTGATCGACCGCAACGTTTTCGATCTGACCTATCTGGCGCCGGGCGTTACCGACATGGATGATCAGTGCCCCAATTGCGGCGGGACGAACTTTGTTTCCAATGGCAGCCGGGGAGCCAGCGCTGACATTCTGATGGATGGCGCTTCCATCACCAACTTCGAGCCTAATGGCGGAGTCACTCAATCCGTATACCAGCCTTCGGCGGAAGCGGTGGAAGAGTTCAAGGTGCAGCAAACCAATTTCAGCGC
Source organism: uncultured Acidobacteriaceae bacterium (assembly GCA_963724815.1). Lineage (GTDB taxonomy): Bacteria > Acidobacteriota > Terriglobia > Terriglobales > Acidobacteriaceae > Sulfotelmatobacter. The sequence continues at coordinate 83,570 of CAVRWS010000003.1, forward strand.
GGAGTATGGCTTTTCCGGCGCCTCGGTCATCAACATGGTCACGCGCTCGGGGACGAACACGTTTCACGGCAGCGCCTACGATTTCATCCGCAACACGATCACCGACGCGAATAATTGGTTCAACGATCAGGCCGGCATTCCTATTCCCCCAGTGCACCGGAACGACTTTGGCGGCACCATTGGCGGCCCGATCCTGAAGAACAAGACTTTCTTTTTCTTCGATTGGGATGGAACGCTTGCAAGTTCGATGGGCACATACCAGGAGGGCGTGCCCACCGCCGCCATGCGCACCGGTGACTTTGGTGAAGTCTGCACTTCACAAGGTGGGGCGTTCAATGCCGCAGGCATGTGTATGCAGGGCGGAAGTCCGTTGATCGCGGGGCAGCTTTATGATCCTTATTCGGGGGTCTATAGCTCGGCTGATGCCGGTCCAGTTCGCAGCACTTTCATCCCCAATAACAGAATTGACCTTTACACCAGCCCCGGCAGCCCGAATCTTCCCGCCAACCTGCAACCGCCCCATGTGCCGGGCAACCTGATCGATCCTGTAGCCATGAAGATGATGGCGCTGTTCCCTCTTCCGACACCGAACATGCCGAATGCTTCGCTCTACGACAACTGGATCGCCTCGGGAGCGACGCCGAGCAATAACCAGCAGTTCGATATAAGGATCGATCATCGCTTCAGCGAAAAAAATCTGTTGAGCGCGAAGTATTCGCAAGACTGGAATTCCACCACTCCCTTCAACTGCTTCAAGACCTTTATCGATCCTTGCGGCAGCGGACAGAACAAAGGCACGGCGCATCTGTTCGCGATCAACGACACCTACACCTTCAACCCCACATTGTTGTTGACCACGACTTTCGGGATCACGCGCGGCTCCACGCGTATCAGCGCTTACAATTCGAGTCTGAACGCCAATCCGCTCAGCACGCTGGGCTTCCCCTCTTACTTAGAGTCGAATGGTTTCAACGGTGTTCCGGCTATGTTCATCAACGATTATTTTGCGCCGGGGGGGAATCCCAACGCAGGAAACAATCCCTATGGCAATTACAAGCAAGGTCAGGTTACCGGTCAGATTACCGCATTGCTGAGCAAGATCCATGGCGCGCATGAACTGAAATTCGGAGTCGAAGGGCGCCTGCACCAGCAAAATTACATCCAAACCAATGCCCCGCTGGGATACTTCCAATTCAATAACTCGGGCAGTTCCTTGTGTCCCTTTGTCGACGATCTCCCGGATTGCGGCGGAGATTCGATGGCCAGCTTTCTCATGGGACAGCTGTATGGGGGTGGAAATAGCTTTTATGAAATCCAATTCCAGCCGGCGACGGAAAATTATCAATATGCCACTTTCGCGCAGGACAACTGGAAAGTGACTCCGAAACTAACCTTGAACCTTGGGTTGAGGTATGACGTTTCGCTGCCGCGCACTGACCGCTTCAATCACCAGAACTGGTTCGATCCCAGTGTAGTAAACCCGTTGAATGGCGGCTCGATCAGCTATACCGATCCGCTTACCGGCGCCGCGGTGAAGCGGCCGCTGCTCGGCGGCGAGGTTTTTGCCAGCCCGAATCAGCGCACCAATTATGTGACCGACTGGAAGGATTTCCAGCCACGCTTCGGCTTCGCCTACCGGTTCGCTGAGAAAATGGTGGTGCGCGGCGGCTATGGAATCTACTACGGCCAGTCCCGCTCGGGCGCCAGCGGGGTTGTGCCCTACGGCGGCCAGGGTTTCGACGAATACACCAGTGTGATCTCGACCTATCATAACGATGGCGCCACGCCTTACCTGCACCTTAGCAACCCGTTTCCAAATGGATTAAACCAGCCTGCAGGGAGTTCTTTAGGTTTGTTGAACGATATTGGCTATGGAGCCAATGGTCCGCTCCGCACTGCTGCCGCAAACCTGACCCCTTACGAACAAAGCTGGACTTTTGGTATTGAGCGCCAAATGCCGTGGAGCGTGGTTCTGGATGCAGAATATATCGGGAAGAAAGGAACTCATCTGCCTTTCAGCGGCGCGAATGCCCTCGATATCCTGGGGCCGCAAGTTGAGAAGTACAGTGCGAGTCAGATCAACACCCTCAACAGTTATGTGACCAATCCGTTCTCGTCGCTGAATGGCGGACCGATCAGCGACCCGAACAGCACGCTATCGAGCGCGCAAGTGCAGGCGGTTCAACTGGAGCTTCCCTACCCTGAATTCACCAGCGTGACCACAGACGTACAGATGATCGGCAATTCGATCTATCACGGATTGCAGCTCACGGCGGCAAAGCACTTCAGCAATGGCCTGGAGTTCCTGGTCAACTACACATGGTCGAAGTCGATCGACAACTCGTCGATTGGAGACGACAACGTAACCTGGTTGGGAAGTTTCACCAGCCTTCAGGATCCCAACAAACCGTATCTGGAGCGGAGTCTGTCGACATTCGACATACCTTCGGTGGTGAAATTCAGCTACAGCTATGATCTGCCGATCGGACGCGGCAAAGCTTTGCTGGGCAATGTTCCGCGAGTGGTCAATGCCGTTATCGGCGGTTGGAGGACGAACGGTATTTGGCAGATTTCCGACGGCAGGCCGTTGCCCATCACCGTTTCCAACGGTGGAACACCACTTCCGACCTACGGCTCGCAGAGGCCGAATCTGGTTGGCACGCCGAAACGCAACTACGGACACGATTGGCAGAACAGCTTTTTCACGAATCCTCAGGTCTTCCAGATGCCGGCGCCGTTCACGCTCGGCGACATGCAGCGAACTATTTCAAGCGTGCGATCACCGCTGACGTTTACCAGCGACTTGTCGTTGAACAAGCTGTTCTCATTGGCGAACCTGCATGAAGGGCTAAACCTGGAATTGCGGCTTGAGGCGCAAAACGCGTTCAATCATCCGCTCTTTAGTATGGGCAGCCCCGGGCCTTATGGCAGCAGTACGCTGAATGTCGGCGATCCCAGCTTCGGGGTGATCAGCAGCATGTCGCCAGTGGGGCCGCGGCAGGTGCAATTGGCGCTGAAGGTTAACTTTTAAATATCAACTGATTTGAAAGGTTGCGGCTTCAGCCCAGGGGCTAAAGCCCAAGTCTTTGTCGGGCTTTGGTGGCACGACTGAAGTCGTGCCCTTCCCGATCGACTTTGGTGGCACGACTCAAGTCGTGCCCTTCCCGATCGACTTGTGTGGCAGAACTGAATCGTGTCCTTACAGATCGGGTTGGTGTGGCACGACTGAAGTCGTGCCCTTCCCGAACTCATTTGGGAGATGGCTTCTTATTCTGGCTTATGCGTCCGGAGGTTTGTTCCATGATGCGGGGAATGAAGACTGGGGTGGCAGGAATTTGTGTATTCATTTGTGGAGCTCTTTCTATGATGAGTATTCTTGCCGCGCAGACCGTCACGGTTGACGCCGCTCCGTCTCACGTGGTCAACACATTCAGTCCGCCGCACGCTTTGGGCGCGGCGATTGACCGGTTGAGGACTGGGACTGCGGACCACGTGCTCACCGATCCGTTGCTCAAGGAAATTCTGAATGCAGGTTGGCAGACGGTGACGTATCGACAGAATACCGAGTTGATGGTCGAGGCGTGGCACTGGAATCCGAATGGCGCCTGGAGTGATGCCGGGAAGCAGCAGGGCTACTTTGTGGGGAATGCCGAGCCAACCAGCGAGATGATCCGGCACTCCTGGGCCGCACCGCTGCCGCATCGTGGATTCAGCCGGGGTGATGGAAATGGATGGTCGCGCCTAACCGACGGCGATCCGAAGTCCTACTGGAAGAGTAATCCTTATCTGACTCGCGCTTTCACGGGCGAGGATGACTCGCTGCATCCGCAGTGGGTGATGGTTGATCTGGGTAGCAAGATAGATGTGAACGCGATCCGGATCGCGTGGGCCGAGCCTTATGCACGGCATTACTCCGTGCAATTTTGGACGGGCGAACTTGAGCCTTTTTACGAGGGAACCACGAAGGGCGTGTGGCAGACGTTTCCCTTAGGCACGGTAACCGAAGGCAAGGGCGGTACCGTCACGCTGAAGTTGGTTTCGTGGATGATTCCGGTGCGATACATCCGCATCTGGATGACAGAATCGTCCAATACTTGCGACACTCATGGCTCAGCGGACAAGCGCAATTGCGTGGGATATGCGATCAATGAACTCTACGTGGGAGCGCTCTCGGCTGACGGCCAGTTCAATGACTACGTGACTCATTTCCCCAGCCGGGATCAGACTGTAACCTGGCCTTCGTCCGTAGACCCATGGCACGAGGCTACGGATCTCGATCAATCGCGCGGCGACCAGGTGGGATTTGATTTCTTCTTCACTTGCGGGGTTACGCGCGGGCTACCTACGATGGTTCCGATTGCCATGTTGTATTCCACGCCGGAAGACGCGGCGAACGAAATCGCTTATCTGTATAAACGTCACTATCCGATCTCGTGGATCGAAATGGGCGAGGAAGCCGACGGGCAGCACATTCTGCCGGAAGACTACGCTGCGCTCTACATTCAGTTCGCCACGGCGATTCACAAACTCGTTCCGGAAGCCAAGTTGGGAGGGCCTCCGTTTGAAGGGACGTTTGGCGACGTCGAAGTATGGCCGGATGCGGCAGGAAAAGTTTCGTGGCTGGGACGCTTTCTGGATTACCTTAAGGCCCACGGCCACATCAATGATTTCACTTTCTTTTCATTCGAACATTATCCCTACCAGGACAGGCCGAGCTATTCGTGGGCCGATCTTTATCCGGAGCCGGGATACGTGAGCCATATTGTTCAAGCCTGGAAAGATAACGGTCTGCCGGCGAACATTCCGTTTTTTATGACGGAGGGCAACATTGGAGGCGGTGCGGGACCATCGACCGTGAAGAGCGGGTTGTGGCTGGCTGACTACGTGGGATCGATGATGAGCGCAGGCGCGGGAGCTACTTATTATTTCCACTACATGCCTTATCCCCACGAATTCGGAGGCTTTGGAAGTTTTCTGTGGATCGATGAGAACTACCACGTCGTGGGTTACCCTCCGCAGTACCTGGCTGCGCAGGTGATCACGAAGGAATGGGTGCAACCGGTAGATGCGCCTCACCGGATGTTCAAGGCTTCAAGTGATGTCGTCGACGCAGGTGGGAACGTGCTGGTGACGGCTTATGCCGTGGAGCGGCCGGATGGACAGTGGTCGGTGATGTTGGTGAACCGCGATCAATCCAACGATCACACCGTGAAAGTCGTATTTGCCGATGCGCAGAGCAAGCGCGACCGCTATTTCTCGGCCCAGGTGGATCGCATCACTTTTGGAGCGGAGGAATATCAATGGCACCAGGAAGGCCGGGGAGGGCACGCTGACCCCGACGGGCCGCCCTCGAAAACTACGGTTTCCGGCGGCGCCGACGCGCGTTATGTGCTTCCGAAAGCTTCCATCACGGTGCTGCGTGGCCGGGTAGCGAATTGACGCTGCTGATCGCGGCTCGCTAGCTGAAAATGGGGAGCGCTACTTTCCTTTGTTCATCGTCGCTTGATACATGGCTTCGAGCAAATCCTGGCCTTGGCCATCGTAATCGGCGTCGAGCGACCACATAAAGGTGCCGCCGAGGTTGAGGATCCAATCGGAATACGCGACCCGCAGGTAGGTTGAAACCGGATCATCGTAAGTGATGAAGCCATTCTTGCCATCGGTTCTCAGCATGTAGGGAACAAGCGCAATTGGATCATAGAACGTCTCCCACCCGTCTTTGTTGACACGATTCTTGATAAAGGGTGCGTAGTTCTCGGTCAAAACCGTGCCGTTGCAGTCTCCGTCCTTATCTGTCAGCGAGTTCGGACACACTCCGAATAATTGATTGATGTTGGTGTAGAAGTAGCCGTAAAAGGGTGTTCCCATGTTCAGTTTCGCGGGTGGCACTTGCTTGAGAAATATTTTGGCGGCTCCTTCGTCGCTGCCTCCGGGTTGGCACTCCCAAGGTTCGGGATCGTGCCAGTCCCAAAAGATGGGCGAATTGAGCTGGCCGTCATCGGTCCAAGGGCCGGCGCAGTCGTACATCATGATGTTGAAATAGTTGGTGGTTTGTTGCAGATGAATCAGATCGTAACCGTAGCCGCCCCAGGGCGCCGCGTCAATGGAAAGAACATAGTCGGGGTTTGTCTCGCGGAGAGCTGCCATGAGTTCTACGAAAAAGTCACGATCCTGTGTGGTTGCCGGATACTCCCAGTCAACATCGAAGCCATCGTAGCCGTGCTTTGCGGCGAAATCGGCGAGCGTATCGACAAGTGTGAGAAGTGTTCCACTGCTCTCAACCCCGGTGAAGTCGCCGCCGATGAGCAGAAGAACCTTGACCCCGCTTGCATGCGCCAGCGTGATGAGCTTGGGCTCGAGGAAACCGCTGGGAACAGTCAATGAGCCATCCGCGTTGAAAGATACGCCGGAATGATTGATGTGGGTCAACTTGTGATACGGAATTTGTGCCGCGCTGTAAGGAGGAACCTGAGTCCTGGTCCAATAACCGTAGTCGCCCACTAACCGCTTGGGGAGAGGATGCGCGTCGGAGGAGTCCTGCGCATAGGAAAATTGAGATTGAACGGCGCAGGCCAGAATTGCGAGCAACAGCAGGCGAACCGGGAAATGCGAACCGAATTTCATGGATTTGTCCTCTGGGAGAAAGTCTCTTGGGGGGAGGGCCGGACCGAACCCGCATCGTCGCACCAAGGGCACGAGTTCGAGCATTCTACTACCGATTCAGAGTTAGTCGCTTTCTAAATTTATCGGCAGCAGAAGCGAACACATCACAGGGCGACTTCTAAGAACTTCCTTAGCGGATGCAAATGGCCGTCAATCCTTCAAAGCAACGACAGATACGGAGAACGGGAGCAAGCGGACTTTAACATCTGCAACATTTTGCGTCACTGTCTCCGGGGACGTTCCTCCGATGGTTTGGATTCTAGCGTCCAAACATTCTTTCGGCAGCTCGACTGTAATTTCACGACTTCGTTCGTTGATCAGCACCAACTTTCGGTGCCCGTCGCGGATGAAAGCTTGGGCGTCGAGGGCGTCGGAGTCTGCCAGCTGACCGTTATTTTTTATGTCGGTATCAGCGAGGTCGTCTCCCGGGCCAAAATTGTTCTTGAGCAGCTCCAGAACTGTGAAGCGGGCATTGGGCTTGCCATTTGTCCAATCGATCATGCTGACGCTGGGAAACTGCGAAGGATACCCCACGAGTTGCGATTCGCCCACGGAGTCAATGCCGAGTTTTGCCAGCTCAATGTAGAGATAGCCATAGAGCGCGGCGCTGAGATTCCAGTAGGCGGCAGGGATGGGTTTTTCGACATGGCCGGGTTCTCCCTGAACCATATCGCCCGCCAGAATCGAGCCGGCCTCATTGACCATGACTTTGGTCAAAGGCGACTGGCGGTCGCGAATCTGAAGAATGTAACGCGTGGCTGTAAGAAATTCGTTGGCCTGGTCAAAAAATGTGTACTGCCAATCTTCCAACGTTTGATCTCCGGAGGGCGTGGCGTAGAAATGAAAAGAAATGTAGTCCAAGGGAACGCCCGGCCTGTGATTGGTTGCGTCCAGAAAATATGCGAACGTTCGCGGAAACAAGGACGGGGAAGAAAGCGCGAGCGCCACGAATTTCATGCCCGGCGCAACTTTTAGAACGGCCTGCGCAATCGCATCGTAGCGTTCGACGTATTGTTGGGGCCTGGTGTCGTGCTCTCCATCGATCTCGTTGAAGACTTCCCAGTAGCCGATGTCGAAGTGATGGCCGGAGGCGTGGAATTTTCCTAACTCGTCGGTGAAGCCGCCCTGGGTGTACCAGCCGGCCAGTCGCGCATAGTAGTCGGCCAGCGCCTGCACGTTGGCCAGTTCGGTGCCCTGCGAATAGTCCCAGAAAACCTGGCCAGGATCGTCGGGATACACGACTGGCTTGGGCGTAGTAAACATCCACTGCGGGATGGTGCTGAAGCTGAAGACGCTGGGATGTCCCTGCGACGCGCGGAGAAAATCGTCGACCAACGGATCGATGTATTTAAAATCCCAAAAAGTTTGATCCAGCTCGGGAGGGCGCAACTCTGCAACTGCCATCTTCGGATAGGGAAACCAGAAGGCGTAACGCACATAGTCAGCTCCTAGTTTGTGGAGAGCATCGAGGGCGGCATCGTGAATGGGCGAACCCCGCTGCAGCATCGGATTGATCACCGCTTGCAGAGTAGGGACGGTGTGGTTGGGTATTCTCTTTTCCCATTTCACAATTACTGAGGGAGCTGCAACTTGGGGCGCTGCTTGCGCGAGGAGTGCTCCGTTCGCGACTACGACGAACAGCGCCAAAAGGAAGATGGAGGCGATTCGATGATTCTCCGATTTATTTGTCATTGCTTATTGGTTCGGCTGCAAAGCTTTTTAGCAGTCGTCTTCATACACTCTGGTTCATGCCAGGCTCAGCTCCAGCTTGGTGACGGATGCAGGCAGGATTTGCACCGTGATCGCGCTGCCCGTCGATTGCAGGTCCTTGATTTGTGGAGTCACTGCGTCTCTCTGATCGAACGTATTGTGAGCGTGAAGATCGGAATTGGTGAGCACGGTCATCGTCGCCGACTTTATGGAGGCGCTTCGAACTGTGATTTCCGTCTCGCGGATTTCGTTCACGCTGGGGTTCACCAGAGTGAGTATCAAATGCTTGCTGTGTAAAGACGCGGAACCCTTCAATCCCCAAAACGACGTCGGCTTGCCATCGCGCGGGTATTGGATGTTTGGGGCGGAGGTGATAGTGCGCACCGCTTGCCCTCCCTGGTGAGCGCTGTACATTCCGAAAACATGGCCAACTGGAGTTACGCAGAATTTATCTTCGTGAGCAAGGTAAAGACTGTTTAAACAATTAATCAACTGCGCCGGACTGGCGAGCGTGACTTTTTCCGGATGGCGGTTAAATATATCGAGGGTCATCGCGCTGAATACTGCGTCTCTCAGAGTGGGAGTTTGCTCGAGAAAGTCGCTTGCCGTGAGTTGACTACCGGGGCGATACCAAAGTCCCCACTCATCAACCACGAGCTTTACCTGGTGCGCGGCGTCGAACTCGCCCATCGCTTGCCAGTGGCCTTCGATGAGAGAGTCCAGCCGGTAGCCTTCGTGCAATGCTTCGTACCAATCCTGCACATCGAACTTCAGCGCATCGCCTTTGCCCTGATCCCAGTCCTGGGTGCGGCCTCGGCTCAGGTTCCAGGAATAGTAGTGCAGCGCCCAGCCGAAGATTGAGTTAAATAAATCTTTGTCTTTTCGCGCGATCGACTCAAAGAATCCGCGCGTCCATTGCCAGTTATCGTCGTTCGGGCCGGAGGCGATCAAAGATAAGGGATGCGCATACTGTGGCAACCATGCGGTGTAGCGGCGAAACTCGGTGGCATATTCAGAGGCGGTAAAGTTGCCGCCGCACCCCCAGGATTCATTTCCCACGCCCCAGTAATGAACGTTATAAGGTTGGGCAGAGCCGTTGGCGGCGCGAGACTCCGCTAGTGTCGTGCTGCCCGCGGGCGAGTTGCAGTATTCCACCCAGCGATAAAATTGCTCAGCCGGCAAGCTGCGGACGTTGGCGGCAAGATACGGCTGACAACCAATCAGTTTGCAGAAGCGCATGAACTCATCGGTACCGAAGCGGTTGGATTCGTAGATGTGGTTTGCGGGAGCCGTGATGGCATCGGCCTCACTCCAAAAATTTGTTCGTCGCGGACGTTTCTCGGCTGGACCAACTCCGTCGCGCCAATCATAACTATCGGCGAAGCAGCCGCCGGGGTAGCGGACCACCGGAGCTTTAATCTTGCGCATTTCTTCGATGAGATCCTTGCGAATGCCGCCGATATTTGGGACTTTCGAATTCTCACCGACCCAAACCCCGTCATAGATGACGCCGCCGAGGTGTTCGATAAAATGTCCGTAGATATTTGGCGAGATCGTGCCAAGCACTTCATCTGGCAGGACCTCTACGCGAGAGTCGGATGAGCTCGATGCGGCGGCGCGCGCCAACCTCGCGGGTTTAGCAAGCAGCAGCGCCGCTGCGCTTAATGCGCTGCGGCTGAGGAACTCCCGGCGCCGGATCATGATCGTTCCTCACGCCCGCGACAAGTGCGCCATTTGTGGGCAACGCTTCGCATCTCAGGTGGGATTCCCTGGAATAGATAATTAGCTTTGAGACTCTTGAAAGTGCGGAAGAAGTATAACCCAGGTCGAGCATTCGTCTTCGAGGTCGCGGACGAATCGCCAGCGAAAACTGAAACTTTCCAAAGGTTCTGCCGGTGCTCTATACTCCGTTGTTATTCCGAATGCCTTTTTCAGCATGCTTCAGGTTCCAAGCCTCTCTCGGCGAAGACGGCTGTTTCCAGCAAGAACCGTTCTGCGTTGCACTCTGCTGCTTCTGTGCTCGGTTGCGTTTGCGGAGCAGTCCGGACCAACGCTGGAACTTTCACGGCCGATTCGATCATGGGAATTTCTTTCGGCGGTCGGCACCCGCGCTGCGGTGTTTGGGAACGAGCGGGGAAATTTTGAGGCGTGGGTCTACCCGTTGAAAATCCTGCGTGATTTTCATTTGCAGTTCCACATCGATGGCGCCACGATACCGGCGGAAGCTCTAGCGCGAACTTTGATTGTCCATCCGGAATCGACCACCATCGTCTATACGGGGGACACGTTTTCCGTGCGCGAAATCTTGTTTGTGCCGGTGCATGAGTCCGGCGCGATCATTGCCTTTGAAGTGGAAACTGCCGAACCCTTGGAGATCGAGGCCATTTTCACACGCGATTTTCAACTGGAATGGCCGGCGAGCATCGGCGGAGTTTCTGAAGATTGGGATCCGACTTTGCGGGCTTTTCTTTTCGCGGACGAATCAGAAAAGTTTCACGCGATGGTCGGTTCTCCGTCAGGAGTGAAAGCTTCGGAAGAATACTCCACTAATTATTTCTCCTCTCACCAGGACTCCATCCTTCTGGGCACGACTAAAAAAGGAAGTGAGACGAAGCTTATTGTGATCGCGGCGGAATTCGAAGGCCGGATCCCATTGGCAAACCTTTACCACCATTTGTCCAATGATTATGCGCAGTTGCTGCAGGGTTCGGCGGCTTATTACCGCGATTATCTGGATCGCACGATCAGCCTTAAGCTTCCCGATTCGCAACTTGAAACAGCCTATGACTGGGCGAGAGTCAGCATGTTGCAAGGCCTCGTGCAGAACCCGTTTTTAGGGGAAGGTCTGATTGCGGGGTTCAATACGTCTGGCGACAACTACCGCCCGGGTTTCGCTTGGTTCTTTGGGCGGGACGCGGAGTGGAACTCTTTGGCGCTGGATGCCGAGGGTGATTTTTTAACTGCCCGTCAAGCTTTGGATTTTTTGAGCAAGTATCAGCGGACGGACGGCAAGGTCACTCACGAAATCTCACAAAGCGCGAGCTTCATGGATTGGTTCAAAACGCCATATGCGTACGCCTCCGCCGACGCGACTCCGCTTTTCATTATTGCGGTGAACGATTACGTGACGCATAGCGGAGACGTTGGATTCGCGCAACAGAAATGGGACAACCTGTCGAGAGCGTACACGTTTCTGCGATCCACCTACGACGCGCAGGGACTGGGGCAGAATGCGGGCGTGGGAACGGGCTGGATCGAAGGAGGGCCGCTCTATCCAGTGCGGACGGAAATTTACCAGGCCTCTCTAGGAGTTGAAGCGGCACGCGCACTTTCTCACCTGGCTCATCTTCTGGGCAAGGAAGATCTGGCCAAAGAGCTGGCACAAACGTTCGAGCGAGAAGAGCCGGTGTTGGACAAGACTTTCTGGTCGCCGGAAAACAAAATCTACGCTTACGCGCTCGATGCCCATAACAATCGAGTCGATGTGCCGAGCGTTCTGGCTACCGTGCCGATGTGGTTTAAGCAGCTCGACGGAGATCAGGCGCGAAGCATGATTGAACAGCTCGCCGGTCCAGATCAAGAAACTGATTGGGGGATGCGGATTCTTTCTTCACGCGATCCGAAATACAATCCGGGCGGATATCACTTTGGAACGGTGTGGCCGCTGTTTACGGGTTGGGCGTCGGTTGGGGAGTACCGGTATCATCGCGCATTGCCCGCGTATGCCAATTTGCGGGCCAACGCTTTGCTGGCTTTGAATGGGTCGCTGGGCCATGTGGCCGAAGTTCTTTCGGGCGACTATTTTCAAACGCTGGCGACAGGATCGCCGCAGCAGATATGGTCGGCGGCGATGGTGGTCAATCCTCTGCTGAGCGGATTGCTCGGCTTGCACGTGGACGCCGGCAGTTGTCAGTTGAATTTCGCTCCTCACATTCCAGCGGATTGGAATTCGTTCTCTGTGAGTAACGTGCGCATGGGCGGATTAACCTTGAATTTGAACTATCAGCGGACGCCGGACAAAATCGACTTGGAAATACAATCTACGGGCACGGGAAAGTGTTCGCTTCAGTTTTCGCCAGGTTTGAGCTTGCGCACCAGGATTTCTGCGGTTCGCATCAATGGACGCGCGCTGCCGTTTCATACTGAAGAAAATTCTTCGGATCAGCATGTCACGGTAAATCTTCCGATCGTGGGCGACCGAAATGCGATCGAGATCCAGATGAAGAATGACTTTGAGCTCGGCGTCTCGTCAACTCTTCCAGCCTTGGGAAGCACCAGCCAAGGCTTGCGAGTCCTTTCGGAATCTTGGTCGGCGAACCGGGAGACTCTGACCGTGCTTCTTTCGGGAGCGAGCGGAGCGAGTTATGAACTCTCGGCATGGAACCCGGAGCAGATTTCTTCCATCGAAGGGGCTGAGTTCGAACAGAAAAGCGGCGCGGAAGGAAAGATCCGGGTAAAACTTCCGGCGAGCGCGCCCGGGACCGATCCGCGAGCTAAAGTTATTTTTCATTTTGCTGCGCGGTAGCGATGGGGTGATCAGCCTTAGGCTGTTGAATATATATAGAAGGATGGAAAATGCGTCAGAGGTTCGGATTCGTAGTTCTATTGATAATGGCGTTGTGCGTCGGGCCTTCTTTTTCGCAGGCGCAGAAAGGCCCGGCAAACACAGAAGGCCACCAGTGGTGGCAGGATGCTGTCTTCTATGAAGTTTATCCTCGCAGTTTTGCCGACAGCAACGGCGACGGCATCGGCGATCTTAAGGGAATCGAATCCAAGCTGGATTACTTAGAGCAACTCGGCGTAGACGCCATCTGGATTTCGCCTTGCTATCCCTCGCCACAAGTGGATTTCGGCTACGACGTTTCCGATTACGAGAACATCGATCCCATGTATGGTACCCTCGCCGATTTTGATCATCTGGTGCAGGCCGCGAAAAAACGGCGCATTCGCATCATCATGGATTTCGTGATCAACCATTCCTCGGACCAGCATCCCTGGTTCCTGGATTCGAAATCATCGCGCACGTCCGCGCATCGCGATTGGTACATCTGGCGCGATGGCAAGGGCGACGGCCAACCTCCCAACAATTGGATCTCCGGTTTTGGAGGGTCGGCGTGGAAGTTTGATCCCACGACTGGCCAGTATTATTACCACTTTTTTGCCACGGCGCAGCCGGATTTGAACTGGCGCAACCCGGCAGTGGAAAAAGCCATGTTCGATGTCACGCGATTCTGGTACAAGCACGGAGTTTCCGGATTTCGTCTGGACGCAGTCGATCTTTTGTTTGAGGATCCGAAGCTGCGCGACAATCCCATTCGGCCGGGAAAAGACGAAATGGGCGATCCGAATATGCAGAATAAATACAATGACAAGCTGCCGGAGAATCATGAGGTCCTCCGCCGCTTGAGGAGCGTTGCCGACGAAAGCGACGCCGTCCTGGTGGGCGAGACTTATACCGACAGCGCCGCCGAGTTGAAGGAATACTACGGCGCTCACAACGATGAGATTCAGCTGCCCATGGATTTCATGTTCTGTACTCTCGATAAACTTTCCGCGCCCGATTTTCGTAAACAGATTGCGCTTGCCGAATCCACCGGCGGTTGGCCGACTTATGTCATCGGCAATCATGATATGGCGCGATCCTATGTGCGCTACGGTGACGGGAAGCATAATGACCAGATCGCCAAATTGATGGCAGCGCTTTATCTGACGCTGCGAGGCACGCCGATTATGTATTACGGCGAAGAGATCGGCATGGAGAACAACGATCCCACGCGCAAGGAAGATGTGAAAGATCCGATGGGGATTACAGGCTGGCCGGGATATAAGGGCCGCGACGGTGAGCGCACTCCCATGCAGTGGGATGACTCGGCCAACGCGGGATTTACTACAGGAACACCGTGGCTTCCGGTTCCCGCGACTGCGAAGACACACAATGTCGCGAGCGAATTGAATGATCCGAAATCCATTTTGCAGTTTTACCGGCAGTTGCTGGTATTGCATCATCAGAATCAAGCGCTGCTCGATGGAGATTACGTCGCGTTGAACCAGGCCGACCCCAACGTGCTCGCCTACCTGCGGCGGTATAAGAATGAAGCGGTGCTGGTCGTTCTGAATATGTCGGCGACCGAGCAGCGCGTTAGTTTTAATCTTTCGTCGGAGGGCTTCTCTTCCGCTGAGGCTCGGACTCTACTTACGACGTCGATGCCTGCGCCCACTGGTCAGCTAGACAGCATTGTTGTGCAGCCGTTCGGCGTATACATCGCTCAGGTTTTGCGGTGAGGTCGCATGAGAGAAATTAACCAACGACGGTTTTTGTGGTTGCAGTGGTTGCAAAAGATTCTGATTGGCATGCTGATGACGTGCGCTTGCGTCTGGGCGCAGTCGGATCGCGGGCAGAACACCCTGCTCTCTGGACTTGCCTGCCCTCACGATTATGTTCAGAAGCGGGCTTCCAGCTATGACCGCACCGGCGGCAACAACGATTTTTACAAAATTGCTGCCGGAGACACGATCCCGTTACTCGATGACTCAGGCCCCGGAATTATTACGCACATCTGGATCACGATCGCCTCGCCGGAGCAGTATCACTTGAAAAAGCTGGTTCTACGCATGTATTGGGACGGCGAAGCGTCGCCGAGCGTGGAGGCTCCGATCGGCGACTTCTTTGGACTCGGCCTCGGCGACTACTTCCAGTTTGAATCCATTCCGCTGTCCGTGGCCTCGGATAAGGCGTTGAACTCGTTTTTCCCGATGCCTTTTCGCAAGCGAGCCCGAATCACCGTTACCAACGAAGGAAAAGAAGGCGTGGATGCGTTCTATTTCAACATTGACTATCAGGCTCTGCATCATGACCTTCCCGCGGACACCATGTATTTTCACGCACAGTATCGTCAGGCAACGCCAGCCAGAGGGTGGACGAATCAGTGGGAATCGAACGACAACCCGGTCGTGAATGCGAAGAAAAATCTTGATGGAGAAAATAATTACGTGTGGCTGGAAGCCAGTGGGCAGGGGCACTTCGTAGGCGTGACCATGTCAATTCTTCAGAATCAGGACGGCTGGTGGGGGGAAGGCGATGACATGTTTTTTGTTGACGGTGAGAAACGTCCTTCCATCAACGGCACCGGATCGGAAGATTATTTTCTCGGAGCCTGGGCTTTCGGCCATCCATTCTCTTATGCGTTATTCGGAGCGCCGGTAGTGGGCCCCGAGCTTGCGGGCAGCCGTTCTTCGGTGTATCGGTTTCACCTGGATTCGCCCATCCCTTTTACCAAATCTCTCAGGGCGACCATCGAGCACGGCCATGCCAATCATCGCTCCGACAATTTTTTTTCGGTCGCCTATTGGTACCAGAAGGAGCCGCATGCCGCGTTTCCTCCTCTGCCGCCGGTGGAGCAGCGCCTTCCCCGTATTTATCCCGTGGGAGGCCCGGGAAATGCGGCGCAGTAGACGATTTCCGCACGATGCAAAATATAGTGATGGGAGCGGCGGGAGTCGAACTGGCAGCCTCTTATGCAAGCTCGCTACGGATGGCCTGCGCTCTTTTCTACGCCTGTTCCGGCCGGTAAGGCTCGAGAAAGTGCTATTTCCAACTGGTCAGGTTTAAATCCAAAGGGGCCAGGCTTGCTTTTGTAAGCGATGCGGCCTTGTGCATCGATCAAATAGATCCGGTCGGGCCAGCCCGTATATGCGCGTTCCGTCGAATTGCCAAACTCATCGAGCACGGCGGGAAATTCAATCCCAAGTTTCCGCACGCAGGCTCCGGCGATAAACGCGCGATCTTCCTCAGTTTTCGGGCTGGCAAAAACAACTTTGTCTTTGACGTTACTCTCCATCTGCCAAACGTCGCTGGGATGCGCTTCGGTAATGTAGACCACGAGAAAAGCAACCCGTCCACGATACTGCTGATAGAGCTTATTCAGGGCAGGAACCTCCCGCCGGAATGGCAGTCAGGTGTAGCTGCCGAATACCAAAACCACGGGTTGCTGTTGGCTCAGCACAGAGAGCTGAACTCGCTCGCTCTTATCCAATTTGAGCAGCGAGAAGTCCGGCGCTCGATCGCCCACGTGAAGCGAGCCGGCGCGCGCGTGGACCCATGCAGTTTCAAAAGGAAAGATCAGGAAGGGGACGGGGCCCGGCATGCCAGCCATGACGCGACCGAAAGTTTCAGGAGGCTGATGCATCGCCCACCAGACATAAGCCCCGAAACCGATGTAAGCGATCACCAGGCTGACAATTAGCCTGAGCGAGAGCCTTCGGACAAATGGACTTAGTTTCAGCATTAGAAAAGAAACTTGAGCGCGACCTGGATCACTCGCGGGCTTATGTCGGACTGGATTTGTCCGAAGGTCGGCGATTCGATGTCACTGACCGGCAAGCGGAAATTGGTGTGGTTGAGGAGATTGAACAGTTCGCCGCGGAATTGGAGTTCTTTTGATTCCGTCAGCCGAATATTCTTGAAGGCAGAGGCGTCCCAGTTCACGTATCCCGGGCCCTGGACTACGTTGCGGCCTTCGTCGCCGAAAACCTCAAAGCGTCCTAGAGAGTCCGGTTGGAGTTGCTGAAAGGCGCTCACGTTAAACCATTCCTGAGGGGTGCGGGGGCCGGAGTTTGGGTTGCCGACCAGATTGGGGCGGTTGGCGGAGAAGCCGGTGATTTCCGGAGCCTGACCTTGCAGCGAAACATCATTCGAATCGAATACCGTGAACGGGCCTCCGCTCATAGCAGTCACAATTCCGTTCAGCTGCCAGTTGCCAAGAACGTGCCCGTACCAATTGCTGGAGTGCTGCAGGAACGGAAGGAGCCACTGATAACTGAGCACAAAACGATTGTGGGAATCGAACATGGAACGGCCGCGCTCGGCTGCAAGATCAAACGGATCCTGCGCCAGATCATTTTCTCCGGCGACTGGTTGCGACGCCGAGCCAGTGATGTTGAAAGAAGAGACATCATCGATGGAGTGGGACCACGTATAGGATGCAAGGAATGACAGGCCGTGGCTAAAGCGTTTTCGCAGGCTTGTTTCCAGAGCGTTATAACTGGAATTTGCGACGCTGGCGATTTCACCGACCGAGCTGTAGATGCAATTGTTCGGGTTGGCTAAGGTGCATCCGGAATAGAGGCGCCGCTGGTTCACGTTATTTTCGGTGGAAATCGGACACGGGCTCGCCACCGAACAGCCAGTGCTAGTGGTGTCCACGCCCGGGACAAAGACTGGCGGATTGCCCTCAATGAATCGCGGCAGCCTGACTCCGGTGGTGCCCACGTAGCCAATCTGAAAGAGCCAGTTCGCGCCGATCGAGTGTTGCATGTTCAGATTCCAATCCTGCGCGTAGGGCAGATGCAGATTGCGAGCGACCACCAGCAATGTCATCGGCTCGGGGAAAGCCTGGCTGAAAGGATTCGGGGTATAAAACGGATTGGCGAACGAATTGACGGGAAAGCTTATCTGCTGGGTCTTGAGGTAGGGAGGCGAACTGACGGGATCCTGTAGCGGGCCGCCCTCGCCAGTGTAGTAGGGTTCGTAGAAAATTCCGTAGGCCGCGCTGATCACGGTTTTGGAGTCGCCGCGCGGATCCCACGCTAAGCCAAACCGCGGAGCGAAGGCGGTTTTCTCAGTTGGGATCAAGCCTGCCGGCACACCCGAATCGCCAGGATAGAGAAGTCCGGTGGAGCATTGGGAACAACTCGCGACCGAGCTCCGGGAACAAACAGATTCACTTCGTTGTGCCGCTCAGTCGAAGGGAAGGGCAGCTCGTAGCGAAGTCCGAGGTTCAAGGTCAGGCGAGAATTGACTTTGTAGGTATCCTGGCCGTAAGCGTCCAAAGCTCGATCGCGAATTTCACGACTGAAGTCGCCGCCGCCCTGTAGAAAGACCACGGGATTGCCCGACAGGAAGCTGGCGAATCCGTCGCTGTAAGGAAAGTTCGCGAACACGAAGAAACCGTTGCTGGCAATGCCCTGCAAGGCATTGATCTGATCACGCCGGTAGCCTCCGCCAAATTTCAACTCGTGGCGACCGTGAATCCAGCTCAGAGAGCCGGAGAGGTCAAACGTGTTCTGAAACGTGTTGCGCGGTCCCGTGATAGGGTCGCCAACCGAAGCGTAACCGCCGACCTGAATGAACGGCGGCCCTGCGGCGGAAGGCAGTGTGGGAGCGTACTGAAAGCCTAAGTCCGCCGGCGACTCATGATTCAGGTGCTGGTCGAGCAGGAATGTATTACGGAGAAAGGAAAAGCGCGCGACGCCGATGGTAGTGGGCGAAAAGAGGTGCGTCTCCTGAGTGACAAAGTTTTGTGCGCGGTCGTACTCGCCCACTGGAAAACCGGGAACATTGGCGCCTACGGGCGAAAGCGGATCGGTGGTCGGGCCACTGCTATACATGTAGCGGAAATTGAGAGAGTCTGCACTCGAAAGATAATGATCCAGGCGCACGCCGAATTGGTCGTTGTTCTCGCTTAGAGTCTGGGTGGCGATGAATCCATTTTCTCCAACGTTGGGCAAAGGAAACAGCGGCAACACATTGGTCGCAATTGGATTGACGGGCGTAAACAAAGTCATTTGGTTGAACGGCACCGGTGTTCCAAAAAACGTGAGTTGCTGTTGAGGGGTATTGCAGAGACCACTGGAGGCAAAACCGGCGGTGCACTGTTCCGCGAAGTTGCCCTGCCTTTCCGCGGCGGAAGGCACGGTCGCGGGCACGGTCTCGCCTTGCCGGTTGCGGAAGCCTTCGTAATACCCGAAGAAAAAAGTCTTGTCCTTAAGAATCGGGCCGCCGAAAGTAGCGCCGAATTGGTTTTGCTTTAAGGGCTGCACGCTCTGGGTAAAGTAATCCGAGGAATCCATGGCGTTATTCCGCAGAAATTCCCAGGCGGCGCCGTGAAATGAATTGGTTCCCGACCGCGTAACGATATTGGTCGTGGATCCCGTGTTGCGTCCGAACTCCGCATCCGCATTGTGGCTGAGAATTTTGAACTCGGTGATCGCGTCGATCGGCGGCTTGAGCACAAATCCACCATCCACAGAACTCTCATTGTCGGCGCCGTCGATCATGAAATTGTTCGATTCCGGCCGCTGGCCGTCGACCGCATAGGCCTGGTTCTGTCGTGCCGGGCCGCCGGCTTCGAGCAGTCCGGGAGTTAATGGCACCACACCAGGCTGAAGCAATCCCAGTTGAGAAAAATTGCGACCGTCCAGCGGAAGGTCGAGAATCTCGTGCTCCCTCACAGTTTGCCCGAGACTGCTGACCGTGCTTTGCACCAGAGTCGCATTGGCGCTGACTTCCACTTGCTGCATTTCCGAGCCCAACTTGAGGCGAATGCTGACCGTCGCGGTTTCGTTGACATCCAGCGAGATTCCTTGCTGCAAGTACTTCTGGAAACCTTTCGCCTGAGCCTCTAACTGGTAATGTCCGATCGGAAGTTCGACCAGGACATACTCTCCCTGATGGTCTGTGATTGCGACCCGCGTCAATCCGGTTTCGATCTGCTTCGCAGTCACGGTGACAGCCCCAACAATCGCGCCGCTGGGATCAGTCACAGTTCCGCGAATGCTTCCTGTGATTTGCTGTCCGCCAGCGTTCAAACTTGTAAGCAGAGCGATCAGAAACAGCGTTAGCGTTTTCGCGCCAGACATGCTTCTTCCCATTTGTCCTCGAAGAATCCCCATTCATTTCGTAATACCGCTTTCTCGTCAGCGTTGGAGAACGCGTGCGAGAATGCGCCCACAGATTGAAGTGCGGCGACTATAGGGACGCTTTGCAGTGGGGTCAATAATCTGAAAGCAGTATTTGTCGAATTGATATGAGATGAAAACGATGCGAAGGATTCGTCAGGCGGAGACAGACACGAAAAATGTGAAGACACTACGAGAAGGGAGAGTGGCTGAATCTGCTCAGATTCAGCCACTCCCGGCTTGCTTCGATCCAAGGGCGACACGCCCAGGAAAAGCGACAACTTCGATTGAGCCAGACAATCGCAACAGCCCCAACTTAACAGCGCTCTCGTTCGGCGTTCTCAGGCAACGTCGTAACGATCAAGGTTCATGACTTTGTTCCACGCCGCCGCGAAGTCCTTCACGAACGCCTCCTTCGCGTCATTCGATGCGTAGACTTCCGCGAGTGCGCGCAGTTGGGAGTTCGAACCGAATACAAGATCGACGCGAGTGGCGGTCCACCTGGTTTTTCCGGTGGCGCGATCGCGTCCCTCATACACGCCTTCGGTGGAGGATGGTTCCCACTTCGTCTTCATGTCGAGCAGGTTAACGAAGAAATCATTGGTCAGCGTCTCCGGCCGGTTGGTGAAGACGCCGTGTTTGGTCTGCCCGAAGTTTGCATTCAGAGCGCGCAAGCCGCCGATGAGTACGGTCATCTCGGGAGCAGTCAGCGTGAGCAATTGCGCCCGATCGACCAGGAACTCTTCCGCCGAGAGAACCTGCCCGCTACGGAAATAGTTGCGGAAGCCATCCGCGACCGGCTCCATTACGGCGAAGGAGTGCACGTCAGTTTGCTCCGGTGAAGCATCCGTGCGTCCGGGCGTGAAAGGAATTTTCACGTCGAAGCCGGCCTTCTTCGCCGCTTCTTTGACGGCTGCGCAGCCACCCAGAACGATGAGATCGGCGAGCGAGACTTTTTTTCCTCTGTTCCCGTTGGACTGCGAGCTGTTGAACTCCTTCTGGATCGCTTCCAGCTTCGACAGAACCTTCGCTAGTTCGGCCGGCTGGTTTACTTCCCAATCCTTTTGCGGGGCGAGGCGAATGCGCGCGCCGTTCGCTCCACCGCGCTTGTCGGAGCCGCGGAAAGAAGCCGCGGATGCCCAGGCAGTCGTGACCAGTTGTGAGATCGTCAGTCCGGAGTTGAGAATTTTAGCCTTCAGCGCTGCAACATCCTGCTCATCGATCAATTTATGATCCACGGCGGGAATCGGATCTTGCCAGATCTGAGGCTCCTTGGGAACCAGCGGGCCAAGGTAGCGCGGGATCGGCCCCATGTCGCGGTGGGTCAGCTTGAACCATGCTTTTGCGAACGCGTCCGCGAACTGATCCGGGATGCTCGTAGAAGCGCCGCGAAATCTTTTCGTAGGCAGGGTCGAAGCGCAAGGCGAGGTCGGTAGTCAGCATCGATGGCGCGTGACGTTTTGAAGGATCGTGGGCATCAGGAACCGTGCCGTTGCCTGCGCCATTTTTCGGCGTCCACTGATGCGCGCCAGCCGGACTCTTCGTCAGTTCCCAATCGTATTTGAAAAGATTGTCGAAGAAGTTGTTGCTCCACTTCGTAGGCGTCGTGGTCCAGGTGACTTCCAGGCCGCTGCCGATCGTGTCAGCACCATGACCTTTGCCGAATTTATTCTTCCAGCCCAAGCCCTGATCCTCGATGTCGGCGCCTTCTGGTTCGTTGCCCACGTATTGAGCGGGAACGGCAGCTCCGTGGGTTTTGCCGAAGGTGTGGCCGCCAGCAATAAGGGCAACTGTTTCTTCGTCATTCATTGCCATGCGGGCAAAAGTCTCGCGAATGTCGCGCGCCGCGGCAAGGGCATCGGGCTTTCCATTGGGCCCTTCGGGGTTCACATAGATCAGACCCATTTGCACGGCCGCCAGCGGATTTTGAAGATCACGATCGCCGCTGTAGCGCTCGTCCGCCAGCCACGTGCCTTCAGGTCCCCAATAAATTTCCTCTTCGGGTTCCCACACGTCCTCGCGCCCGCCGCCAAAACCAAAAGTCTTGAAGCCCATCGATTCGAGGGCGACGTTGCCGGCGAGAATCATGAGATCGGCCCAGGAAATTTTCCGGCCATACTTCTGCTTGATCGGCCACAGCAGCCGACGAGCTTTGTCGAGGTTGACGTTGTCCGGCCAGCTGTTGAGCGGAGCGAAGCGCTGTTGCCCGGATCCGGCACCGCCGCGGCCGTCGCCGATGCGGTATGTGCCCGCGCTGTGCCAGGCCATACGAATGAAGAGTGGCCCATAGTGTCCAAAGTCGGCCGGCCACCACGGCTGCGAATCCGTCATCAAGGTATTCAGGTCCATGACCACGGCATTCAGATCGAGCGTCTTGAACTCCTCCGCGTAATTGAACTCCTGGCCCATGGGATCGGACTTCGGCGAATGTTGGTGCAGGATGTTCACGTTCACCTGGTTGGGCCACCAATCAACATTGGTGTGGGATTGGCGAGCGCCATGCGCTACCGGGCACTTTCCTTCGGGTGTGGTGTGTTTGTCTTTAGTCTCAGGGGAAACGCTCCCCGATGAAGTCGCGAGTGTATTTTCCATAATGTTTCATCCTTTATGACTTGGAATGACTTAAAAAACTATTTTTTCGCACTGCAGCGGCGACAGAGGCCGAAGACCTCAATCAAGGGCTGCGTCAGATCAAAGCCATCCGGCAGTTGCCGGGATAGCCGTTTGAAATCGACGAACTGACCTTCAATGTCCTGCACCGACTTGCAGCGCGAACAGACCAGGTGGTGATGAGGTTCGAGATTGCCATCCACGCGCAGGGTGGACGTGTGGGGAGTGACCTCTCGCAACAAACCACACTCGATGAAAAGCCGCAGATTGTTGTAGACCGTGGCCAGAGAAATGGATGGAATGCGGCGTCGCACCGCGGCGTAAACGTCCTCCGGAGAATAGTGCCCGTGGGAAGCGATGACCGCCTCATAAACCACCTGACGCTGGTGCGTGACTGCCAAACCGTGCTGCGCAGCCAGCTCACGGAACTGTTCATGGGAGAAACGCATGATTATCGGATAAGAACTATTATAAAACGATAGAGGGAAGTGTCAACCGGAATCGTTCGCGCATCAGGAACCGCGCGCGGAGTGTCGAGATCAACGTGTCGAGATCAACGCTTCGAGATCATCGTTTCGAGATCAACGTTTCGAGATCATCGGACCCGAGGTTTTTCCCTAGGTCGCAGAACGGATAATGCCTTGCGGGTCTGGCAATCAACGCCTGATAATGCCGAAGGAGTTCAAATGAACCGTCTATCTTCATCTATGAAACGCATCATCACCATGGTGGTTGTCGGGATGACCGCGGCAAGCCTGGCAGCGTCGGCTTGGGCCGTTCGCGCGAATTCGCAGATCCGCTCGGAGGGAACGGCCGGGGCGATGTTTCCTGCTTATCAGGCAACACTTTTATCCAGCGCCCAACTCATCAACCCGGAAGAACTGGTCAAGATCCTCCAGTCTTCCAAAGGGGAAAAGCCGCTCACGATCGATGTTGGGTCCCACGTTCTTTATGAACAGGCGCACATCCCTGGTTCCGAATACATTGGCCCGGCTTCCAGCGAGGCCGGCGTCCAGCAACTGCGTAAGCGCGTGGAACCGCTGCCGCGAAGCAAGTTCATCGTTCTTTATTGCGGATGTTGCCCATGGAGCCATTGTCCGAATGTGAAGCCTGCCGCCGACGCATTGCAGGCGCTCGGTTTTACCAATGTGAAAGTGCTTTATATCGCCGATAATTTCGGCGTGAACTGGGTGGATAAGGGGTATCCGGTTGCCAAAGGAGACTAGCGAACTGCAGGCTTTCCAACTGGAGTGGGAATATTGAGGAAATGGATTCTTCGCGGCTTGGTGTTGGTCGTGGTGGTGGCGGGACTCTATTTCGCGATTCGTTATCGCGAAGTTTCCCGCACGAGCAGCGCGGGTAGCTTCGGTATCCATGAAACCTCCATGGCCCCCGATTTCTTTCTTCCCGATTTAACCGGACAAAAACTCGAACTCTCATCCTACCGGGGCAAGGTCGTTCTTCTGGACTTCTGGGCAACCTGGTGCGATCCGTGCCGGGACGAGATTCCACATTTCGTCGAACTGCAAAACAAGTACGGCGAGCAGGGTTTGCAGATCATCGGCGTTTCCATGGACGATGGGCCGGAACCGGTACGCGACTTCTATCGGCACTTCAAAATGAACTACCCGGTCGTGATGGGCAATGCAAAGACGGGTGAACTGTACGGTGGAGTTCTCGGATTGCCGATCGCTTTCGTGATCGGGAGGGATGGCCGGATCGCCGACAAGCATATTGGGGCAACGGACATCTCAGTGTTTGAAAAAGAAATCGTGACGTTGCTGGCGAGAAAAGCTGGTGCGAGTTAGCAGACTTGTGGCATGGGCGGGATGGGTAGCGATAGCGAATCAATGTCGAGTGAATGGTGCAGGGTTGTTTTGCTAATCCGCAAAGTGCTTCAAGAAATGGGTCGTTTCGCCTTCCGCAAGCGGTCTGCCCCGACGTTAAAAGTTACAACCTCTACCGCTCCTGCGTCTCGAAGCTTTGCCAGTTCCGCCATCTGTCGAGCGAACTCGGATTCGGGGATAGGTTCCCAACCATCCGGCTCCGTTCCAATCCCGTGAAACGTCAGCACATGCCAAGAATCGGATCGCACCCATTCTTCGACATTCTCACGCTCCATCGAAATTTGACGACAGTCCACGTCGAACCAATCGATTGAACTTTGCGGGGCGTAGTAGGAATTTACGTGTCCCCCACGCGCTTGCTTGTATCCGGCCGTGATCACGGCATTCTTAATGGGAGGAGTGACATGGTAAAAAGGGTAGCAGTACGACCAGACCTCTACCTCCAGGCGATCTTCGATCCATCGTTTGGAAGCCTCAGCCTCAAGCTTCGGGTCGGTGTCTAAGAATGGATATCGGTGGTGAACGCTGTGAGCACCAATTTCATGTCCCTGCTCACACATGCTGGTAAGGAACTCGATATCCGTGTCACTCCAGTTGGTTTTTCTCCAGTCGGGATGCGAGTGCCCGTCAGTGTGGATCGGATCAGTGTTGGCAACCAAGAAGAACGTAGCGGGAAGACCGTATTTGTCCAGAATCGGAACTGCTCGTTCGAACTGACATCGCAGGCCGTCATCGAAGGTGAGAGAAACGATCATGAGTGGCGCAGGATTCAGGCTGCAATGCTTAAGGATATCGGGAATCCGAGTCAACAAAATGCGGAAATCGGTAGTGGGTCAATTTGAACTGACCCACTGCCCTGAAATCTGCATGGCTAGACAGAGTTCGAAAGAGAGAATTTCTTGACCGATTGCTTCGCCGGAGCCAGCGCGACCAGCGCTGCCCCGATGATTGCGAACATAACCACTCCGACGAGTTCCCGGCGCTCGATTACATTCAGGTATTCCTGCACGGCCATTACCCCAGCATGCGCAAGATTTGCCCATCCGGCGAAGGCGATCAGGCTGCGGTTCGCCGCCGGGTCACGCACCGCCAGCAGCAAGAAAATTCCGAGTGTGACATAGAGGCTCATTAACATTGGCACCGAAGGCTGTCGCGAGAACAACATAGTCAGGGGAATAACTCCCGCCGTAAACAACAATCCCGCCACAACCAATACACTCTTCAACGCCCGTTCTCGAACCATGCTGACCTCCCTATCGTTGTCGCAATCAGCACATAATAGCGCGAGCGGCTTCCAACTGCTGCATGGCGACTTAATATCGCTTCTCGCGTCCTCGCCTTCTGGCCGGAACCTCGGATTTCATTCAGAAAGGGGGTGAACAAAGAGCAGGCTTTTCATTGGCCCAACGTCGCTTACCAGGAATACGATTGGCCGCTGATTGGTTTCAACGCTTACTTCCAACTCGACCCTCTGCGTTCTGACCCGCGGTTTGCCGAGATTGTACGGTCGGTCGGTCTGCCGCGGTAGCCACGAATCGCATTTCGCACAACGGCGGCTGGAAGCTTCTTTTATCTACGCCGTTTCAACAATGAGGAGGAGGAGGTTCATTTCTGGGGCAGCGGCTTGTCTAGTGCGGCTCGAATTGATTCAAATGCATGCTTCTGGTAGGGCTCCGCGTCTTTGCGAGTAAACACCGGAGTCACAGCCTGAACGTAACCTCGTGCTGCTTCGTAATTACCATGGCGAAATGCGATTTTCGCCCGTTCCAGAGTTACGCCAGCGCCCCAATCGGGATCGCCAGTAAGTTGCGCCACCGCTGGCAGATCGATTTGCTGCAGCAGAGCAGTCGCTTCTTCCAGTTTGTCCAATCCGATCAGGCACCCGGCCAAAGTATCTGCAGCAGCGCCCGACAATCCGGCGCGCGGACCGAACGCTTTCGTCGACGATAAATATGCCTTGCGCGCATTGGATTCGCCCTCGCGGTAACGCTGGGCACGGCATTGCGCCAGAGCCGCATCGGAGAGTGTAGCAACCGCGAAAAATGAAAGCGGCCCTTGCTTTTGAACGGCGAGATCGTGAATGTCCAAATCATCGCGGATCGCGTCGTCCCAGCGCTCCAGGCTGCCTTCCGACTGGGCGCGCGTCGCCAGCACTTGCATGGTGAGTTCGTGGTTCGGGCCCAGTCGTGAGACAAACTCCGGATAAATCGCCGTTGCTTCCTCGACCGCTTCAGCGTGCTTGTTCTGAATCATGAAGGCCTGAGCCAGATTCAGACGCACCCGCAAAACATTGGGACTGTCCGGCCCTGCTACGCGGGTGAAAGCGGCGATCAGGTCGCGAAATGTTTGCTCCGCCTTGGCCCCCTGGCCCAGGCGAATGTAGGAAAAACCAAGTCTTTGCTTGAACGTCAATCGCGCACTCTCATCGAATTCCGGCAGAACATCGGCTCCGTTGACCGCTGCCTGAAAATCGTCTGCCGCCGACTTGGCATTGTTGTCGATGAGTGCAACCATTCCTTGCGCCGAAGCTAGCCACACTGGGAGGTCGGGCCGCGGATGAGGGAGCTTTGCAATAAGCGCCTTTTGTTGCTCCAGGATCGATTTGGCCAGCGGAAGCGAATCCTTCTCGTAACTTCTTGCCTCCAGCGTGGTGCGTTGCAACTGAATGACAATTGCGTCTTGCGACAGATCACCGTCGGCCTGCTTGAAGAATGAAGCGGCGCGATCGTATTCCAGTCGCGCATCGGGATAATCCGTACGATTGTCGAGCTCTCGGGCGATCGTTTGGTGCAGCCGCGCGGCCACCAGTGGTTCGTTATTGAACTTCCGGTCGATCCCCGGCGACGCTTGCTTGATGGCATCCATGAGCGACTCGGAGGATTTGCCGCTGACGAACGGATTGCCGCGTCCCAGCAGATCGTCGGACAAAAATCGATTGATGGAACTTGCAATCGCAGTTTGGCGGTTGGCCTTGTCGCGTTCGTGAGCGGCTCTGCGGTAGAGCGCGAAACTGAATCCCAGTCCGGCTGCCAACGCTACAATCGCGAACACAACCCAAGGTCTGCGGGCACGGGTCTCGGCTAATTTGCGCTCGGCAACCTGGGCTCGGAGTTTTGCCGCTTCCAATTCGTCGCGTCTAACACGGCGTTGATCCAGCGTAACCAGCCGTTCCACAAGATCGGCTGCGCTGCTGATGCGCTTGGCGGGATCGCCGCAAGCCGCATCGGCAATATCCTCACGAAGCAATGGATCTTGAATCTCCGCTTCCCACCCCGGTGCCAGCGGTTTACGGAAGTCGCCTGCGGTCAACTGATAAAGCATGACGCCAAGAGCGTAAACATCGGCACTGGCACTGGGAGATTGCCCGGCCAGAACTTCCGGGGCCAGATACATCAACGTGCCGGTCATCGCCTGGGAGTCGACGGAGGCCTGCGTAAATCCGAGATTCGTAATTCCTAACGCATAAAGTCTCGAGGGGTCGAACAATGACGCGCTGCCAAAGTCAGCCAGTTTGATCTGCCACCCTGCATCTTTACCCTGGTACTACCAGCACATTTGCCGGTTTTAAATCTTTGTGCAGAACTCCGATGTCATGCGCCGCCGCTACCGCTTTGGCAACATCAACCAGCAGTTGAAGTCGGGTTTCTTGAGGAACACTTTGCCAGACCGCCTTGCGCCTCGGCCCATTCCGCCAGGTTCGCCCCCGCATATTCGCTTTCCAGAAAGAATGGTGACGTCTCAAAATTCCACTCCAATATCCGGACGAACTCCGGCCGATCCCCCAATGACTCCCGCAGAAAACGCGAGACGGTAATTTCCCGCTTCAGGCCTTTCAGCCGGGCTCCATCTGCCGCGAACTTGAACACGCGCTGTTCGTGCGTTTTAGGGTTCTCCGCCAGCCAAACTTCGCTGGATCCAGAAACGTCCATCGGTCGAGCGAGCCGCCATTGATCTCGGCCCGGAACCACGTCTCCGGCTTTGAAACCGAGTTCGGGTCCCTCGGTCGCAGCAAGAGCCTTGCAATAGACGGGAACCGCCAGACGGTAACCCACCCGGGGCACGGTAACAATCGCGGGATGGTTTTCATCTCCCATAGCTTTGCGCAGCTTTGAAACTGCGGTCGCCAACGATCCATCCACCACCATGACGTTCGGCCAGACGGAATCCAGCAGCTCTTCCTTGGTCACAACCTCGCCGGCATGAAGCAGAAGCTGCAGCAGCAGGTCGAGAGGCTTTGATTCCAGCTCTACCGGCCTGCCCTTTACCCGCAACTCCCGCGCGAGTTCGTCGAATTCGTAGTCGGAAAAGCGCCACACGCGGCCGGAAGTCTCGGCAACTTCTCTCGCCGTTGCTTTGTAATTCATAGACTTACCAATCTTTAGAATTCTTAAGAATTCCGTCAGGACAGGCAGCGGGGGATGGTACAGACTGCTTGCACAACGGACGCTGGTGAGCGGAAACATTGTGCCACGAACGCGTCTGCCGAGCACGCAAATTGTGCAGGGCAACCGCCACGTCGATGGGTTCGCGTTGGCAACCATACACCCGAATTTCGTTTTCCCGAATTTCGTTTTAAGGAGAGCTGATTTATGAAATACCCTGGAGCCGTACTTTCTCTGATTGGCGTCCTGCTGCTGGGCGTCGCGGGCGCGAATGCTCAGACCTACAAAGTTCTCTACACCTATCCGGGCACAGACAATAACACCAGCGGGATTACCTGGCCGAGCGTCCTATCTCAAGGCCAGGACGGAAATCTATACAGCACGATCCAGACGAATGGTTCGACCACCTACGGTACCGTCTACAAGGTGACCACCGGCGGCGTTTTTTCTTCGGTGTACACGTTCTGTACGGAAGGCTCGCCCTGCAGTCTCACCGGGGGCGACCCTACTGGCGGTGTCACGCTGGGATTCGACGGAAATCTCTGGGGAACCACCCTCAACGGTGGCAAGGACGCAGCTGGAACGGTCTTCAAAGTGACACCTGCCGGAGTGTTGACGAAGGTCTACGACTTCACCAATGGAAAAGACGACAGCGCTCCGACCTACGCACCTCTGCAGGGGCAGGACGGCAACATGTACGGCGTTTCCGAGGAGCAATACACTACGCAGTACGGATCGTTCTTTAAACTTACCACCAAGGGCGTAATTACCCCTTACCCTTTCGCCTATACCAATGGCTATACCCCCAACCTCCCGGTGCAAGGCACCGACGGCAATTTTTACGGCACTACGCAATCGGCCGGAAAGGCAGCCTGCGTGTGCGGAGTAATCTACAAAGCGACCGCCGGAGGCGCGATCACCGTGCTGCACAACTTCAGCGGATATGTGAGTGCTACTTCTTACGACGGATCGCGCCCGATCGGAGTGCTGGTGGAAGGTCCCGACGGCAACTTCTACGGAACAACCTACCAGGGCGGAGCGTACAACGAGGGAACCGTATTCAAGATCACGCCCACCGGAACCTACACACTGCTCCACAGTTTCGTCTTCTCGGCTCCCGCTTATGATGGGCAGCTCCCCATCGCCGGCCTGACGGTCGGTACCGACGGCAATCTCTACGGAGTAACTGCCTACGGAGGCAAGGCAAATGCGGGGGTAGTCTTTGAAATCACGCTCGCCGGTAAAGAGAAGGTTCTGTACGATTTTTGCTCCGTCTCCTGCTACGACGGAATTTATCCGACGACGCCGCTGGTCCTTCACACCGACGGACTTTTCTACGGCAATACCGCCGGCAATTCGCTGGGCGGGTCGGTTTTCTACAGCCTCAAAACCGGACTGAAACCGTTCGTAAAACTAGTTACCTGGTCCGCCAAAGTCGGGGCCACGGTAGAGATCCTCGGTCAAGGCTTCACCGGAACAACCGGCGTGACATTCGATGGCGTCGCGGCGAAGTTCGACAATCTTTCTGATACCTACATGACGGCAACCGTTCCGGCCGGAGCGAAGACTGGAGTGGTCTCGGTGACAACCTTTACCAGTACGATGACCGGCGACCGTACTTTCCTCGTCACGCCTCAAGTTAAGAGTTTTACGCCTACGAGCGGCACGGTTGGGACCCTTGTGACCATCACCGGCGTCAGTCTCACTCAGACTACGGGAGTGACGATCGGCGGCAAAGCAGCGGCACTCACGGTGAAATCCGATACGGAAGTCACCGCTACAGTGCCCGCCGGAGCGAAGAACGCCGAAGCCATCAGCATCACGACTGCAGGTGGAACCGCCTCATTCGGAAAATTTGAGGTTGTGCCAGAGATCGCAAGTTTTACCCCCGTCAGCGGCCCAGTAGGAACGTCGGTCGCGATCACTGGAAACAGCTTTACCGGCGCGACCAAAGTAACGTTTGGTGGCATCTCCTCAACCAGTCTCGAGGTGATAAGCGACAGCCAGGTGGATGCGATTGTGCCCAGCGGGGCAGCCACAGGGCCGATTGCGGTCACAACACCTGGGGGCGTGGGAACCAGCAAAACGAACTTCACTGTTACGAAGTAATTTTCGGAAGCTTGTTGACCGGAGTGATTGAACGCCTCAGGCAGTCCTGCGGCGTGAATCGCTCCGGTCCATTTGCGTCCGGTTCTGCGCCGGGAAATACAACCAACCATGCCCACTCTTCGATATCGCCGCTTTAGCGATTCACGCGCGAATATTCCCCCCGGAATACCACATTCCAAGTGGCGCCGTTGTCATTGGATTTTTCCCATGTCTGCTCGACCTTGTTTGGATTCAGCCGTATTACCTTCACTCGGTTCAATATGCTTTCTCCACTGGGTCCGTGACTTGTGCCTTCAAATTCCGCCGAGCCGGACTCGACCTTGCCCGAACTGAATATATGAACCCGTCCCTGGTTGTCGGCGAACATTCCATACCAGCTCTTGTCGTCCGCGCTGTATCCGAAGACGTTCTGACCGTAGTGGCCCCTTCCTCCATCCCAGTTCTCGACGACGATGCACTTGTCAAGCGATAAACTGACCGTGCTGTGAGCATTCCCCGATGAACCCGCGGCCCCGATCGTCCAGTTGCCGAGCCAGTAGTCAAGTTGCCGATTTGCCGAATTCGACGCGCACGAATCGGCATCAGTGGCGGCAAAGCCATTGGTTGCGAGTGCCAAGCCGAACAAAACGCCAAGAAAAATGGATTTCGAAATGCCACTCTTGAGAATCGTGATTAGTTTGCGCATGTGATTCCTCCACAGATCGAATCCTCTCAGCTGGTTGGTTTCATTCCCCAATTTGTTTTTTGATCGGCGACGTTGATGGTCGTCGAGCACGGAATCGGAAAGCTTGTGAGGTCTTTTGCACCTCCAGCAGTTCAAAACCCGCACTCTCCAATCGTGCGCCGAACGTATCGGGATTTACAGGAACAAGCGTGTCGCCGATATGAATGATCCTCATAAACCAGTTCTGAAGACTGTCGCTGCCCACGAAAAAACCGCCGGGTTTCAAAACTCGAAGCACTTCGACCAGCAGCTTATCTTGCAGTTCTTGAGAAGGAACGTGATGCAACATGGTGAACGCAACTGCGCCGGAGAACTCCGAGCCTCCAAACGGCATCTGCGTCGCATCCCCTTCGATGATCTGAACGTTGCTCCCTCTTAGGCGCGAGCTCAGTGAACCGGCCAACATCGGATCAATCTCCAATGCTGTTAGTCGAGGCACCGAGGTTCGCAACAGGTCCGTGGTTAAACCGGGGCCAGGGCCAATTTCCAAAACGTTTGATCCCAGGTCGGTAGAGCCGATCGTCCACGGAAGTCTCTGTCCGACGGTGCTGCGCCAGCGATCAGAACGGCAAAGCCATTGATGTAAGCGGTTCATGTTCTCCACAAATAGTAAAAGCCTGATCTCAACTTACCGATTTGCGAGTTGTGCGCGCTTTCGATAAGGTGACAATGGATGTCGCAAAAGCGCCAAAATGGAATTTTCGATCGGTCGGGCGATCCTCAATCAGCGATCACAACTCTTACCCACGACTACCCGGCTGGCAACGTCGTACCTTTGCACTTCCATGATCGAGATCAACTTGTCTATGCCTCGCGCGGGGTCATGACGGTTCGCACTCGAGACGGAACGTGGGTGGTTCCTCCGCATCGCGCCGTCTGGATTCCGGCGGAGATTCCGCACACCATCACGATGTCAGGTTTGGTGGCAATGCGAACCCTGTATCTGAAGCCACGCCTAGCAAAAGGGCTGCCACGCGATTGTTGCGTGATCAACGTCTCAACTCTGCTCAAGGAACTGATTCTTCACGCTTGTACCGTGCGTACTTTGAAGAAATCGGTGAAATGGCAGGTGCATCTGGTCGCGATCATTCTTCATCAGCTGGAAGCGGTGCAGATGATCCCGTTGCAACTTCCGCATCTATCCGATCCAAGGCTGCTTCGAATCGCGGAAATACTGACTGGCGATCCTCGTGATTCTCGAACTCTCGCCCAGCTGTGCAAGGGGACTGGGGCAGGAAAGCGGTCGGTCGAAAGACTGTTCCAACAAGAAATCGGCATGACGTTTGGGAAATGGCGCCAGCAACTTCGTCTTATGCAGGCGATGCGGCTTTTGGCCGAGGGCGCAAAAGTGACGCATGCGGCTCTGGAGTCCGGTTACGGTACGCCGAGCGCTTTCACTTCCATGTTCAGGAAAGCCTTAGGCACGACCCCGAGTTCATATTTTAGGTAGGTGGTCCACAAAGGAGCTGTGCGCGTCGCCTTTGGCGGGGCGCCGATGCGCAGCCGGTACTGGAATAACCGTGTTCATTCCTCATGGGAGCTGAATAGGAGTGGAGAATGTCTCAAGTGAGCCCGCGATGATCTTGTTCTTCTTCAACAAGCCCGCATTCGAGCAACGCCTACGAGTCATGTCCTCGCGTCCGCGTGAAAATTCATCATGCAGTCGTCTTTCCAGCAGCTCCGAGGGCAGCTATGACTTGTGGCTTGGAGTCCTGGCGTCCAGTGTCGAAACGAGTTGCCGGGCGGGTGCTGGGATAGCGACGCGCCGGGATCGCACGATCTGCTTTGCCGGTATCTTCCGCCCATAAATCTGCTCGTTGGCGCCACCATCGGGGCGTATGGTTGATCCTTCAAGGGCGATACCTGCAAAAACACCTCGAGCACGGGAGTAGCTCAAGATGTCCGCCCGCAACGTAGCGTCGGTCTCTGCCGAGAGGTCGCGGCCGACCGGGCCTGCGGCAACCGAAGCATCCGCTCCAAGCTTCACTTTACTGGCGAGAATTGCGTTCGCACCTCGCTCGTTCATTATCAGGAGAACAAAATCCGTTGCCTCGCCCCCTATTTGGAAGCCAAAGCTGCCGCCCTCGAGTGCCATCATGGTGGGTGCGCCCCAATGCCCCCTGAAGTCCTGGCCGTGGCGGCAGGACATCGCTCCTCGCCCGTAACTTCCACCGACAATGAAGGCCGCCTTCAAGACGGACGGGAACACGACCACACAATCGGCCTTGTCGAGCAGGTCCTGAGGGATGTCGTCGGGAACGTCGAGAATCTCCTTCAACACAATGCCGCTATTCTTTAGCCGATCCTCATCCTTTTCGCGGTCAGCTGCCCCAGCTGGCGCAGAAAGAGTTGGCAGAACGACGAATAGAGTACTCAAAAGGCAAGTAACTAATCTCTTCATGTCGGATTCTCCTTAGTAAGTGGGTTTCACGCAAGTCATCTCCTGGTGCTAGCTTCTAAAGCATCTGCGGTGCCAACCTGCAAAGCGATCAAGTTCTTATTGGCGCCGACCGCTGTCAGCGACTTAGCGCTTCAACCGGGCCCGAGTGGCAAGGTCACGTCCCGGCTGTGTCCAATTGAAGTGGACACACTGTCCTTATATCGACAGAGGCACTCCAGGCATGACCTTACTCGGCATGAAGAGTGTTGAGTCATCATCGATCCTGGCTTCGAGACCAGTGGAACGTCAGTTGCAGTCGTTCCCTGGCGAAACCTTTGAGACTTTTCTCAATCGTTAGACAGATCGGTTCTGGGATGGATCGATTGAACGGCGAAGCTGTCGGACCTTGCCGCAAGTGGAGGCGGCTGGTTCGGGAGGGACATGGACGATGCGGAATCAGATGAAGAAGAGGACTCTCTCATGTGCTCTCGTAGCGCTCGCGACAATCAGCGTGGGCGTTTTCTTGATGCGAACTGAAACGGCACGAGCGGAAAAGATGCGAGCCGAAAAATCTAAGGCAGGCCCAGGGTCGGGAAGCCAAACATGCCCCGATGACGACAGCGGATTGAAGCTGCCCGCCGGTTTTTGCGCAACGGTGTTCGCCGACGGTATCGGTCACGCGCGTCACATGGTTGTCGCACCCAACGGAGTCCTTTATGTCAATACCTGGTCAGGCAGGTACTACGGCAACGATACGCCGCACACCGGTGGTTTCCTCGTGGCCCTGCAAGACAAGAATGGCTCGGGAAAAGCGGACGTAGTTGAGCGCTTCGGAGAAACCGTTCAAACTGGCGGACACGGCGGCACCGGCATTGGCATGTACAAAGGTTCCATCTTCGCGGAGAGCAATGATCAGATCGTACGATATTCATTGGCCGCCGGTTCGATCGTGCCGAGTGGCTCTGCCGAGACTATTGTGTCCGGGTTGCCTCTGAGCGGGGACCATCCGATGCATCCCTTCATGATCAGCGCTCAAGGAAAGATGTATGTCGACGTTGCCACCCCGACCAATTCCTGCCAGCTAAAAAATCGGCAACTCGAGTCCCCCGGTGAAAACCCCTGCACCGAACTTGAGACCCGAGGCGGTGTTTGGCTCTACGACGCGAATAAGACGAATCAGACCTTTTCACCGGCTGAGCGCTACGCTACGGGCATCCGCAACGCCGAAGGTTTTGCCATCGACTCGCGTGGGCGAATTTTTGTGACCCAGCACGGTCGCGATCAGCTGCACGCGAATTGGCCCAACCTATATAAACCCGAACAGGAGGCGACACTGCCGTCTGAAGAATTGTTGATTTTGAAAGCCAAGGGAGACTATGGCTGGCCCGAGTGCTACGACGACCCGTTCGTGAAAAAGTTGGTTCTGGCTCCGGAATACGGCGGCGACGGCAAAACTATCGGCGTATGTGCGAACAAAATTGGTGCGATTGCAGAGTTTCCCGCCCATTGGGCACCGAATGCCATGGTGCGTTACGACAAGGAGCAATTCCCTGCACACTATCGCGGCGGCGTTTTCATCGCTTTCCACGGCTCGTGGGACAGGGCGCCATATCCCCAAGGCGGTTACAACGTGGTTTTTCAGGCGCTCAATGGGGACCACGCAGCCGGCCAATGCGAAATATTTGCCGATGGTTTCGCGGGGGCGGTGGAGTCGTCGGCCGACGCGAAACATCGTCCCTCAGGTTTGGCAGTGGGGCCGGATGGTGCGCTCTACGTTTCCGATGACGTTCGCGGACGGATTTACCGAATTGACTATCGCGGAGGCGCGGACTTCAATACTGCGAACGTTACGCCGTGTCCGAGCCTCACAGCTCCGGCCGGCAGTCCCGTTGAAGCGGCAGCAAAACCGCCGGAGGGCACGCATCCGGACGCCGGCGCGCCCGCAAACAGCAATCTTGCGGTTCCTCAAGGCGCGACAAAAGAAATGGTTCTGCTCGGTGAACGCATTTACCGCGGCGAGGTGGGCGGGGCTGGCTGCACGGGTTGCCATGGTGGCAGCGGCCAGGGCACTCCCTTAGGGCCGAAACTAACCGAGCACAAATGGCTGTGGAGCGATGGCAGCTACGCTGGAATTGCGAAAACGATCACCGATGGTGTACCGCAACCGAAGGAGTATCGCAGTCCGATGCCGCCGATGGGTGGGGCGCAACTTACGCCCGAGCAGGTCTCCGCGCTCGCCGCATATATATGGAGCCTGAGCCATCCGGCATCGCCCGGCCAGAATTAATCGCCAAATAGATCGCTACCGATTGAACCAACTACTCCCGGTTTTTCCGCGCGTTAAAAATGAGATGAAAATGAGATTCAAGGACATCGACACCATCCCAAGGTCAGGCGGCAGAAGGCGAGGACGCGGCCACGTCGGTCGGCAACGTGAACTGAAATGTCGAGCCCGGGCCCGAGTTGGCAGAGGCCCACAAACGGCCTCCGTGAGACTCGATAATCTTCCGACTGATGGAGAGACCCATGCCGGTGCCCTGGGCTTTCGTGGTGAAGAACGCCTCGAAAATTCGGTCAACTTCTCCGC
Source organism: uncultured Acidobacteriaceae bacterium (assembly GCA_963724815.1). Lineage (GTDB taxonomy): Bacteria > Acidobacteriota > Terriglobia > Terriglobales > Acidobacteriaceae > Sulfotelmatobacter. The sequence continues at coordinate 120,258 of CAVRWS010000003.1, forward strand.
TGGGGAGGCCGACGCCCGAATCACTCACTGAAATGAGGAGTTGACCATCGCCGGTGCTCTTCGATGTAACGGTTAGTTCACCCTTCGCATCTTTCATGGCTTCGATTCCGTTGAGCAACAGGTTCATTAATACCTGCTGCAACTGGATTCGATCCGCCGTGATCAGGGGAAGCCCCGGGTCGATCTCGGTGCGGATTGAAATGAAATTCGGATCCGTCTTATCGTGCAGCAGAATAATCATTTCTCGAATAATTTCGTTTACATCAAGCAGCTCCCGGTCTGATGTATCTCGCCGGTAAAGCGAGCGAACCCGGTCGATAACCTCGGCGGCGCGAGTTGTGTCATTGATCATTCTTAGCGCCGCTTGGCAGCCTTCTGCAATATCTGGAGTATCGCGCTGCAGCCACCGCAAGCAGCTCTTAGCGTCCGTTAGGGCAGCGGCGATTGGCTGTTTTATCTCGTGAGCTAATGAGGCTGCCAATTCTCCCATCATGCTGACGCGGTTGGTGTGGGCGAGATCTGCTTCCAGCTGATGGAACCTCTGACGCTCGGCTTCCGCGTGCTTGAGTTCCGTAATGTCAATGTTCGAACCGATATAGCCGGCGAATTCGCCCCCACCCGTGTATCGCGGAATGCCACTTTCAATCACCCAACGATATTCGCCATCCGCTCGCCTGAGGCGGTACTCCATTCGGAAAGGCTTGCGGGCATGGTAGGCGGGCAGAAAACCATCGAAGCAGCCTTGCACATCGTCTGGATGCACGCCTTCGATCCATCCTGTGCCTACTTCCTGGCCCATGGTTCGTCCGGTGAACTCGAGCCATGGCTTATTAAAATAGTTGCAAAGGCCATCGGTCCCGGTCATCCATATCAATACGGGCGCCGTATCGGCCATTGCCTGAAACCGAGCCTCGCTCTCACGCAAGCGTTCCTCGGCGCGCTTCCGTTCAGTGATGTCGCGGTATATGGCGTAATTCACGACCTGCTCGCCGGAGGTCGTTCTCACCGAAATGGCCAGAAGAGACACGTCCATCTCGGTCCCATCCTTGCGTCGTCGAACCGTCTCGACCTCTACCCGGCCACCCTGCTGCAGCAGCCGGGTGTAGGCCAGGGAGCTCTCAATCTCAGCCTCGGGAACGATAAGATCGTTGATTGGGCGCTGCAAAACTTCGTCGGGCTCATAACCGAACATGCGCGTGAATTCCTTGTTGACGCGAACGATGCGGTCCTCGGTGCTTAGGACAACAACTGCTTCCGGAGCCTGTTCAAACAACTGATCTAACCGGAAGGTCTGCTTCTGCAATTCCTCTTGTGCTCGTTTTAGCTCTTCGACGTCCGTGTTGGTCCCGTACCAACGAATGATCCGGCCGCTGGAGTCGCGTAAAGGCACCGCCTGAATCAAAAACCACCGATAGCAGCCGTCCGCCCGCCGCATACGCGCTTCGGCTTCAAACGAGGTCGACTGCACCAGAGCCGCTCGCCATCCCCCTCGTAACTCTGTTACGTCGTCAGGGTGAATCGCAGTGGTCCATCCCGATCCCTTGACCTCATTGAAAGACATCCCCGTGTAATCAAGCCATCTCTGATTGCAGAATTCGAAGTCGCCATCAGGGAGAGCGCTCCAGACCAATCCCGGAATCGTGTCCATGACGACGGGCAACGGAAGTTCACGTCGTTCTCGACCGTCAGGGATTTCGGTAGAGAGTGACCGCTCGTCTTGCCCACCTTCGTCCCGAGCGGAAATTTCGCGAAGGCTAGATCGCGGATGTTGCATCTGATGAGCCCCCTTGCAGTGGCGTGACCGCCGACGTCTGGCGGCGGAGAGAAACGAGTGGAGTAATTGTATAAGAAATCGCAGCCGTCCTGTCTACAACAGTCACAATATTGACGTCTTCACTCGTAGAGCGTAATATCTGCCGCTAATAGCCGTCCTTTCTTGATTTAATTCACTTTAGCAATCGAGCAACGTCGCATCCATTCGTATGCCAGTTGCCCCGTGAGGCCAGGAGGAAACATGCTGAACCGAGAGGAATGGTTGCCTCTCGCCCGTAAGCTCGACTGGAGCTATTCCTATGTGCGAGAAGATGAAGTTTTTCCAGAGGTGATCAGCGGAAGGCCCTGGCTCCCTCATTCAGAATGGAAAGACTGGGATGAGTCTTTCAAGACTTCCTATCGCGAATACGTCGACAACCAATACGAAAAAGATATGGCTGTACAGGCGGTGCACGATGCGGTAGGGCGCACAGAAAATGTTCAGAAGTTGGCCCTGCCTTGGTTGAACAGTCTGAAGGTACACGCGGCGGCATTGCCGCTTGCGGAGTTCACCGGCGTCATCGGCAATCTGCGGGGTGCGCGGTTTGGCCGCGACAGCGCATGGCGAACCATGGCGACTTTTGGGGCCCTGGATGAGTATCGTCATACGCAAATTCCACTGCTGCTGTTTCATCCATTACTGCGGATAGACTCCCAGTTCGATTGGGCACATAAGTTTTACCACACCAACAATTGGTTCGCAGTTGCCGCGCGACACTTCTTCGATGAATTAACGCTGGGACAAAACGCGATTGAATTCCACATCGCCACCAACGTTGTGCTTGAAACCGGTTTCACGAATTTGCAATTCGTTGGACTGGCGTCGCTGGCTCGTGAATCGAGTGACCACATGTTCGAGAGGATGGTCACCAGCATTCAGACGGACGAGGCCCGGCACGCGCAGATTGGGCATCCCGTTCTGGCGACGGTCATGAAGCACGACCCCAAATACGCGCAGTATCTGGTCGACAAATGGTTCTGGCGAAACTGGCGCCTGTTCTCGATTTTGACCGGACTCTCGATCGATTATTTGACCGCCCCAGATCAACGCCCTTACTCATTCAAAGAGTTCATGGAAGAGTGGATCATCGATCAGTTTCTGCGCACCTTGGACGAATTCGGACTCGAGAAGCCGTGGTATTGGGACCTTCTCATCGACGAACTCGACATCTACCATCACATGATCTACGCCAGCGCCTACAGTTACCGCGCGACATTATGGTTCAATTTCGTGATCCCGAGTCCGGCAGAGAGGAAATGGCTGCGCCAGAAATATCCTAAATATTGGGATGATATGGATGCCGTGTGGGAACAAATCAGCGAGCGTTGGAGAACTGTGGGACCCGGAGCGGAGAACGAGTTGGCCGTCCATGGAACTGCTATGCCAACTTTTTGCGATTTGTGTCAGCTGCCACTTAGCGCCGGTACACCGCGTAAGAACACCGCGAGGGTCCTCGCCCACGATGGGCGCAAGTACATTTTCTGCTCGGAGCCGTGCCAGTGGATTTTCTTACATGAGCCTGAAAGGTACGCCAATCACAAGGATATTGTGAAGCGTGTTCTCTCAGGTGAGGCCCCAGCTGAGCTACCCAAATTGCTGACGGAGTATTTCAACCTCACCCCTGAGACTTGGGGCAAAGACGCTTATCATGGTGATTACAAGTGGCTCAGAACTAGAAAAGATTCCGCCGCTTAGCTTGCTGGACTGACGTTTATGCCCATTCCTCTTTATGGTTTCCTGCAAGGTGACACAGTCGGTCTTCTGATTCTGGCAGACGATGGAGACACGCTCGAAGCGCTCGCGCGAAAACTTCAGGATGCCGCCAGCCTTCGGGTCGCGGCCACAGACGCGGTCCGGGTGGTTTACAACGACAAGACCATGGACCCAACCATGACCGTCGCACAGGCTGGGTTGGAGGCATTGGATCGCTTTGACGTGATTTCAGGATAGACAGTGATGGGGTTTCAAAAGATCGCCAAAGTTGAAGACCTCTGGAGCGGTGAAATGATGGGCCTGGAGGTGAATGGTGAGTGCATCCTGCTAGTCAACGTTGATGACCGCATCTACGCCTATGCCGATATCTGTCCTCATCAAAAAAGTCGCCTGAGTGAAGGCACTCTGACGAACAAAATTCTCCGTTGTGGAAGGCACCATTGGGAATTCGACGTTTGCAGCGGATCTGGCGTAAACCCTCGGAACACTCGTCTGAAGCTGTTCCCGATCAGGATCGATGGAGACGACATCCTCGTCGACATAGAGGACGTTAGGAGCGTGGGAGCCGGTGTCGACGGAGAGAAGGAACACAGAGAAAAGGAACAATGACGGAAGAAGCAGCCGGAGTCTACGACCGAGTCGGTCCCGTTCTTCAGGCGGGAACCGTGGCCAATGCCATCATTGCGGCGATTAAGGATCTGAACCAGGACGTTATGATCGTGGACCGCGGCGCATACGTGAGAGTGCTGGTTCCGCAATGTTGTGTCGTGACCCGGTCAGCAATCGAGAAGCATCTGGGACGCCCGTTTCGGTTTCCAGGCGAGTTGGAAACTGTGATGTCGGCCTTCAAAGGCTCGCTTCAACTGAATCAGGATGATGCGGCTTGGCGATTTGCCGCGCGAACCCGCAATTCTGCTTGAACGAACAAGTTCCTTGCCGTTCTGAGGAGGACACATGGCTCAACAGAAAACCTATTGGCATCTCTTGCAACAAAAGCGGATGCCAACGGAATACGAAATTGTGACTTCAAAACTCCTCTGCTACACGGGCGAGGGCTTCACAGGAAAGCGCTTCGAGCTCGATGTTCCGCTGAAAGACTGGTATCGCCGCTATCAGGAAGAGTCACCGCTGGTGTGCAGTTCGTGGGAAAAGTTTCGCGACCCACGAGAAACAACTTACACGAAGTACACGGATTTGCAGAGAGAGAAGGAAATCTTTGTAGACGGGATCCTGGAAGAGATCGAATTCACCGGATACGATGCGCACCTTCGGCCTGAATGGTTGCACATTTTCCCGAGAGTGGTTGCTCCGTTCCGGTATCCAGCACATGGTTTTCAAATGATCGCGTCGTACATCGGTCAAATGGCTCCCAGCGGGCGCATTACGATCGCAGCGGCGCTTCAATCCGCCGACGAGATGCGACGCATTCAGCGGATCGCTTATCGCATGCGGCAACTTCAGCTCATTTATCCCGGCTTCGCGTCCGACAGCAAAACTTTGTGGGAGACGGACTCGCTTTGGCAACCGCTGCGTGAAGTCGTTGAGAAATTGCTGATCGCTTACGATTGGGCGGAATCTTTCGTTGCACTCAATCTGGTGCTCAAACCTCTCGTCGACGAATTGTTTATGAAGTACGTGAGCGATCTGGCTCTTCGCGAGGACGACTACCTGCTCGGGCAGGTATTTTATTCGTTGAACGAAGACTGTCAGTGGCACCGACAGTGGAGCGAGTGCCTGGTCCGAATGGCGATCGAGGATAACGTCCGCAACAGGGATACGATTCAGAGGTGGATCAATCAATGGTATCCGCTTGCCGCTCATGCTGTGAATACATTTGCGTCCGTTCTCGACGACACTTTGGAACGGCTAGTGAAGCCGCCCGGCGAGAGCACGGAAAAGGCCATTGATCGCAACTATCGGGACTACCTCCGGCCGATGAACCTGGAAGTTGGCTCGTAAAGCTCTGAAGCGCCCCTTTGTTCGTTTGAATAACGAGAACACCGGCGAAATCTGGGAGGGAGTAGGTCGGCCGGCATCCGATGCCGTCGACATTCGGACAGTGCGTCAGCCACAGGACATCTTATCCGCGCCTCCTCAGG
>CAVRWS010000004.1:0-10930 GCA_963724815.1 uncultured Acidobacteriaceae bacterium
GCAGCCGAAAAGCGTGAATCAGCGGCGTTACGTCGAAGCCATCGAAAAACATGACATGGTTTTCGGAATCGGACCCGCCGGCACGGGTAAGACTTATCTTGCCGTAGCCATGGCAATTTCCGCGCTGCTGGCAAAACGAGTGAATCGAATTATCCTCGCGCGTCCTGCGGTGGAAGCGGGCGAGCGCCTGGGCTTCTTGCCCGGCACGCTGCAAGACAAGATCGACCCTTACCTCCGTCCTCTATACGACGCTCTCTATGACATGCTCGATCCGGAAAAGGTTGATCGCTACCTGGAAAAAAATGTCATCGAGATTGCTCCCATCGCGTTCATGCGCGGGCGCACGCTGAACGATTCCTTTGTCATCCTCGACGAAGCGCAGAACACCACTTCCGAACAAATGAAAATGTTCGTTACGCGCCTGGGATTTAATTCCAAGGCGGTGATCACCGGCGACGTCACGCAAATCGATTTGCCCAACGCGCGCCGCAGCGGCTTGCTGGAAGCGATCGACATTTTGCAACGCGTAGAAGGCCTGACCTTTGTCCACTTCGACGAATCTGACGTGGTGCGTCATCACTTGGTGCAGCGCATCATTCGTGCCTATGACGAGCACAAGACTCACATCGCCGAGCAGCAGATGCTGCTCTTGTCCGGTGGGAAAAATGCCGAGAGTTCCGGCGCAGGCTTGCGCAACGCTGAGGTCAGAAATGCACCGCCGTCGGATGTGAGACCTCGCGAAGCGTCAGGGGAATAGAATCCGCGTAGGTAAAAGTTGGTTATCCTCCGAAAAAGAATTGCTGGGCTCAGCCCCTCGACGCTCGAACGTTTTTTGTTGCGGGCAAGGCGGGCCGTGCGTTTGCGTGGCACTGTGAATGTGCTGGTGACCAACAGCCACGAACTCCGTTCGCTTAATCTGCGATTTCGCGGAAAGGACAAGCCTACCGACGTATTGTCGTTTCCGGAGCCGCGGATGAACTTGCCGAAAGCCAAACAACCGGCTGGCGAACTGGCGGTTTCCGCGGAAATCGCACGAGACAACGCCAAGCGCCTCGGACACTCCCTGGCTACAGAGATAAAAATTCTCACGCTGCACGGGATCCTCCACCTGGCAGGCTTCGACCACGAGCGGGATAATGGCGAGATGGCGGATGCAGAACGCAGATTGCGGCTGCGACTGAAGTTGGAGACCGGTCTCATCGAGCGGACGCGGCAGGCTGCCTCCAAGGCTAACGGCCGTTCCGCGGCCAGGCGGAAAAAAATATGAATTGGCCGGTCGCACTCTCGCTGATTCCTTTGTTGGCATTACTGGCCTTGGCCTCCTACGTCGACCGGGTTTATCAGGAGATCGGCAAATTTCTCTCCCGCGAGTTTCAGGACAACATCGATGTCTTCGAGCAGAAGGTTGAGCCCAGGCTGAGAGTCAGTCGCGCCCGCGCCGCGCTCTCCATGTCCGTCCTCAAGCAGTTGACCACTGCGACAATTTCTCTGCTGGTGGGTTTCGCGCTTTTCAGCGACCAGCGCTGGACCATTTACGAAATCTCGCAGGCGGCCATCAGCCTGATCGTGATCATCATTGTATTCAACCAGTTTCTGCCATTCCTGTTCTTCTCACGCACCAACGGCAGTTGGCTTATGCGGTGGACCTGGCTGGTGAGAATCCTCATCTATCTGGTTTTGCCCGTGACGATTGTTTTGGGATTCCTGCAATCCGTGGCATCGCTCACGCGCGAAAATACGCGTGAGGAACCGGAGAGCGCTGCGGAGGCGGTGGACGCTCTTATTGAAGCCGGGCAGGAAGAAGGCATTATTCAGGAAGGCGACCGCGATCTCATCCAGTCCGTGGTCGAATTCAGCGGCAAGACGGTGCGCGAAGCCATGAAGCCCCGTCCGGAAATGTTCGCCGTCCCAGTTGAAACGACGGTGGAACGTTTCATCGAAATGCTCCGGAACAAACATTATTCGCGTGTTCCGGTCTATGCGCAGAGCATTCACAACATCAAGGGCATCGTCTACGCCCAGGATGTTTTGCAAGTTCCCGACAGTGAAGCCTCGCAACGCACTCTCGAAACTCTGATGCGCCGCGACGTTTATTTTGTGCCGGAAAGCAAACTCGGCAGCGATCTGCTGCGCGAAATGCAGAAGAACAATATCCGCATGGCGATTGTGGTCGATGAATATGGAGGAGTTGCCGGCCTCGTGACCATCGAAGATCTGGTCGAAGAGATCGTCGGAGAAATCCGCGACGAGCACGAAAGGCCGGAAATCGTTCGCGAGAACGATTATTCCTACATCGTTTCCGGCGGCATGGACGTCGACGGCCTCGCCGAACTGTTCGGGACAAAGCTGGAAGAAAGAGAATCCGCCACGGTGGCAGGCTTGGTCAGCGAGTTAGCGGGACACATCCCGCGGCGCGGCGAAACCGTAGACGATGGCGGCCTGCGATTCGAAGTTCTTGAAGCCACGGATCGCCGGGTGGAGCGCGTGCGAATTACGGCAGTGCAGCCGCGGCAATTGAAACTGATATAAAGCTGCTTCTGGCTTCTAGCCAGCGCCATTCTCCCTTCCTTAGAATTCAGCTGACGGACGATTCGTGGGATACTGGAAGTGAATAATGCACACGCTGCGCCAGTAGCTAGAAGCTAGAAGCTTTTCCTATGCCTTTCCGCTCCGGTTTCGTCTGCATCCTCGGCCGCCCTAACGCTGGCAAATCCACGCTGCTCAATGCCCTCGTCGGCGAAAAGCTGGCCATCATTTCGCCCAAGCCGCAGACCACTCGCAACCGGATCCAAGGCATCGTCAACGTGCCCAAGAGCAAAGGCCAAGCCGGTGCGCAGATGGTATTGATCGATACTCCGGGCGTGCACAGGCCAGATAGTTCGCTCGGCCGCAAGATGATGGTCGAGGTGCGCGAGGCGCTCGAGGGCTGCGACGTGGTCTTGTTGATCATGGATGCGACCCGCAAACTCGATCAGCGTGATGAATTCGCCATACAGATGTTGAAACACTCGTCGACGAAAGTTTGCCTCATCCTTAACAAAGTCGATTTGTTGCGAGGCGGCAAAGAAAAACTGCTGCCGCTGATCGAGGAGTACAAAAAGCTTCATGCCTTTCACGAGATTATCCCAATCTCCGCGCTCAAGCGGGATGGGCTCGATATTCTTCTGAAGCAAGTAACCGCAGCTTTGCCTGCGGGTCCTCCCTTATTTCCGGAAGATCAAGTAACCGACCAGCCCGCGAGATTTATGGCCGGAGAAATTGTTCGCGAGCGCGTGCTGCTCGAAACCGAGGAGGAGCTGCCCTACGCAACCACGGTTATCGTGGACACATTCGAAGAAGGCGCCAGGCTAACCCGCATATCAGCCACCATCTATTGCGAGCGCGAAGGCCAGAAGGGCATTCTGATCGGCAAGAAGGGACAGATGTTGAAACGGATCGGCACATCGGCCCGCCTGCAACTGGAGAAAATGCTGGGCACAAAAGTGTTTCTCGAACTCTACGTAAAAGTACAACCCAACTGGCGCGAATCGCGCGGATTCGTAGAAGAACTGGACTGGAGAAGACAGTTGGAGCATTTGACTGGCGGACAACTTAATTTGATACAACACGCCACCAACATCATTAACAAGAAATCATGAGGAACGAGAGTCCGGCAGGCAATGCTAAAATCAATCGTCGCCCTCATTGAATCAAGAGCAAAGAATTACAAGCAAACGAGCCCAATCCATGTCACTGTCCGATTCTCCTGAGCAGTCCCTTCCCGAGAAAGATTTTGATCCCGATCAGTTGACGTTGGTTTTGCGGGTGACGCTTAGCGCCGACCGCAGAGCCGTCGATCCTGTGGTACAGGAAATAATGGCGGTCGTTCGCCAGATGAAGGACGTCGACGGAAAAGACGATGCCATCGAGTTATCGCTACAGGAAGCGCTGGCCAATGCTGTGATTCATGGCGCGAAAGAAGATCCTACGCAGACCGTGGAATGCGTGGTCAGCAGCGACGCGGAGCGCGGCATCCTGATCGTGGTCCGCGATCCCGGCGCCGGATTCAGCCCCGAATCGATTCCCGGTTGCACCGTCGGCGAGAACGTCTATTCCAATCATGGGCGGGGAATTTTTCTGATCAACCAGCTTATGGATCAAGTTGAGTTCCGCAAGAATGGCACCGAAATTCGTATGGTGAAGCGCTAGGCGACGCGCTCTTCCTATTCCTTCGCCACGATCCCCAAAGTCTTCATTTTTCGGTACAGGTGGCTGCGCTCCAGTCCCAACACTTCTGCGGCGCGGGTCACGTTGCCGTGGTTTTCGTCAAGCTTCTTGAGAATAAAATCCCGCTCGTAAGCATCTCTCGCCTGGTGTAACGTAGAGAACTCATTGCGCACGGCGCGGCGGTGACCATCGCGATAAACCAGCGGTGGCAAATGCTTGCGGTCCAGTCGCGTTGTCATGGGATTCATGATTACAATCCGCTCGATCACATTGCGTAATTCGCGAACGTTGCCCGGCCAGGAATAACGCATCAGTCCATCGACGGCGTCATCCGTGATCTCCCGCGGACGTCGCCCGTAAGTTGCCGCCAGGTCTTTCAGGAAATGCCGCGCCAGCTGCGGGATGTCTTCCTTCCGGTCGCGCAGTGGAGGCACGAAGAAAGGAATCACGTTCAGCCGGTAGAACAGATCTTCGCGGAAATTTCCGATGGAGATTTCTTCTTCCAGATCTTTGTTAGTAGAGGCGATGATGCGCGCATCCACAGTAATGGTTTCATCACCGCCCAGCGGCGCGACCCGCTGCTCCTCCAGCGTGCGCAGCACCTTCGATTGCGTCTTCAGGCTCATGTCTCCCACTTCATCGAGAAACAGTGTTCCCTCATTTGCCTTCTGAAACTTTCCTTCTTTATCAACCGTCGCACCCGGAAACGATCCCTTGTAGTGGCCGAAAAGCTCGCTTTCGATAAGGTCTTCGGGAATCGCCGCGCAGTTGACTTCTACAAAAGTTTCGTCTTTCCGCAAGCTCTGCGCGTGGATCGCGTGCGCCACCAGTTCCTTCCCGGTGCCAGACTCCCCATAAATCAGCACGCGGCCGTTCGTCGGCGCCATCACTCCAATCTGCTGCCGCAAGGCTTTCATCGGGATGCTGTCGCCGACGATTACACTCTTGGCGTGCAATTGCTTTTTCAGATCGACATTCTCGTGCCGCAGTTTCTTCGACTCAATCGCGTTCTTGACCAGAATCAGAGTCTTGTCGATTGAGAGCGGCTTTTCCAGAAAATCGAACGCGCCTAATTTTGTCGCGCGCACCGCAGTTTCAATGGTGCCGTGTCCGGAAATCATGATGACTTCAGGCGCATTATCCAGATCGCGAATTTTCTCGAGCGTCTCCAGGCCATCGATACCGGGCAGCCAGATATCCAGCAGCAGCACATCGTAGCTGTGCTCGCGGCGCAGCAGTTTCAGGCATTCTTCACCGCTGTCTACCGCTGCAGTTTCATAACCTTCATCAGCTAACACGCCTTGCAGCGATTCGCGAATGCCGGTCTCGTCATCAACAATAAGAATTTTATGCATGCTGAGGCACAGGTGTGACGACGGCGGCTTCCGGAACCACCGGAAGCTCCACGATAAAGCGCGCTCCCACCGGCTGGTTCTCTTCCACACGAATCGAGCCGTGATGCTCCTCGATCACCCGGCTTACAATCGCGAGTCCCAGGCCGGTGCCGCGTTTCCTGGTCGAGAAATAAGGAAGAAACAGTTTCTCCTTCAGTTCGCGCGTGACTCCATGTCCGGTATCCGCAACAGTGATTTCAACCGCGTCGCGGCTGGCCACCAGCGAGGTTGTAATCTCAATCTCGCGCACCAGCGAATCCTGCATCGCCTCGGCAGCATTGTCCACCAGGTTGGCCAGGGCTCTTTTAATCGCCTCCGCGTCCGCCATAACTCGTGGCAGGTCCGCAGCAAATGTTTTATGCAGACCGATACCGTCCGTCCTTCCGTTGAACATGGCCAGCGCGCTTTCGATAATTTGGTTGATATCGGCAGGATGCGGATTGGACGCGGGAAACCGGGCCAGCGTTGAAAATTCGTCCACCAGGCGGCGTACCGTCTCAACCGCGCCCGCAATCGTTTCAGCACAAGAGCGCACAATTTCCAAAGATGCTTTGTCAGGCGGCATGGCACGCTCCAGGTGGCGCTGAATTCGTTCCGCAGAGAGTGCGATAGGAGTAAGCGGATTCTTAATCTCGTGCGCCACCCTACGCGCCACTTCGCGCCAGGCAGCCTGCTTCTGCGCTTTCAATAGATCGGAGAGATCCTCGAACACAATCACATACCCCGAGGTTTCTTCCTGGTGCCGCAAGAGTGCCACTGTAACCGCCACATTCAGTGACGTGCGCTGCAGTGATGTTTCCAGCTGGCTGGTGGTCACGCCCATGCGATCGGCGCGGCGCAGCAGCGGTTCAAGATCCTGCAGCACCTCGGGCGGGAATACGTCCGCAAGCCGCGCTCCTCGTAACAAGAGCTGTCCATCCGCATAGCCTTCGGGGTGAAACATGCGCAGCAATGCCTGGTTGGCATGAGTCACGCGCCGCCCCGCATCCACTGATAGCACGCCTGTAGGGATGCTCTCAAGGATCGTCTCCATCTGTCGACGCCTCTGGTCAAGCTCAGCATTGGCGGCGGTCGCATCGCGGCTGGAAGCTTCGATCTGCCTTCGGCTGGTCTCGAGTTCCTCAGCCATGCGATTAAACGAACGCACGAGATCGCCGATTTCGTCGGCGGCACTTACGTCGATGCGGTAATCGAGACGCCCACGAGAGATTTCCTGCGTGGCCTCAGCCAGCGCTGCCAGCGGACGAGTCACCAGCTTGGAAAGGAATAGCGCCAGCCACGTGGTCACGAACAGGACCATCAAGGTCAACAACAGGAGCCAGCCCATGTAGGTGCGCCGCACCAACCTGCGCTCATGGGCCAATTCAAAATAGCGCCGCTGGCTGGCCTCCACTTGCTGCACAGTGCGCGAAAACTCCCGAGGGAGAGGAATCGCAACCAGAATCAAGCCATCGCTCCCAACCCGAGCGCCGCCCAGGGCGTACTCGGTTTGGTCCCAGGTGAAGTGTGCGGGCAGTCCGCCCTCCGCTTCGGCAAGGGGAAGCTTTGGCTGCAAAACGGGCCAGGCCGCAGGAATGTTGAAGCTGGCCTCGGCCTTTCCGTTCTGCACCGCTACGGCGAACCCGCCCTGCAATGTGATTTCGTGCTCCTGAAACTCGGACAAGACCGGCGAAAATCCGTGTCCCGAGAAACCTCGCTGTGTATCGCCAGAAGCGGCGATGGCAGTGGCTTCGGCGCGCGCGTTCTGTGCGGCGTATTCCCCCAAAAGCGACACCATCGCGTGCGTGTCAGAGCGAACCTCTTCTACAGGCGTGGAGAACCACTTGTCGATGGAACGGTTCATCAGGCCGTACGAGAACCAGTACATCACCATCACTGGGACGAATGAGAGCAACAACGCCCCTACTACCATCCGAGTGCGAAACTTTGACCCCAACACTCCCAGGCGGCGTTCCGCGAACAGCTTCAGAAGATTGCGGAACAGAACGAACGTAAGCGCTACGAACAGGAGAAAGATCAGCGCCGAGAGCGCCGCGAATACTACGATCTGCTGATTGTTTCCCGGGCTTAAGAAAGTGAGATCAAACGCGGTTTGCGACACCAGAATTGCCAACAGCACAAAAACCGACATTGCCAGCAAGATGATGACCTGCTTGCGGTTCGAGGTTTTCGGAGGACGAGTTGGAGGGTTCAGCGGCACGAGTGTTCGTGGTCTGTTCCGGCACTCAGCGTACGCATCCTTGGCTGAGATCCGCACAATCAACAAACCAAAAGTCATTATAGATGGTAGAGGAGAAAGGGAAAGGAAGAGACTGCTCGAACTCGAACCGCCACGCACGGCCGCCCGTCAACGATTAGCAGGCCGTCCGGCTGAAATCTCTTCCAGCAATGCACGGTAGGCCGCTTTGGGTTGGTAGGCTCGATCGAACGGCAGCGCCTCTCCCCGAGCGCCACGGGAGTGAGAACCAATCCACGAGTACTTGTCGGTAAATCCCCAGGTCTGTAGTGCTGTGCATCCCGCGCTGTCAAGGCACGCCCTCACAATGCCGCGATAAACATCAGCTTGGCGAGCCAGATCTTCGACTCGAACCTGGCCGCTGGTATCGAGCGGCAGAGAAACGTCCAGCTCGGTGATGTGAATTTGCACGCCCAATGCGGTCAGCCGGGCAATATTCGCGGCGATTGCAGGAATATCCGCATCGAGCAACGGAATGTGCATCTGCAATCCCACTCCATCGATCGGAGTGCCTCGCCTTTTGAAATTCTTGATCATGGCGTAGATTGCATCCGACTTGCGGTTCATTGCCTCGCCCTCGGCTTCATTGTAGAAAAGCAATGCGCCCGGATCGGCCTTATGTGCCCAGCGAAATACCTGCTCGATGTATTTCGTCCCCTGCGCGGAGAATCCGATACCGGGCTGGTTGTACCAGAGAGAATCGCGCAGATTCCCGTTCTCATCCAGAGCCTCGTTGACCACATCCCAGGCAAACACCTGCCCTGCATAGTGCCTCATCACGCGATTAATATGTTCGTGAAGAAGCCGCGACAGTTGACGCGTGGTGAAATGACCTTGGGTCAACCATTCAGGATTCGAGCGTCCCCAAACCAGACAGTGGCCGCGCACTTTCATCCCGTGCTCCCCCGCAAACTGAACTAACTCGTCGCCTTGGCGAAAGTCGTAGGACCGCGCATCCGGCCGCAGGACCCACCATTTCATCGCGTCTTCTGGTTCCAGCATGTTGAACTCGCGGGCCAGAGTGGAAGCATAGGCAGGTTCCGCGAGCTGCGTGGCGCGGACTGCCGCGCTCACCAGCAACCCGCTGCGGTCTGCCGCCTGGCGGAGAGTCTGCCCATTCCATGATGCGCTCAAAACGGCGAACGATAACAAAGCTAACGCTAAGGCTTTCATGAATTGGCTGAACTGCAATTGGAGCCGTTTCACTTAACAGCAGTCAGGAAAATCTGTAAAGGACATCCGTCACAATGGGGCTGTGACTTTTTGCAGTAATTTTTTCCCACGCCCACGATCAGGCCATGCATCTCGTTATAAATCTGAGCGAGAGCGGTGCGCTTTGTCGCGCTCATCCGTGACTGAGGATGCGGAGCGCCAGGAAGTCCTCTGCGGTCCCCACGCCTGAAACAAAGCGCGGTAATAAGCCCGAATCTGATCTTCTCTACCGTCAACCAGAAATGCTGAGTTCATCCCTGTCGTCGAGTGTACGCCGAACTTTACACGGGACTAACGCCCTCCGAAGCCTCAGCTCGCTCTTACCGAAGTGCATGTACTGCCGCCTGAAGTTCCTGGTCTGATCAGAAAAAAGTTCATCTGGCGCGGGTTTTAAACCAGCGTCAACACTTGCCGAACAGCGGTGACAAGTCCAAGCACTACGGTAACTGGTAAGGTAATCGACTTGCGTTGACAATTTGTGTCAACACAAAGACGCTGCTCTCTCTCCCGTTCCAAGCGTAGCGCTTCGTGCAAATGCCGTCATGTTGTCAGGCATCGTTCCACTCAGTGGATAGGAGATCGACGTATGTCTCAACGGCTGGGTGACCTTCTTGTCAAAGAGAAGATCATTACCCCAGAGCAGTTGGAACAAGCGACTAAGGCCCAGAAGGAGCAGAACTGCCGCCTGGGCTCTGCCTTGGTGAAGCTCGGCTTCCTCACGGATGAGGACGTCACTAACTTTCTTTCCCGCCAATATGGCGTGCCCGCCATCAACCTTTCTTATTTTGAAATCGATCCTGCCGTCGTCAAACTGATTCCGTTTGAAACTGCGAAGCGATATCAGATTCTTCCGCTGAGCCGCGTGGGCGCTTCGCTCACCATCGCGATGGTCGACCCCACCAACGTCTTCGCGATGGACGATATCAAGTTCATGACGGGCTTCAACATTGAACCTGTCGTCGCGTCGGAAAGCTCGATTCTTGCCGGCATTGATAAATCCTACGGTGGACCGAAGGAGAAGGAAGAAGATCTCGAAACCGTAATGCAGTCGATGACGGAGCTCAACGATAGCGACGTCGAACTGCAGGCGGAAGAACAGCAGATGGAGTTGTCGCAGCTGGAAAAAGCTGCTGACGAGGCTCCCGTCGTCAAGCTGGTAAATCTGGTGCTCACCGATGCGGTGAAGCGAGGAGCCAGCGACATTCACATCGAGCCCTACGAAAAAGAATTCCGCGTTCGCTTCCGTATTGACGGTGTTCTGCAGGCGATCATGTCACCGCCACTCAAGCTCAAGGATGCAATCACCTCCCGCCTGAAAATCATGGCGAAGCTCGATATCAGCGAAAAGCGTTTGCCGCAGGATGGCCGCATCATGCTGAAGATGAATATCGGCGGCCGCAAGAAACAGCTCGACTTCCGTGTCAGCACGCTGCCCACATTGTGGGGCGAAAAAATCGTGCTCCGCTTGCTCGACAAAGAAAATCTGCGCCTCGATATGACCAAGCTCGGTTTCGAACCGGAGTCACTCGTCAAGTTCGAGAAAGCCATTCTTAAGCCGTACGGCATGGTGCTGGTCACCGGACCCACAGGATCAGGAAAAACCAACACTCTGTATTCCTCGATCTCGCGACTGAACCAACCCGACACGAACATTATGACGGCGGAAGATCCCGTCGAATTTCAGTTGGGCGGCGTCAATCAGGTGCAGATGAAGGAGCAGATCGGATTAAACTTCGCCGCCGCGCTGCGCTCTTTCCTGCGTCAGGATCCCAACATCATTCTGGTCGGCGAAATCCGTGACTTCGAAACTGCGGAAATTGCCATCAAAGCCGCCCTCACCGGTCACTTGGTGCTATCTACTCTGCATACCAACGGCGCTCCT
>CAVRWS010000005.1:0-76934 GCA_963724815.1 uncultured Acidobacteriaceae bacterium
GGCCCTGTATCCTCTGTGATGAAAGATTCCGAACTTACTGGGCACTCCCTCGCGTCGCTGACTGCGTTACACTATCTCGCCGCCTATGCTGACCGCTGGCCTCAATGTCGATAAATCGCTCACTGAGCTCGAAGCCGCCAAGAATCTGTTCGATCGCGGCCACGATTCCCGTATCGCCAAACTTCTCACTCAACTCTCAAAGTTCCAATTCACTGACCCTCGCCAGCTCATTCGCTTCCACGAATGTCTTCTTTTCCTCCGTGCTTTTTCTCACTCGCGCTCGCTCAATTCTCGAGTCGAGAATCTACTCGACACATTTCACCAGCGCATAGAGAAACTTCGCGCAGCGAACGCCGATATGTCGCTGTTTGATGACTTCGATACTTCCGGTATCGCCGGCACCAACATGCAGGACACTCTCTCTTTCGACGTTGTCCAATGGCTTGTGCGCCGGTTTCCGCACAATGTAGAAATTGCCTGGAATGATTACTGGGACGACTATGAGGCCGAACGTGCTCGCGGATCGATCTGGCCGCGCTTCATCCCGCTGCTCGAAGAAGATGCCGATGTGGAAGCTAACATCCCATGGCGGGACTGGCTGGACGCCGCGCGAGGCCGCGAAAATCCGCTCCAATGGATCGTCCAGTGCTTCAAGCAACTCCCGCTTCCCGGGCGGCGGCGCGCCGAGCTCTATGACTCACTTCATCTGCCAATTCGCTGGCGACTCGAAAACTTAAAACTTTCGCGTACCCGCAACTGGATGCGTCCCCGCCACTTCTATTTCCACGATGCCCCACTCATCCAACGCAGCGAAGTTTCACTCGCACGCGAACTGGCGCGGCCTGCGCCCAAGTTCGAAAAGCTCTCGGCTGCTGCGGGAGAGTCGGTAATGAATGCGATCCGCGAGGTTATGCTGGTTCGCTACCGCGAGCTCTACGGCACCACGCTCGGCGATCCACGCACCGTCGTGCGCGCCGATCTCGGTCGCGGCGTCGTCATGCATTTCTGGGGTTTGCCCGTGGATCGCCGTCTCCCGCTTCGCGCCTACCTCGCCGGCTACACTCTAAAAAACGGCGTCCCCATCAACTACATCGAAGCCATCGGTCTTTGCGAATGGATCGAGATCGGCTTCAACACCTTCTACACCTACCGCCAGGGTGAAACCGCGTGGATCTATGCCCAGGCTCTGCGCTGCTTGTGCGCTCTCACCGCCGCAAAATGGATTTCGATCTATCCCTACCAGATTGGTCAGAATAACGATGAGGCCATTGATTCGGGAGCGTTCTGGTTTTATCGAAAGCTAGGCTTTCGCCCCGGCCGCGCCGATCTGCAACAATTATGTGAAAGAGAAGAAGAAAAAATCGCAGGCAACCGCGAGTACAAAACTCCGGCGCGAATCCTCAAACGCCTCGCCGAGGCTTACATGTTCTATGATGTCCATCCATCCGGCCGCGGCCAACAGCCAGGCCCCTGGGACACTTTTTCCACGCGCAACCTTGGCTTGCTCATCAACCGCCGGATGGCCCGCCAGTTCGATGGCGACAACCATAAAACCCGCAGAGCCTCCACCGCAGCGATAACCCGCATCTTGAAACTGGATCCCGCCCGTTGGAGCCAAACCCAAGTCCAGTCTCTGGAAATCTGGTCTCTAATCCTGGCTCTGATTCCTGATCTGTCGCGGTGGTCGCTCACCGAAAAAGATCAACTGGTTAAAATCATTCGCGCCAAATCCGCTGCCAACGAAATGACCTACCTCCGCCAAACTCAACGCCATGCATGCTTACGTGCCGAGCTGCTCAGACTCGGCTTGTGAGCGCCTTCCTGTCATGAAGTTCAGGACGACGAATTTGCCGCAGCTCGGTTATACTTTTCTTCGGTAAGGCAACGATGTTGGTCGAAGCATTGCAATCCCGCCTGAATGTCCTCGAAGACGAAATCCTGCGCATCACGAACCTCGCCTCTCAAACTTCGGAAAAAGACCAACAGGAAAATCACTGGCTCATGGCCAAAGATCTGCAGCGTGAGGCCCGCCAATTGCGCGACCGGATCGCAAAAATTGCAGTTGACGATCGGAGCTCGACATCGCACAAATAAACTTCAGAACTGATTTCAGCAGTTGCGCCCAGGCTCGTACTTCTGGGAATTTCATCACAAATCCAACGGCCCACTCCGCAGCTCGCTTCCCTCGGGAGCCTCTCTCAACAATTCGTGCAAATCCAGTGGCCGAGTGTACATTTGCAGTTGTCCAGCTGGTGTCCGCGGCCACTTCTCCTTGGGCTTGTCGCAATACAACTCAACACCATTTAGATCAGGATCGTTCAAATAAATCGACTCACTGACTCCGTGGTCTGCGGCCCCTTGCAGAGGAATCTTCGCCGCCAGCACTCTTCGCAGCGCTGTCGCCAGCGCCGCTCGGGACGGATAGAGAATCGCCGTATGGTAGAGCCCTGTGGTGCCCGGCGGCGGTGGCTCGCCTCCCAAACTTTCCCACGTGTTTAACGCAATGTGATGATGGTATCCGCCAGCCGATAAAAATAGGGCGCTGTCCCCAAAGCGCTGCATCACTTCCAGCCCCAAAACTCCGGCGTAAAAGTTCTGGGCGCGCTTCAGGTCGGCAACCTTCAAGTGGACGTGTCCAATGCGCACTCTGGCATCAACAACAAACGGCGTATCGGCTGTTAAGTCGCTTTTTTGTACAGCCATAACCTTGCCCCTGAAATGTATGGTTAGTGTTTGTCGCGCATCGCTCAGTCGTACCCTAGTGCTTTTCCCGCACTCCCGCAAATGCCGGACTATTCTTCAACCGTTCAGGAAAATGTTTTTCATATCTCGCCAATCCGAGGCAGATGAAATGATGCGCCCGAGTGAAGCCGAATGTCTTCATCTCATTCATCGCCTCGTCCGCCGTCCAGTCTTCGTCCGCCATACGGTAAGCCGCAACCATCATTCCCGTACGGTCATCTCCCAAGCGGCAATGCACAAAGACTTTTTTCTCTTTGCTCTCCTGCAGAACTTTAAGAAACTTGGCGAACACTTCGTCTCGTGGCCACGGACAATGCCATGGAATCGCGACGTATTCCATCCCTAGACTTTTCACGGTTTTTTCTTCGCTCACGTCATTAGCATGGGTATCGACGACAACTTTGATCCCCATCTTCGCCAGTGCCCTTAATCCCGCTGCATTCAGCAGCCCGCCGCGATAAAGCCTAGGCGTAACCTCACCAAAATTTGGCACGCCTTTTTCCTGAAGCTTGCGTCCGATCGCCCGCGTCGCCGGCGATTTCGACTGGTTCTCCGGAACACTCGTCTGGGGGGAAGCCAGGTTGGCTCCCGCGCCCACCAGCAATAGCAGCAAGATATTGAATATGAGAACCCACCGGCGCATAGATTTCTTTGTCTATTGAGAAGCCGCCATCGCAAAGTGTTTACTCGGCCCGCTTCTACAGTAAAAAAACAAACTCTTTTGTTCGCCAAGGAACATACAAATCAACGCCTTGACTGAATACTGATTTTTTCGCTTCCCCTCAGGTGGGGCAGGAAAATAATGATGAACGCAAACCTTGCCAGCTGCGCGATCTGCTCCAAACCTCTCGCTCCCGAGGCGGCCACAGTCGACGACCGCGGCCTTCCCGTCCACGAAAACTGCTACGCTCTCGTCCTCAAAGTGAGAGGAGTCAGGCGCGATAGTCACAGTGCTGTCCGCTGCCCCTACTGCGTCGAGGATCGTAATTTCAAACTCATGAAGGCCAGAGCTGACGGAGAATGGTTCCTCTGTCCCACCTGTGGCCACGCCACCATGCCCAGCAATTCCTCCTACCGTTGCAACTGTTCTAAGTGTATTGAATTCGGGTAGACCATGCGCAGAACACTCCCGTCCTAGAGTGGCGACGCGGCTTTGGTCCGCGGCTAATTTCTCAGCGCGGCAGCGCGAAGCTGAAAACGTCGCTTCCCGCAGCAATAGCCACGTATTGAACTCGATCCACCGCGTAGGTCATCGGAGAAGCGCGCATTTCCTGGCCCGTATTGAAATGCCAGAGAGCACGACCTGTCGTTGCATCCACTGCTTCCAGGTATCCGCTGTCATCTCCAAAAAATACCAACCCACCGGCGGTGGTTAATGTTCCACCCCACGAGCGTCCCTGGCCGGCTTGGGGATAACGCCAAATCGGTTTTCCATCCGCGATAGAAAGGGCCAGCAGAATTTTCTGTGCGTGCTCATCGGGCGGAAGCTTCGTGCCTGTGCCGTAGTACGTCTGTCCTTGTACAAACGGCTTGGGATTTGCGAAATACTGATTGCAGGTTTCGAGAGCCATCACATAGATCAACTTGGTCTCGGGATTGTAAGAAGGCGAAAACCAATTCGTCGCCCCATTGATGCCAGGACAGATAAGAGCACCTTCCGCGGTCGGGATTCGACCAGAGACAATGGGCCGGCCAGACGCATCGATGCCCTTGGCCCAATTCAATTTTTCCACAAAAGGAGTCGCTTGAATGAACTTGCCGTTGGCCCGGTCGAGTAGATAGAAAAAACCATTGCGGTTCGCTTGAATGAGCAGTCGCTGGACCGTACGCCCGCTCTGCTCTACGTCCGCCAGCACTGGAGTTTCATTGGCGTCGTAGTCAAAGAGATCGTGAGGGGTGAACTGGAAGTACCATTTCAACTCGCCCGTATCTGGATTGAGCGCTAGAACGCAATCCGTATAGAGGTCGTCGCCGGGGCGGGAATCTCCCACGAAGTCAGGCGCAGGATTGCTGGTTGTCCAATACAGAGTGTTGAGTTCCGGATCATACGTACCCGGCATCCAGGTTGTGCCGCCGCCATGCAGATAGGCGTCGCCGGGCCAACTTGAGGAACCGAATTCACCGGGAGCGGGAATCGTCCAAAAACGCCACTTGAGCTTTCCGGTCTCAGCATCGTACGCAGCCAGAAATCCGCGCACCCCAGAGTCACCGCCAGAGGTACCAACGATAACTGCCCCTTTTACAACGAGCGGGGCGCTGGTCGCGCCATAGTGTTTAGTTTTGTCGGCATATTCAATATCCCATCGCAAGCCTCCGGAGTGAGCATCGAGACAAAGCAAGTGGGCATCGTCGGTTTCCACGTAGACAAAATGCTGCCACAGCGCCACGCCGCGGTTTTTGTGAGCCGCGGCGTCGTCGAGCAGGCCCGCGCTCACTGGCCTTTGGTATTGCCATACCATCCGTCCGGTTCGCGCGTCCAGGGCGAATACGTCATTGGCCGAAGTTACGTACATCACTCCGTCAACCACTACAGGCGTCACCTCCAGATTCTGGGAGTTGCCGGGATGGAAGACCCACGCCGCGCGGAGTTGTGCAGCGTTTGCGACGTTGATTTCGCGCAGAATGCTGTAGCGGCGCCCGGTATAGTCGCCGTTGTAAGAGACCCAGTTCGCCCCCACCGTCCGCGCCAGAAGATCTTGTGCGTTCACATCCGCGACAGAAGTAATGGGGGATTGCGTCTGCTGCGACCAAACCAGAGGCGCTCCTGCGCAGATCGCCGCCAGCAATAAGAGGATGAGCGCTCCCGCGGGCCATTTCATATCAGCGATTGTCGCCGTTACCCACTTGTACTTCCTGAAGGGAACCCCAGTCCACACCGCGATCATCTTCCAGGTGAAGGGAAACTCGCGCGGGTTTTCCAGGCGCGGCCACTTCCGTTTCAAGCTGCACCGGTTCGGCGGGAGAGACGTTCGCAATTGCCATGGTTCCGAGACTCGAACCATGTTCGTCGTAGAAGTGAGCGACGAGATGCCCGGCGGCGAAAACTCCAAACGAACCGGAAAGCCGGATTTTTCCGTTGTCCAGACGAATGGTTTGCAGCGGGCGGATCACGATGCCGGCATCTTTCACCCCGTGAAATTCTTTTCCGGCCCGCGTCGGAAACCATTCCGTGTCGAAGTCACAAGAGTCCCCCGGCCGCAAACGGCACATCGGACTGTTAAGCTCCGCTTCAAGATAATAAGGGGATGCATCCGGGTCGTCGCTGAGAGAAGGAATTCCATCAGCACTCAACCTCATTTCCGGGCCGTTCGTCCAGAAGATGACAGAAGCCTTGCCGGGATAGGATTTGTTTTGGTCGAACTGAAAGCGTTCTACCATCGCATACTTGCTGCCGCCATCGACTACGGCCAGCCAGCCTTCTGTCGAGTCCAACCACAACTCAGCCGCCATGTGCACGTAGTGCACCGCAAAGAATCCATCGTTTCTCACCGACACAGCGGAATTCTGGGCCGGACCGAAGCGAACATGATAGTGGTTTAGATAACTGCTCGACGGATTCGTCGGGGTGAAGGTCCAGAAATCGTGATTGAAGCCAGACGTAGAGGATGGATCGGCGGTGTTGTACTGCGAAACCGATTGCATCGACCATTCCAGGATGTGGCCACTCACATTCTTCATGGACGCGTGAAAACGGATGCGCGGAGAGTCGGCATCCAGGTGAATGGTTCGCAGAAACTGGATACCAGTCTGAGGATCGGCTGGACTGGTCAGTTCGATCTCGCACTGCTGTCCTTCCGAAAGCTTTCGAAAGGCGAACGGCCCGTCGTCCAACAGATCAGAGTTGCCAACCCAATGTTGCTCGTCGTCATTTCCCTCGGGCAAGAGCCAAAGCTTGTCGCCTCCATAGTTGAACCACTGACCCTGAGTTGGCGGCTTATGCGTCCCGGCAAGTTTTGGGTTCACGAACAGAAAGGCATGACCCGCGAAATTGACCTGCATCAACCGGCCACCATTCTGCGGCACCACGATCAATTGCACCCAGCGATTGGAAATTTGCTCTGCACTCCACCCCTTGTAGTCGATGGCTTCGACGCGGCAGCCCGTAGGGGCTGGCGAAGTTGTTTGACTCGCAGTCTGAGCGGCCGCCGACAGGCCGCAGGCGACCAGGAGAAAAACCACCGCTCGTCGTCGCATACGACTCGCCAATGGGAATTGCATTGTCATAAGTGCACCTTTTCGGCAAGCGCCGGAGATGAGAGTAGCATGCACGCAGTTTTTCAAACCTCGTTCTGCGTCAACAAACGAAATGAAATGCAATCAAACGAAATATTCCGGTTTGCGTCAAGCGAATTCTGTGATATACCGAGTGGGAAATAATACGAGCACGTCTCCCCGGGACAAAGTTGAAAACTCTGGTGGTATTACTGCTGCTCTCGTTCAATCTGCTGGCGCAAGGCTGGAAAATCGACCGGAAAATCGATCCCACGTGGTTGCATCGTTACGTACCCCATTTGAGCGAAACGCGAACTGATCTTACCTCCCCGACGTGCCACTTTAAGGCCATCTTCGGTCAAGGCGATGCGGATGATCGAACCTTGCAGAGTGTTGCCGGTTTCGCTGAAGTCACGCTCGATGCCCACGGCAATTGCCAGACCACGCTTTACGATCGTGTTGAAGAGATCTATTTCGTGCTGCAAGGCAAGGCCGATCTCCACTATGGAGATCAAACGTATGCGATGCGCCCGAATGATTTCACATACCTGCCTCCGGGCTTGAAGCACTCGATTGCGAATACCTCGGGTCAACCGGCGCAGGTTTTGGTTATGAGTTTCAAAGTGCCTGCGAGAATTCCAATCAACGCGCCGTCGCCGCAGCCCAAGATTATGAACATGGACAACGTGAAGGAAGAGACCGTTGAAGGTCACCCCACGTCGGTTCTGTACAAGCTTCTCCTTGGTCCACGAAATGGCAAACGTGACGCGATCGATGATGCCTACGTTGTGACCAGTTTTTTCTTGATGGACTTCGCCCCGGGAGGCACAAATTTTCCTCACCATCATGAAACCGCGGAGGAAATTTATCTCGTCCTTGACGGGGAAGGCGAAATGGTAGCTGGGAGTGGAATGGACGGCATCGCCGGGCGCTATCCAGCCAAAGCTGGAGATGCGTATTACTTTCGGCCCAACTGCACGGTGGGGTTCTACAACCAGAATAAACCGGACGCCAAGGCAGTCATCCTGGCGGTGCGATCAAAGATTCCGTTGGCTGAAGATGAAGATTAGATTGTCGGTTTTTAGCTGGTTCCAATGTCACGAACAATTCGCGCGCAGTCATCTGCGCATTTTTGCAAACGGTTAATGAGGAGATTTCTTAATGCATTTCCAGAATTCCAGCCGGCGATCATTCGTTAAGTTGTTGGCGGCTGCACCGCTGCTCACCCAAATTGGCGCTCGTGAACTCTACGCGCAAGCCGCCACGGCCATCGGCAGAGACCCTCGGCAGAATGTATACACCCAACTGGGGATAAAGACGGTGATCAATTGCCGCGGAACCTGGACCTATCTGAGTGGATCGCTTGAATTTCCCGAAGTTCGGCAGGCGCAGTTGGAAGCGTCCCGTTATTTCGTGAACATGTTCGATCTGCAGCGTGGGGTAGGGCGGCGCTTGGCTGAATTAACTGGCGCCGAATCTGGCATCGTCACTTCCGGCTCAGCTGGAGCTATGTCTGCGGCAACGGCTGCATGCATGGCCGGGAGCGACGATAAATATATTTGGCAACTCCCCGATACCACCGGGCTGAAGCACGAAGTAATCATGGTGGGCGGCCGGAGCGCCTTCGATAGTGCCATCCGGCTTACCGGCGCCAAACTGGTTCTCGTATATTCCTCCGACGAACTCACCAATGCCATCAACGAAAACACCGCGATGATCTACACCACCGATCTGGGCGAAAAGCTGCAGCAAGAACTAGCGATTGCGAAAGATCATAAAATTCCTCTGCTGCTGGATGACGCCGCGGGCATACCACCCGCCGACAACGCCAAACTTTATGCCAAGATGGGCATCGACCTTTACTGTTTCTCGGGAGGTAAGGGGCTGTGCGGGCCGCAGTGCAGCGGTTTGCTTCTGGGACGAAAAGATCTTATTGAGTCAGCTCTCATGAATTGCAATCCTCGAGAGGGAGCCATTTGTCGGCCGATGAAAGTTGGCAAGGAGGAGATTATTGGCTGCCTCACGTCGCTTGAAACCTGGCTGAAGACGGACGAAAAAAAGCTCTACGCCGAATGGAATGGCCGGGTGGATCGCATCCGGAAATTGGTGGAGACAGTGCCCGGCGTAAAAACCGACATCTATATTCCCGACGATGGCAACCGCTATCCAACGCTCAGGGTCTCCTGGGATACGCACGCGTGGGGATTCAGCATTACCGATTGCGTGCAGGAACTGCGTGCGGGCGATCCGGTCATCGAAGTGCTCGGGCCAGACAATCCCAGCCTGGTGACGGCAGTACGTGAAGGTCAGCCGAACCGGAAAGAACGCAAGGAACCGGACCACATCGAACTGATTTCCATGACCATCAAGCCGGGTGAGGAAATCGTTGTGGGACAAAGACTGCGCGCAGTTCTGCGCGCGGCTCAGAAGAAATCCGCGGCTTAGAGTGGGAAGGAAATTTACTTGCGAAGAAGACATCAGATGGTCCAGTTGCGATTTTTATTGATTCTATTTCTGCTTTCGCCGGCCCTCGTAGCAGTGGGGCAGGTGAGGGCAGTCGTTCCGGCGGCGACTTCCACTCGCACGAATCGCTTTTATTCGCCAGCTGTAGACGCCGGAGACTACGTTTACATCTCCGGGCAGGGATCGCGTCGTCCCGATGGAAGTTTACCAACGACTTTTGATGCGCAGCTCCGACAGGCGCTCGACAACGTTAAAACGATTGTGGAATCTGCCGGATTGACGATGGAGCACGTTGTCTACACGCAGGTTTATCTCGAGGACATCAGCAAGTACGGCGAAATGAATCGGGTCTTTGCCGAGTACTTCGCGAAGACTCCGCCGGCTCGAGCCGTGCTGGGCGTTGCGCGTATTCCGGATCCGCCCATTCAGATTAGTGCGGTCGCGGTGCGCAGCTTGGCTGACCGGCGGGCGGTCTATCCGCAAAACTACAATCAAGGGGATTCGGCTTCGCCCGGCATTCTTACACACGATCGGCTTTTTATATCGAGCATGTCTGGCAGCGATCTCGCGAGTGGCAAAGTTCCAGACGATCCCGCGGCGCAAGTCGATCTCGCACTCGACCGGGTTCAGGCGGTCGTGAAGGCAGCCGGTCTCGAACTGAGCAACATGGTTTTCGTCAATCCGTATCTGACTTCGGACATCCCAGGGCGGGTCATGAACGAGCGCTACGCGCGGCGTTTTGAGTTCGGCAATACTCCAGCGCGCGCCACAATTGAAGTATCGAGTTTGCCCGGTGGTGCTCACATTGAGTACACCGGCGTGGCGGTTCGCGACCTCCGCCAAAGAAAAGCTGTTCGTCCCAAGAACATGCCGCCGAGCCCCACTGCCAGTCCCTGCGTTTTTGCCGGCGACACTTTGTATTGTTCTGCCAAAGACGGCTTCATTCCTGGTCCGCACGGCGGCATCTACGCCTCTACCACACAACATCAATTGCGGCAGACCATGCGCAACCTCCTCGACAACCTTGAAGAAGCCGACATGAATTTCAATCAGGTTGTAGCGACAAATGTCTACCTCGACGATTTGTCTGACCTGCAAGCCTTTGACGATGTATACGCGCAATATTTCGGCTCTGTGCCCCCGGCACGAACCACCGTTCAGCAAATAGCACCCGCCAAACGCGAAGCTGATAAAGAAGATCACTTCCCCGGGCTGGAGCAAGTCTCGTTGATCGCGGTTCGAACACATTCCACGCGCTGAACGATTGACTTGTAAAGTACTTGCGAGAGCTGAGCGAAACCGGTTCTGCGACAGCACTGAGCGCGACGATTATCTGAACGGGGTTGGTATACTCTGTGCGATTACAGCGAGCTGGGATGGAAATCATCGTGGTTTAAGATTGCGATAATGGATACACCCAAGGAACTAAACGAGATCGTTCTCCCGCAGACTGTTGTCGGCCCGCTCACCCGTGCGGCGATTTTTCTGGTCGTCTGCATTCGCCCGAAGCAGGACAACTATGCAGCGCTGCGATCATTCTGCGCGGACCTTTCAGGGCTGGTGCGCGCCGTTGAATTTCGGGACGCAGAAGCCGGTCTCACATGCGTGGCCGGATTCGGTTCAGACGCCTGGGACAAACTTTTTGGATCCCCTCGTCCCACCGAACTCCATCCGTTTCGAGAGATTCGCTCAGGCAGTCGCCATGCCGTCTCCACTCCGGGAGACATCCTCTTTCACATTCGAGCCAAACGCCACGACCTCTGTTTTGAATTGGCCGCACAGATTATGGATAACATCGGCGATATAGTTTCGGTTGCCGACGAGGTTCATGGCTTCCGCTATTTCGATGATCGCGATGTCATCGGGTTCGTCGACGGCACAGAAAATCCGCGAGGCGGTGCGGCGCACGAGGCGGCAATTGTCGGCGACGAAGATCCAGCCTTTGTGGGCGGGAGCTACGTCATCGTGCAGAAGTATCTTCACGACATGAAGGGATGGAATGCCCTGCCGGTTGAGACGCAGGAGCGCATTATTGGCCGCAAGAAGCTCTCAGACATCGAACTGAAAGACGCCGAGAAGCCGCCATTCGCGCACAATGCGCTCACTTCGATCGAAGAAAACGGAAAGGAACTTAAGATTCTGCGAGACAACATGCCTTTCGGGCGGCCGGGCCATGGCGAGTTCGGGACTTATTTCATCGGCTATAGCCGCACTCCGCGGATCACTGAAACCATGCTTCAGAACATGTTTGTGGGCCGTCCCCCTGGCAATTACGACCGCCTGCTCGATTTCAGCAAGCCGGTTACCGGGAGTTTATTTTTCGTACCGTCATCCACGTTTCTCGACAACATCAGCTGAGACCGCCCAAACAGAGCCGCGACCGGATCATCGCCGACCATGCAGACCAAAAGTTACCCGGCTTGCACTGCGCCGGGGCGCGAGCGCTGTGTAATATTGAAAGCGAGTGCAGCTACTCGAAAATATTCCGCTGGCGCCGCTTACCACGATAAGAGTCGGAGGTCCGGCGAGGTATTTCGTCGAAGCCAAAGATATTGGAGAAGTGCAAGGGGCAGTCGCATTTTCGCGCGCACATGATTTGCCTTTGTTCGTTCTCGGCGGCGGCAGCAATCTCGTAGTCGCGGATGCGGGTTGGCCCGGTCTGGTCCTGAAGATCGCTATCGATGGCATCGAGCAGAGCGCCGGGCGCGATGAAGATGGCAATGTTATTTTCGAAGCCGGTGCGGGCGAATCCTGGGACAAGTTCGTTTCCCGTTCGGTGATGGCGCGTTGCGCTGGAGTCGAGTGCCTGAGCGGCATTCCGGGCAGCGTTGGCGGCACACCGGTGCAGAATGTCGGCGCCTACGGGCAGGAAGTCTCCGAGACCATTGCGTCGGTGCAGGTGCTCGATTTGAAAGATGGCCAGGTGCGCGAATTGTGCCGTGAAGCCTGCGGCTTTGCCTACCGATCCAGTATTTTCAATACGACTGAAAGCGGACGCTTCATCGTTCTGCGCGTGAGTTATGCGCTCACGCCAAACGGCAAGCCCCGTCTAGCCTACGCCGACCTGCAGCGACATTTCGCCGGACGAGAAACTGCGCCCGATCTGGCCGAGACGCGCGAAGCGGTACGCCACATTCGGGCATTGAAAGGAATGCTGATTGTGGCCGGGGATGCGGATTGCCAGAGTGCGGGTTCGTTCTTCAAGAATCCTGTGCTCTCCGAAAGCCAGCATGAAGATCTACGGCGGCGCGCGGCGGCGCGCGGGTTGACGGTGCCCAGCTATCCAGCGCTCATAACCCATAAGAAAGTTTCCGCGGCGTGGCTGGTGGAGCGGTCTGGATTCACGAAAGGGTATGGTTACGGTCGAGCCGCCATTTCAAGCAAACACGCATTGGCAATTGTGAATCGCGGCGGAGCGACTGCGGCGGAGATCGTTGCTCTAAAAGAGCAGATTCAACATCGCGTGGAAGAAATCTGGGGCATCCGTCTCGAACCCGAACCGGTAATGCTGGGCTTCTAGGCTGCAATTCCGTTTCTTCTTCCGCAAGTTAAGTCGCTTCCGCACGTTCTCCCGTAGAAATTCCTGAACAAAACGGACCGCCGAGTGGTCTTTATGAATGAAGGTGAGCAATTGGAGGCGGAAGAGGTTTTTCTGAACAAAGCCGCAACGCTGGCGGATACTCCAGACCGCAGTCAGGACCAAGTGATCGAAGCTCTGGTCCGAGAGCACTCGCGGCTGGTTTACCGCATCGCCTATGCGGTGCTCAGAAGCCACCACGATGCCGAGGATGCCGCGCAGGAAACGTTTCTCCGGGTGCTGCGCTACAGCGGCCGGCTGGCAAAAGTGGAGAACCCGAAAACTTGGCTGGGTCGCATCGCTTGGCGTGTGGCGGTTGATCGTAGCCGGCAACGCGGCCAAAGGCAAGAGATTGCGCTCGAAGGTTCCGAGAAGTCTGGTGCAGAAATGGCGTCGTCAGAGCCGCTAGCATATGAAGAGATGGAGGGCTCGCAGATTGGAGTACTGGTGGGACGATTGATTGCGTCATTGCCGGAGAAGCTGCGCCAGCCGTTAATTTTGTCGGCACTGGAAGAGATGTTGCCGCGGGAAGTGGCTGCGACATTAGGAATCAAGGGAGCAGCGGTGCGGTCACGAGTATTTCGGGCAAGGCAGATATTGCGCGAGAAGCTAGCTAGCCAGATAAAAATGAAACGACGGTGAAGAATATGTCAGACGACGATCTCAGGGTGAACAATAGCGATCGCGACAAGAATAACGATAACGACCGCCAACATCATCAGGGGAGCTGCCAGAGTTTGGATGGCGACGCGCTTGACCGGGAACTCGACGCGGCGCTGGCTAAGTATGCGGCGGTTGAACCCAGGCCGGGACTGGAAGAGCGAGTCCTCGCCAATCTGTCGGCTGAGCGGAAGCAAGCTTCGGCTCACTCCTGGTGGCGATGGGGTGTGGTCGCCGCAGTAGCAGCAGTGTGGCGATGGGGTGTGGTCGCCGCAGTAGCAGCCGTGCTGCTGGTGACTTCGACACTGTTGTGGAGATCAGGGGAATCGCGGGAGCATCTTCGCCTTCAGGCTTTGAGTTCGAATCAAGACAATGCGGCGGGCGCGACGCGTGTGACTACAAATGGCGAAATCGATCAGACTCCACTCTTGCATCCCACATTGTCTCGAAAGCAAGCAGCGCGAATCCGGCGGCGTCCGGCAACGGTTGTGACGGCATCAGGTCCCAGGTTGGATCAGTTTCCCTCGCCGGAGCCGTTGAGCAAACAGGAAAGAATTCTTCAGCGATACGTGGCGAAATATCCGGAACACGCGGCTTTGATTGCACAGGCCCGCGCTGAGGCTCTTCGGCAGGATCTGGCCGAAGAAATGAAGATCTCAGCGCCCAGCAGGGACTCGAAACAGTAAGAATAAAAGGAGAAAGAAACCAATGTTCAAGCAAACAATTGCAGGGGCAGTGTTGATTTTGGCGATGATAGGGGGAACAAGCCCGAGAGTGAAGGCGCAGGCGGAGTCTGAGAATACGCCCAAGGCGGAGAGAGTGTTGAACGCTTACCGTCTTGACTTCTCGCTGAATGAACTGGAGGAGGGAAAAAAGATCAACACGCGCCAGTATTCGTTAAACCTGAACTCCGGCAGCAGCAATGAACTGCAAATTGGTACCCGTGTTCCGGTGGGCACGAAGCAGGGCGAATTTCATTACGTCGATGTTGGAACAAGCATCTGGAGCCGGATTGAAGATCGCAACGGAAGCATTGCTTTGTCGGTGCGCGCCGAGATCAGCAATTTCGCAAGTCCGGAACAAAACCACGACCCCGGGGGGCTACCAGTCTTGCGGCAACTTAAAATCGGTGCCGACACTTTGGCTCTCTTGGGCAAGCCGATGCTGGTAGGTATTGTTGACGATCCGAATTCGAAGAGGCAGTTTCAACTGGAAGTAACCGTGACTAAATTGAGGTAACGGGCGTACTCGCTCTGTGTGGATCTTGATACCGGCCGAATAAAATGTAGGGCGCCGCCCCGGCTCGCGACCCGGCTTTGGGAACTATGACCCCGCTTTTGGGTGCGGGTGCAGCGATCCGGCCCCGACGGCGCCTCGAACTAATCATCGGCAAGTTTTGCCGCCTGCTTAAATATCTCGACAAACATCGCGCGCGTCAGTTTGCCGGTCTGCGTGTTCTGGTTCGAGGGATGGTAGGAGGCGAGTAACACCTTACCATCGGGTAACCGGTAACTGGCGCCATGTTTGAAGAGATAAGTCTTGAAGAGAGAGCGCTGCTGTTGGTTAAGCAGCGGGGTTCGACGTTTCGCATAATGTAAATACGCATCGAAACCAATCTTCCCTAGAGCCACTATTACCTTCACTTCTTCTAATCCTGCGATTTCGCGGTCGAGAAATTGCGAACACTCGGCGAGTTCCTGCGGCGTTGGCTTATTGGCGGGCGGAGCGCAGCGGACCGCGGCGGTGATGTACAGATCTTTTAGCTCAAGGCCATCGTTGCGATCCGTGGCGTTGGGTTGGTTGGCGAATCCAGTCTCATACAAAACGGGGAACATGAACTTTCCCGAGGCATCGCCCGTGAAAGGGCGTCCAGTGCGGTTGGAGCCGTGCGCACCGGGGGCCAGACCCATAATAAGGACGCGAGCGCTGGGATCGCCGAAACCGGGCACGGGCTTGCCCCAGTATTCGCAATCGCGGTACGCGCGGCGCTTTTCGCGGGCGATCTGCTCGCGGTATTCGACCAGCCGGGGACATCGCGTGCAAGCGATGATCTCGTGGTTGAGAACGGCGAGCCAGTGCGGGTTCTGTCGCGAGCTATTCTTCCGTGTCAGGCGGGCTTCCTCGGCTCTTGAGTCTATCGAAATTCGACGACGCCGGAAAATGTCCCGGCAGAGCAATGGTCGATAAATGACATATTTATGTGCGCTAGGGTACAGTATCAGCGGTATGGCGTGCGGCTGCCGGGACAAATAATCTGGGATTACCTTCCTCATAGCCGTCTGCCGGACTCAAGCCCAGAGCCCGGACAGCAGCCCTGCCGAGGGCAGACGGAGCAGCGGCGCATGACTCATACAATTCTCATTGTCGATGATAGCTCCACGGTTCGATCTTCCCTGCGATCATGGATCGAGACGAGCGCTGATTTCCATGTATGCGGCGAAGCGGAGAACGGCGAGGCGGCGATCGCGAAGGTAGAAGAAATGCATCCGGACATCGTCATACTCGACCTGCAGATGCCGGTCATGAATGGACTCGACGCCGCGCGCCATATCAGTCAACTCGCTCCTAACACGGCCATGGTGATGTTCACTCTGCATCCTTCAGGAGAACTGTTGAGGGCGGCCCGGGCCGTTGGCGTCAAAGATGTGGTTTCAAAGACCGATCAACTCTCCGACTCGCTGCTGGTCGCGCTGCGACATATTTGCCCCTGACTTGGGGTGAAGGGTCACCGCGATCGGGAAGCAGTCAGAGGTTCTTTATGACATCGAGGGCTTTGTCAATATCGCCTTGCCCCCGGCTGTTCGCTGTCGAGTAAAGCTCATCCACAGCCTCCAGAAGTTTGCTTCGCGGTGGCGGTGTAGAGGAGGGAACGCCAAAATAAGCCAGGTTGGAGGGCTGCTCTACTTTCATTATCTCGGCACCTTGTTGGCTACGGATCGAAAAAATCTCCCACGAGCCGCCAGCAAGGCCCAGGCTGAGCAAGGCGCTCTCAAGTCCCGACCGTACGAAACTCATCTGCATTCCGGGCGCCGTTGCCACCAGCGAAGAAGTCGTCCTCTCCCAGACAATTTTCCCCGTCCGAGTCTTTTCGGCTATTTTTTCAACAAGCTCTATTTCCTTCGGATCGGCGTAGCCGAGATTCTCTTTGATACTGCCCAGACCGCTGCTCATTGTACTTCCTCAACTCTGAGATACTTTAGTTTGCCATAAATCTCGTCAACTAGCTCGGCTATTCGATCACACTGGAGAACCATCGCCTGGGCGGTTTCTGCCGGAACTTCCGCAGCGTGAGGGGGAACGGCCTTCACCAATAATTTCACGGAGCGAATGGCAACATCCAGCTTATCCATGTCGATTCCTTGCAAGATTTTCTGGAAGGACCCATTCGCCTCCGACAGTCGCCTCTTGAGAGGGGCCAGCAGGGCTCTCGCACTCATCCAGTCGGCAGAAGCGACTCTCCCTGCAAGTTCCTCCACATTTTCGACAATAATGCGAAAATCTTCCGCCGCCCTCTGCAGAAGAAGTTCTTGACGAGCCGCGCTGGCAGCCTCCTGAGCGGTCCTTTCTTGCGCTCTCGCCTCTGCTGACTCACGAAGTCCGCGAAGGCTGGCAAGCCAGCCAAGGACACCAACTATAACTCCGGCAAGTCCGAGAGTGACACTGACTATTGTTACAACGTTCAAGCAATTAATAATTGTTCGCCAACCCGCACGATCGGGCGTGGCTCCCGCCAAAATATACGAGCATTCCGAATACATATTTTGTCCGTCCGAAAGTAGACAGACCTCGACCGAGGCCTTGTCAAGGTCACATGACCATGGCAGAAGAGGGGGGTTCTTGCTCCTTCGGTTTGACGGTGCTCTCCTTCTATCTTTACACTCAAATGAACGCCGCATGAATTCGGTCCAAAGTCCTGGGCCCGGATGCAGCGGTTGGTGAAAGGCAAAACGTGAGCCCCACAGAGACGACTGACGCGGCGAAAACGGACACGAACACGCCCGACAATAAGCCCGATAATAAGAAAGATATCAAACGGGAGATTTCGGTTGAGATTCCCGCCGCCGAAGTTACCCGCGAGACTGAGTCGCAGATCCAGCGCTACCAGAAG
This sequence comes from uncultured Acidobacteriaceae bacterium, assembly GCA_963724815.1. Lineage (GTDB taxonomy): Bacteria > Acidobacteriota > Terriglobia > Terriglobales > Acidobacteriaceae > Sulfotelmatobacter. The sequence continues at coordinate 17,763 of CAVRWS010000005.1, forward strand.
AGTGCGCGCCTGCCAGGATTTCGGGCGGGGCATGTGCCGGCTTCGATTATTCGCCAGCGTTTTGGCGATGGTCTGAAAAATGATGTGATCGAGGCTTTGGCTCCGCGCTACTTCCGTAAAGAAGCGGAGAAGCAGGGACTCATCCCGGTTTCGCAGCCGCGCATCACCGACCTGCATTTCCACGACGGCGAACCTTTGCGCTTCAAGGCGAGTTTCGAAGTCCTGCCCGAGATTCAGGTGGAGGGCTACAAAGAACTCCGCGCCGATAAGCCGGACATCACGATCACCGACGAGGAAATCGAACAGGCGCTCGCCAATGTTCTGGAACAGCGAGCCACGTATACCGATGTGGAGGGACGTCCACTTGCCCAGGGCGATTTTGCGCAGGCCTCCATGGACGGCCGGCCTAAGGATGGGAAAGACGTTAAAGAAGCCAGCGCCAATCCCGTGCACATGGACGACGTGCTGATCGAAATCGGCGGCAAGAATACGGTGGCGGAGTTCACTCAGAATCTGACGGGAGCCTCTACCGGCGACGAGCGCACTTTCGACGTTAGTTATCCCGAAGATATTGCGGACAAGCGTTTGGCGGGCAAGACCTTTATTTATACGGTGAAGGTGAATGGGATCAAGCAGAAGAGCCTTCCCGAACTCAACGACGAATTCGCCAAGGAGTTGGGCGAGTTCACCAGCCTCGACCAGGTGCGGAAGCAGATCCGCGAGAATATGGAAGCCGAAAAACGTCATGCGGCGGAGCATGCGGCAAAAGATAAGCTGGTGGCTGAACTGGTGAAACGCAACGATTTTGAAGTGCCGGAATCTTTGATCGATCGCCAGATCGATTTGCGCCTGGAGCGCGGCCTGCGGGCGCTGGCAGCGCAAGGCATGAAAATGGAAGACTTGAAGAAGATGGATCTTCCGCGCCTGCGAGCCGGTCAGCGCGAACAGGCGGTCAACGATGTGAAGTCTTCCTTGCTGCTCGAACGCATTGCGGATTTGGAAAAAATCGAAGTCAGCGACGAAGAAGTGAACCGGGAAATTGATTCGCTGGCGAAACAATCAAAACAAACCTCAGAAGCAGTGCGTGCGCGTTTGACAGAGGATGGGGGCCTCGATAGAATCCGAATGAGAATCCGCAGCGAGAAGACCCTCGATTTTCTTTATCACCAGTCCGCGTAGTGATTGAGTAAAGCGCGGACCACTTTCGACCCTCCCCTGGCAACGTAAACGTTTCTTCGGGGCGGAGTGTGGCAGGTCCGGTGACAGGTCCGGTTGAAAAATGAAACCAAATGATCCGCAAATGATGCTAGTACCGATGGTGATTGAGCAGACTGGGCGGGGCGAACGCGCCTACGATATTTACTCCCGTCTGCTCAGGGATAACATTATTTTCATCGGCACACCGATTGACGACAACATCGCCAACCTGGTAATTGCCCAGATGCTGTTTCTGGCTCAGGAAGATCCTGAAAAGGATATTCAACTTTACGTAAACTCGCCCGGCGGTTCAATCACCGCGGGCATGGCGATCTACGACACCATGCAGTACGTGAAGAATGATGTTATGACGTTGTGTGTGGGGCAGGCGGCCTCGATGGCGGCGCTGCTGCTAGCGGCGGGGGAGCCCAAGAAAAGACTGGCGCTGCCGAATTCCCGCATTTTAATTCACCAACCGTCCATGGGAGGATTGTCGGGCCAGGCCACTGACATCGACATTCACGCCCGCGAGATCCTACGTATGCGCGAGATTACAAACCAGTTACTCTCCAAGCACACCGGCCAGAAGCTGGATAAGGTGGAGAAAGACGTGGAGCGCGACTTCATTATGAACGCGCAGCAGGCTAAGGAATACGGAATCATAGACGATATCATCTATAAGACCGTAAAAGCGGTATGATCGGCCTTCGCGCCTGATCCGCATTTCGGGATTTAGCGTGGAAGCCTGTAGGGGTCGAAAGAGGCGGGACCCAGCGTCATATCGAAACTAGAAGGAGTAGAGCCGAGTGAAAACCAAGTCAGGCTCCGACGAGATTTTGCGTTGCTCGTTCTGCCATAAGTCGCAGGACGCCGTAGCTAAACTGATCTCGTCGCCCAGCGACTATCCGCGGGCCTATATCTGCGACGAGTGCGTCGCAGTTTGCAACTCGATCCTGGAAGACGACCGCACCGCGACTCCGCAAGCCACTACACCCAATCAACTGCCCAAACCGCAGGAGGTCAAGACCTTCCTGGACGAGTACGTGATCGGGCAAGAGCAGACGAAGAAGAAGCTGGCGGTTGCGGTCTATAACCACTACAAGCGCATTTTCATGAACCGCCAGAAGACGGCGGGCGATGGGATTGAATTGAGCAAGTCGAACATTCTGCTCATCGGTCCTACCGGAACCGGCAAGACGCTTTTGGCGCAGACGCTGGCGCGCATGCTGGATGTGCCTTTCGCCATTGTCGATGCCACTACGCTCACCGAGGCCGGGTATGTAGGCGAAGATGTCGAGAACATCATTTTGAAACTGCTGCAAGCGGCCGAGGGCGATGTAAGCCGCGCCCAGACCGGCATTATCTACATCGACGAAATCGATAAGATCGGCCGTAAGGATGAGAATCCTTCGATCACCCGCGATGTTTCCGGTGAAGGCGTGCAGCAGGCTCTGCTGAAGATTCTGGAAGGAACCATTGCCAACGTCCCGCCGCAGGGCGGACGCAAACACCCTCACCAGGAATTCACTCCGGTGGACACGACAAATATCCTCTTTATATGTGGAGGAGCTTTTGTTGGGCTCGAAAAAATTATCGGCCGGAGAGTTGGAAAAAAGTCTCTCGGTTTCCGGGCTGGTGAAGAGTCGGAAAAAGAAGAGGCAGTAATCGCGCGCAGCAAGCGCAACTTCGAACTGCTCAGCGAGATGCAACCGGAAGACCTGATCAAGTTCGGCCTGATCCCTGAATTCGTCGGCCGCCTGCCGGTCATGGGCATGTTGGAAGATCTGGACGAATTTGCCCTGATCGAGATTCTGACCCGTCCCAAGAACGCCATCGTCAAGCAGTACCAACGGTTGTTCGAGTTCGAAAATGTGCGCTTGAAGTTTAGCGATGAGGCTCTGCGCGCGGTCGCGCGTCAAGCCATGGCTCGCAAAGTGGGAGCCCGCGGGCTGCGCATGATTCTTGAAGAGTTGATGCTCGACTTGATGTTCCACCTGCCCAGCCAGAAGAAACTAAAAGAGTTCGAGGTCACCAGGGAGATGGTTGAGAAGCGCAATGCGTCTCTTTCGATGATGGAAAAGGCGGGATAGCCAAAGGGCGACAGAAGAGTAGTACACTGGACACACACGAACGGTAGGTAAGGGACTTCGCGCCGCGATCGTCATTCAGCACTAACCCGGGGAGATTGAGTGACCACATCCAAAGAAAAATTCGAAACCAAGAAGCTTCCGATGATGCCCATTCGCGACGTGGTCATCTTCCCCTATATGATGACGCCGTTCGTAGTGGGGCGCGAGTCCAGCGTGCGTGCCCTCGAAGAGGCGCTCGCGGCGGATAAGAAAATCTTCCTGGCCACGCAGCACGATGCTTCCATCGACGAGCCCAAGTCGAATGAGATTTATCAGGTCGGGACGATCGTCAACATCGTTCAGAGCCTCAAGCTGCCGGACGGCAATATTAAAGTTCTGGTCGAAGGCATTGAGCGTGGAAGACTTCTGCAGGCTACTGACTCCGATGGCTACATGCAGGCTTCTGTGCGCGTGGCCCGATATCCCGTTGAGATGAACGCGCAGATCGAAGCGGGCATGCAGCGCGTGACCACTTTGTTCGAGCAGTATGTGAAGCTTTGCCAGGCGCTGAATTACGAGACCATGATTTCAGCGGTGCGCATGGAAGATCCGGCCAAGCTTACCGACATCATCGCTGCGAACTTACAGCTTTCCATCGAAGAAAAACAGGAACTGCTGGAAATCTTTGATCCTTCGGAGCGCCTGAACCGCATCGCCGATGTGCTCGACGTGGAAATCGAAAAACTGAACGTCGATCGCACCATCCAGTCACGCGTAAAGCGGCAGATGGAGAAGGCGCAGAAAGAGTATTACCTCAACGAAAAGATTAAGGCCATTCAGAAGGAGCTGGGCCGCGGTGAAAAAAGTGAGTTCGACGAGTTGAAGAAAAAGGTCGAAGCTGCAGGCATGCCGAAAGAAGTCAAAGACAAGGCCTTGCAGGAACTGAAAAAGCTGGAAGCGATGCCGCCCATGTCAGCGGAATCCACGGTTTCGCGCAACTACCTCGATTGGCTGCTGGCTGTGCCTTGGAAGAAGCGCTCCAAGGAAATCCGCAATATTTCGCGCGCGGAAAAAGTTCTCAACGAAGATCATTACGGCCTGGAGAAGATCAAGGAGCGCATCCTGGAATTTCTCGCTGTGCGCCAGTTGGTGAAAAATCCGAAAGGCTCGATTCTTTGTTTTGTCGGCCCTCCCGGCGTGGGCAAGACTTCATTGGGGATGTCGATCGCCAAGGCGACTGGTCGCAAGTTCGTTCGCATGTCGCTCGGCGGAGTACGCGACGAGGCAGAAATTCGTGGTCACCGCCGCACGTACATCGGCGCATTGCCCGGCCAGATCATTCAGATGATGAAGAAGGCTGGCACGAAAAACCCGGTCTTCATGCTGGATGAAGTCGACAAGATGTCGATGGATTTCCGCGGCGACCCTTCGGCCGCTCTGCTCGAAGTGCTTGATCCCGAACAGAATTTCATGTTCGTCGACCACTACCTCGACGTCGAGTATGACCTGTCGCAGGTTTTCTTTGTAGCCACCGCCAACGTAATGCACACCATTCCCCCCGCTTTGCAAGACCGCATGGAAGTGCTGCGGCTGCACGGCTACACAGAACAGGAAAAAGTTGAAATCGCCAAGCAGTTCCTGGTGAAGAAGCAGATGCTGCAGGCGGGATTATCGGAGAAGAATGTGAGTTTCTCCGATGATGCCATCACCACGCTCATTCGCGCCTACACCCGCGAGGCTGGGGTCCGCAACCTGGAACGCGAAATCGGAAATGTTTGTCGCAAGGTCGCGCGCAGAGTGGTGAAGGAAGGCGAGAACTACACCATCGCTGTTACCGGCCAGAATGTTACCGACTTCCTCGGCGTCATCAAGTTCCGCGACACGCTGGCCCATGAAAAGAGTGAAGTGGGGTTGGTCACCGGCCTGGCATGGACTGAAGTTGGGGGCTCGATCCTCAGCACGGAAGCCACAGTGGTCGACGGTAAGGGCAAGCTGACCTTGACCGGCAAACTGGGCGACGTGATGCAAGAGTCCGCGCAGGCAGCTCTGTCGTATGTTCGCTCGCGCGCGCATCGCCTTGGTTTGACTCGCGATTTCTACCGCACTCTTGACCTCCACGTGCACGTTCCCGAAGGAGCGATTCCGAAAGATGGACCGTCGGCTGGGATTACGATCGCCACTGCGATTGCTAGCGCGCTCAGCAAGATTCCGGTGCGGCGCGACCTTGCCATGACCGGGGAAATCACGCTGCGCGGTAAAGTTCTTCCCATCGGCGGGCTTAAAGAAAAACTACTGGCGGCGCATCGCGCCGGACTGTTCGAAGTGATCCTCCCGCGCGATAACGAAAAGGACCTTGCCGAAGTCCCAGAAAATCTGCGTAATGCGATGAAGATGCATTTCGTGGACACGATGGATCAGGTGCTGCAAATCGCGCTGGAATCGCCACTCCCGTCGCTCAGCGAGGAAGAGACCACTCGTCCAATCGCGCCCCTGACCTCAAGTCCTGGAGACAGTCCAACAGCGCATCAGTAGGCTCTTGAGGCTGCCCCAACCTGAGTGTCATCCTGAGCGAAGTTGCCATCCGCGATAGCGGACGGCAACGTAGTCGAAGGACCCCTTTCACCCCAATGTCAGCATAGGCTCAACAGGGAGTTTCCACGATAAAGCCGAACCGGTAGTGGGCTACTGTAGCCACTACCAGCCAGCCCCTCTGATCGTCCCTATTCCCTGCGAAGCGTTACAATAGGGAACTCTTACGATGTCCACATCGAACCAAGGTCATATCGCTTTTGAAAATGGTCTGGCGCCAGCCGAAGAAGTGCAAGCTCGCACCACCGGGATACTCCCATCGCAAGAGATCCAAGGCCTAATCGCCCGCGGAAACATCAGCGCCACTCCCGCAATCAACCCGGAACACATCCAGCCGGCAAGTCTTGATCTGCGCCTGGGCGACGTCGCCTATCGCGTACGTGCGAGTTTCCTGCCCGGGCCGAATAACACAGTCGATGCCAAAATTAAACAACTCCGGATGACGCGCGTCGATCTTACGGGCGCGCCAGTTCTGGAAAGAGATTGCATTTACATCATCCCCTTGGTGGAGGAACTGAAGCTGCCGGAAAATATCTCCGGCAAAGCCAACCCCAAGAGCACCACTGGACGGCTTGATATTTTCACCCGCCTCATTACCGATTACAGTACGGAATTTGACAGAGTAGTAGCGGGGTACAAAGGCAAACTTTACGCGGAGGTTGTCTCGCGTACCTTCACGGTCGCGATTCGAGCCGGGATGAGGCTCAGCCAGTTGCGGTTCGTGCACGGCAGCCCGCGCTCCGGCGATCAGACCATTAGGAACCTGGACAAGGAAGAGCCGCTGGTCTACGTGAATGAGGAGGGTCCGGTCAGGCCCTTGGTTGAGCGCGGGCTCAGAATTACCGTCAACCTGGAGGGCGCCGACGAGGGCGAAATCATTGCCTATCGGGCCAAAAAGTATGCTCCGGCAATTGCTCTCGACAAGATCGACTTCTATCCCACCGAGGAGTTCTGGGAATCCATACATCAGAATGCCAATAAAAACCTGATACTCGAGCCCGGCGATTTTTACATTCTCGCGTCCAGGGAAAGGGTTCGCGTCCCCCCAGACTTCGCAGCGGAAATGGTTCCGCTCGATCAAGGAGATGGCGAATTCCGCATCCACTATGCCGGGTTCTTCGATCCTGGCTTTGGTTACGGTTCGAACGATATCAAGGGAACCCGCGCCGTGCTTGAGGTTCGGGCTCATGAGGTTCCGTTCCTCATGGAACACGGACAACTGGTTGGGCGCTTGAACTATATGCCGCTGTTGAGCAGGCCGGAGAAGATATACGGAACGAACATAGGATCTTCGTATCAACATCAGGAGCTCACGTTAAGCAAGCAGTTCCGTAAAACCGTGCGCTAGCCGGAATCGGCCTCGCTGAGCCCTTGCCAATTTTCCTCGCCCCATTGCACACTGAAGCATGAGGGTGATGGCTCGATTCATGGCGGCGGCTACGGATGCGGCGCACTTCCCTGCCCCCAACCTTCCCGAGGTTGCGTTTCTGGGCCGCTCCAACGTGGGCAAATCGAGCGTGATCAATACCCTGGTGGAAACGAAACTGGCCCGCACCAGTTCCACACCGGGGCGCACGCGCAGTATCAATTTTTTCGAAGTACGCTGGCCGGGAAAGCCCGCGCCGGAAGTAATTTTCGCCGACTTGCCGGGCTATGGATACGCCAAGCTGTCGAGAGAAATCTCGCAGGAGTGGCCCAAGTTCATTGAGCCTTACTTGAACGAACGTCCTACGCTGGCGTTATGTCTGGCGTTGGTGGATGTGAATGTTCCTCCACAGGACAGCGACCGCCAACTGTTAGATTTTCTAAATGCCTCGGGCCGCGAATTTCTTCTGATCGCGACCAAAAGCGACCGGCTCTCGAACAATCAGTTGGGCAAGGCACTTCAGGGGCTGGCCCAGGCGTATCCAACTGCGACCGTGATTCCCTTCTCGGCAAAAACGCGAGTGGGGCGTGATGAAGTATGGAAGAAGATTCGGCAATCGGTCGAAGAATTCCCTATCGCCGCGTTCCAGTCTTGAACTTTTCCCGTTGCGGAAACGCCTCTATCCCTCGGCCTGAAGCCCATTCTCGCGGTTAAGTGTTCCCGGCAAAAGCTCCGATAGAGTCTAGCAGGGACGCGCGTCCTGAACTGGGAGCCGCTTCAGGATCAGCGGAGAGCGGTGAAGGCGCGTCCGCAATTTATGTCGGACGAAGAAAACGCTGGTGCGGCATATCTGGCCGCTTTAAAAAAATCCACGCCACAGGCCGCAGCAGCGGCCACGGCTCGTGCGCCCATTCTTCCCTCCCCCACCTTGAACAATGGGATAGGCGCTCCGGCAAACACGATTTCCCCGGTTGATGAGAAGCGGAAAAGCCCAAGATACCGCTGCCAGGGAAGCGCCCGCTTGCGCGAAATTGCCAGCGGTGTATCGACGTGGGCGACCTTCACGGATATCAGTTTGCACGGATGCTACGTGGAAGCCATGGCAACTTTCCGGGTGGGCGCAAAACTCGGGCTGACCGTGGAAGTAAACGGTTTTCGGGTCGAATGCAATGGCGAAGCAAAAGTGGTGTATCCCAACCTTGGCATGGGAATTGCTTTTACCACGATGTCGGATTCGGACCGCGAGCGGTTGCGCGAACTGTTGCGCTCCTTATCTCGCCCTTCGGTGATTCTGGGTGCGCGCCCAGAAGTAAAGGCCGCGCCCGTCCCTGGAGCCGACGGTCTGTCGATTCCTGCGACCCCCGCAACGCCGGTTACGAATCCGGACGCCGCTCTGCGGGCGGTCATGAACTTTTTTGACGAGCGCCATATTTTGAGCCGGGAAGAGTTTTTTCGAATTCTGCGGAAGAGCCAAAGTTCGGGAAGATAAGCAAACCAGTTTTTATTCTTCTTTGATAGCTCTCTCTCTCGTATTACTTTGGTTTCTTCCCGCGCGCCGATTTGCTCACACGCGCAATCGGGCTGATTGGTTATGATGAAAACCTATGGCACTTTATCTGATCACGGGGATTGGCGGTTTCATTGGATCGTCTTTGGCGCGCGAATTGTTGCGGCGCGGAGAACAAGTTCGTGGAGTAGATAATTTTTCAACCGGCAGACGGGATAATCTTGCCGAGATACTGACTCACATCGATTTTCGGGAGGCCGACATTCTCGATCTCGATGCCCTAAAGCTCGCCTGCACGGGCGTGGACTATGTTTTGCATCAGGCCGCAATTCCTTCTGTGCCGAAATCGGTTCTCGATCCGATTGGAAGCAACCGCGCGAACGTCGATGGCACGGTGAATGTATTGGTCGCGGCGCGCGACGCAAAGGTGAGGCGTGTGGTTTATGCTGCGTCATCCTCCGCCTACGGCGATACTCCCACACTTCCGAAGCACGAACGCATGACGCCTGATCCGATTTCTCCCTATGCCGTGGCCAAGCTGGCCAGCGAGCATTACATGATTTCGTTCTACCGCTGCTATGGATTGGAGACCGTGGCTCTGCGGTATTTCAATATTTTTGGTCCGCGGCAGGATCCATCGTCGCCCTACTCGGGCGTGCTGGCGAAGTTCATCACGCAGATGTTAGGCGGCCAGCAGCCTACCATGTTTGGTGATGGCGAGCAGAGCCGGGATTTCACCTACATCGATAACGCGGTCGACGCAAACCTGCTGGCCTGCAAGGCGCCTGCGGGAGAGGTGGCGGGAAAAGTATTCAATGTGGCCACCGGCCGCCGCGTAACTTTGAATGAAACTTTCAAACTACTTCAGGGCCTCACTTCTTTCTCCGGTTCCGCTCGGCATGACAAGGAACGCGGAGGCGACATCAAGCATTCCCTGGCTGACATCTCACTCGCTGAAAAGCGTCTTGGCTACAAACCGAAAGTGGATTTCGAAGAAGGCCTGCGACGAACCGTCGACTGGTATCGGAGCCAGAACAAAGCTGTTGGCGCGTAGATCCGGCTTCTGTCTCTCAGGGTAGCCAGGTGAAGCGCAAAAGCCCGAAGGCGGAAGCCGGTCATTACGTTAGTGATCTACGTACCGATTACTGGGGTGAGTAGAGTGGAGACATGACACTCTCGTCGATGGTAGTTTCGCGCGATTGGCAGGAAGTTAGCGTTCTGGAATGTATTCTTGGCGGCTTGCACATGGATGTCGCCGTCGAAAGCGAACCGCAACGAGCTTTGGCGCGGCTCACAAAATCAAAAATCGACGCGCTGATTGTCGATTGCGACCTGAATGGGTCCGGACAATTTTTTCGCGAGCTGCGGCGCGAAGCTCCGCGCACCAACACCGTGCCGCTGGTCATCATGGGCAAATCTCAAGGCCGGCCTGACATGCAGTCCACGGGAGCCATGTTTGCTTTCGATAAGCCAATTTCCGTGGAGCAGGCGGTGCGCACGCTTTCCGCTGCGCGCAACATGATCCTTGACGGCCGCTTGCGCTACCACCGCACGGGGCTGGAGTTGCCGGTCACACTCACCGGGCGCAATCAGAAACGCGTGGAGGCGGAACTCATCAACCTGAGCCAGGGCGGTCTGCAGGTTCGAGTTGACGATCGATTTAATGTGAACGACCTGGTCCGTGCGTCTTTTGCTCTTCCTGGAGCAAACTGCGGAGTGAAGGCCGACGTGGAAGTAGCCTGGTCCGATGACCGGGGAAATGTCGGGATTCGCTTCGTGAAGATTGCCGCGCAAACACAACAGAACTTGCGGCTCTGGCTGGCACAAAAGTATTTTGCGAGCTAGGCGGAACAGTTCTCGGTACTCAGCGTCCAGTTCCAGTTGCAGCGGCTTAACGGAAGCGGTGCGCCTCATCCGGTTCCTCTTCCTGCTTGAAAACGGATGCTGACCCGGCCAGACGTGCTCCCAGGCTGGCTCCTCCAAACACCGCAAATACGCCCCAGTACGCGGCACCTACCAATACTGCGCCGGAAGAAATGGCCCCCGCCGCGAGCGGCCACGGCGGCAGTTCATGAGTGATCGAGAGAAAAATCAACGCGAACAACAGCAATCCCGCTATCATCACCAAGCTATCTACCAGCCAGGCCAGCGTCTGCCCAGAGATCGGACGCGAAAGCCAATTCAGTTGCGCGTCAGACTGGTCCGGATCCTCGATCAGATTCTGTTCGCGATGCTGGCGAGGAAACATTCCTTCATTTCTCGCAGCATTCTGAGGTTCGACCCGAATAGCTGGGCGACACGCAGCGGACACAGTAAGGCCGTCGTTTTCATCGATGGCATTTTCTTTTCCCAGTGAAGGCGAAAGCGCTCCGAAGATCGAGCGGCCCCGATCGGCCTCCGGTTCGATTCCGTCGAGAAGATTGGAGAATATCCACTGGTCGATCTGGCGCGCGGTCCGTAAAGGTAAATCAACAAAGCGAATGCCGCACTGGCCGGAAGGTCCAGCCCAAGTGACCTGCCCGTAGGTTTCCACGCGCAGGCGCGGAAATCTCAACTCGAAGCGCAAGCGGACTCTCTGCTCCTGCCGCAGCGGAGCCACGGCTTGCACCGCCACTCCCTCCCGGTTGAGATTGCGAACGATTCCACCGTTGGCGGCGTCCAGGGTAACGTAGGTCAGGGTGCGCAGTTCATGCCTATAGTGGGTGCGTGCTTGCCGCGCGGGAAAGGATACCAACTGCATACGTTCCGCCAAAAAAGATACACAAAGTGGGGACGCGAATCCGTTTAATTTTAATTTTGGGAGATTGCAGCAGACAGTGACTGAGTTGATTCCTTAGAAGTAGCTTTCGCACCCGATGGCATCCGGGCCGAAGGTTGGTCGTCGCGAGTCGGTGGGATTTCTCGAAACTTTGGCGATGAAGTTGGAGGAATCGCGGGTAACTTACGAAAGTCTCTGACCGGAAGGGCATGTACTCATCATTGCAAGTCAACTCAAATCCCGCTAGCTTACTGTTAAAGCGGGAAAACGGAGGATTGGAATAACCTGTAATTGCGGGGGTTGGCGCAAGCATTATTAAGAGTGGTTAATTGACAAGGGCTTCGACAAGTAGCCAAACTTTCGGGAAGGGATTAGCTGGCTAACAAGACACCTGGATGGCAACGACTCCGACCAAACCGACCATCGAAGTGGATGCGCGACTCGCGGATCCGCGGTTGCCCGCATGGCCGCTGGAGCGCAGTGGAGCTGCTACCGTGCAAGACGTTTATTATCGCACGTCCGCTGACCGGGATCATTTTGCCGCCGATGAGCGGCGGAGCCGACCGTTCGGCGCTGATGCGCTGCAGGCGCTGCTGGCATTCTCGGCATTGCATCAGCAAGTTCGGAAGCGGCGAGCGCTGGCTTTTAAGCATAATGGATTTGACAGCGTTCCCCACGCGGCCGAGTTCGAAGAGACCGAGCAATTTGTCCTCGACGAAGTACTGCAGTTGGTGGCAGAACGTGCGATTGCCATCACCGGAGCGGACGGGCTGGGAATTGCCCTAGCCGAGAACAATGAAATTGTTTTGCGGGCATCAGCAGGTGTGATGAAGCCGGACGTGGGCGCCCGCATCCAGCGGGACTCCGCTTTTTCCGGAGCCTGTTTCCGCACCGCCCAGATTATCCGTTGTGACGATACCGAGATGGACGAGCGCGTGAACCTTGCCGCGTGCCGCCGCTTGGGAGCCCGGTCCATGGTCGCCGTACCGCTGTGCGGGCGGAGGCGCGTAATCGGCGTTCTCGAAGCTTTCTCCGGCGAGCCCTTCGGATTCAACGACAGTGATGTAACCAACCTGGAATTGCTCGCTGAGCTGATTCTTGGCGCTCTGAAACCGGAAGACGAAGACCGCTTCGCGGAAGCCGCGCAAGTGGCGGAGGCGGAACTGGCGCCGGCTGCGGCGCCAACTCAAGCAGTCTCTCCCGCTGAAATTCCACCTCAGAAAATTGCGACCGCCGCTGAATCCGTCCCCCTACTTGGCCCTGCTCCTGTCGCTACTGCATCCACCGCCACTGCATCTACCGCGGCTGCATCGGTCGCCCCGGCGGCTGTTGAGCCCGAGATCGTCGAAGTGAAGAAAGCGTCGGCGGCTCCAGAGCTGACCGCAGCTCAGGTGAGCATTCCTGAAGTAGCGCCTGCGACCGATGCGTCTGTGACCGAAACGATCGCAGAGCCGGTCGCAGAGCATCATCCGGGGATTGTTCTGGTGTTGGTTCTAATCGTGCTTTCTGTGCTGGTGGCCGGCGGGGTCTGGTGGAAGCTGAAAACGGCGCAACTCGGCCAAGTATTGATTCAGCCGGAAGAGAAGATGAGCACCAAGCCGGCGGCAATCGCGAAGCGACCGGCCAGCGCTTCCGGCAATTCATCTGCCCTCACTCCATCGATCCCCGAGCCAGATGGTCAGGCGACTTCGGCCAATGCCGGCACAACGCCGAATGTGGATTCACAATCTGAACTCTCGGGCGGCAGCGTCACTCCGCAGGAACCCGGGAAGCCGACACGCATTACAGGCATCCGGCACTGGTCGGCTACTGATTCGAGTACGGTGGTGATCGATCTGGAAGACCAGGTACAGTACGAGGCGCACCGGTTGGCGAATCCAGATCGCATTTATTTTGATCTGCACGATACGTCGCTGGCTCCCGAACTTGAAGGGAAAACAATCGAGATCGGTGACGGGCTGCTGGCGCGGATTCGCGTGGCGCATCCGGCTCCCGGTATGACTCGCGTGGTGTTGGAGACCAAAGGCAACTCGAACTATTCCGTGAGCCTGGAGCCGAATCCTTATCGCCTGGTAGTGCAAGTGAAGAAGCTGGGCGCGGACGGCAAATCACAACTAAATCTTTTCCCAGGCGCGAGCGAGGCTCAGCGGGATAAGCTGGCTATCGTCGTTCCTCCGCCAACGCGCGAAGACTTGCAACTGCGCACGCATGTGGCGAAGTTGCGCATCGTAGTGGATGCGGGCCACGGTGGATGGGATCTAGGAACTGTGGGCCGGCGCGGCCTTCTGGAGAAGGATCTCGTACTTGAGATCGCTCAGCGCCTGGGCAAGCTGCTCGAGAGCCGTTTGGGTGCGGAGGTAATTCTTACCCGCAACGACGACAATTACATTCCACTCGACGAACGCGCCGAGATGGCGAACCATTCGCAGGCGGATTTATTTGTCTCAGTGCACGCGAACTATAGCGACCTGCCTTCGGCGCGGGGCGTGGAGACTTATTACACCAACTCTTTCTCCGCGCCCAATGCGAAAGATTTGGAAACGCGGACTGGCGCAGCCAGCAGCAAGAATCCCATGGTCGCAACGCTCTCCGCCGCCGATTTGCATGACAGGATTGAGCAGTCGCGGCGCCTTGCAGCCAGCGTGCAGCGCTCGCTCTACGGAACTTTATCGGCGGATAATCCCGGCCTGCGCGATCGGGGCGTGAAAGAGGCATCCTACGTGGTACTCACCGAGACTGCGATGCCAGGAATTCTGGCGGAAGTTTCGTTCGTCAGCAGTCCCACCGACGAACAAAAACTGCGCAGTGACGGATATAGAGAACAGATTGCCGAGGCGCTTTATCGGGGCATTGCGCGGTACGCTGCGGGCTCCAAGAGCGTGAAGGTGGCGAGCGCCGCGAAGTGATACCAGATATTCAGCGCGCATCAGGACTCTCTTACTCGAATGGATTCACGATGCGAACACCGTCGATTTCGCGTGCATGTTGCATGTCCTCTGAGAACAGTACACTGCAACCGGCCTGTTTTGCCGCTCGAAGGATCAAAGCATCCCAGAATGAAAAGGCGTGAAGCCGGTGCAGGTCGATGGCAGCGAGAATGTCTGAAACCGTTAGCGCGGCGACATCGAATTCAGCAAGCAGTTCGACTTTGCGGCGCGCGAGTGCCGCGTCTACGTGCAGTTTCTTCGTAACCGTTACGAAATATTCCTGAAGAACCTGTAACGACACAACTCCACTCCTCGCACGTCGGTGTTCCGCCAGGAGATTAAGAGATTGGCGTTGTTTTGCAGATGCAGCTTTATCATCTGCATAAATCAGGACATTGGTATCGAAGAAACTACGAACGCTCATGGATCTCATCTCGATTGAAACGCCAGCCTCGCGAGTGCCCTTGACCTGAAAGGCGCCTGAATTCCTCAATGCTGCGCTCCGGATCATCTCCGCCTGCGAGCGTCTGCAAGTAGTCGCGGATCAGTTGATTTAGACTCTTGCCAAGAGCCTCCGCCTTTTCCCGGGCGCGGGCCACTAGCTGCTCATCGATAGAGAGAGTGACATTCATAAACACATTATATGTGAACACGTATTATGTGTCAAATACGGAAACGAAACTCTGCATCCCTAATTAATGCGGGTACCGTTAATTGATCGCGTAATTATCCATCTTCGCGAGTCTCAATACCCTCCCGGCACCCCTCCATATTTCTGCAGCCACTTCAATTCTTCCCGTACTTTAATTTTTCCGTGCCAGGGATTTTTATCCAGCTCGTGGCCTTCGCCGGGGAAGATCAGCAATGCGTTGGGAATGCCCAGTGAATAGAGCGCGTGCTCGAGCAAATAATCTTCCAGCACGGCGACGCGTATGTCGTCGGCCCCGGCGACCATATGCGTGGGCGTACGCACTTTGTTGATTTGAAAGATGGCGGCTTCGTCGTGATAGCGCTGTTGCACTTCCCAGGGACGTCCACCCAGAAAATATGCGTCGTCGAAAGTGGTGTCGTCGTTGCCCCAGTTGGCGACGTGCTCCACTGCGCCCGCTCCCGTCACGGCGGCCTTGAAGCGCGTGGTTTGCGTGATCAACCAGTTGGTCATGTAGCCGCCGTAACTGTAGCCGCCGACGGTGAGACGATCGGGATCGGCGATGCCGTCTTTCACCAGCGCGTCGACTCCTTCGAGGATATCTTTGCCGGGACGCGAGACAATGACGGGAACAATTTGCTCGAGGAACTTGTCACCGTACCCTGTAGAGCCGCGGTAATTAGGCTCGAAGACCAGCCAGCCGTTCGTAGCGGCGAGTGCGGCCCACTGATACCAGTCAGCCTCGAAGTGGTTGCCGTCGGCGTCCGCGGGACCGCCGTGAATGAAAGTGAACAGGGGAAGATTTTTCGCTTCAAACTTGCCGGGAGGATAAATCAGCATGCCTTCGACCGTAGTACCGTCGTCGGCTTTCCAGCGATAGGGTTTGCCTTGAGGAAGATCCCGCTCAGCGAACAAATGATTAAGCGCAGTAATGGGACGTGCCTGGTCAAGTTTGTCGGCGCTCTCCGCCAGGTAGACTTCGGCGGGTTTCTGCAATGACGAATAAACAAATGCTACGCGTGGAGTATGAGCGGTTGTTGAAAGATTTTCGTAAGTCCCTTCCCAACCATTTAGTTTGTGAAACGACTGGCGCGGTTGTGCGGCGGAATACATTGCCACTTCAGTTCCCAGGCGCGCGGAGACAAGTACGCCGTCGGCATTCACTGAGTAGTGATCGACGGGGCCAATGAAGTCTTTTCCCCATTGCTCGGCCGAGCTCGTTGTATTTTCAGGCTTCTCGGCGTCGGGCTTCTCGCCGTCCGGCTTTTCGCTGTCAACCCAGTAAAGATGCGGTTGAAGATCGCGATAAGGGCCGGCCACTTCCCCCACTTCGACGGTAAATAAGATGTGGCGGCTGTCACTGGCCCAGCGCAGTTTGACCTCTTGCGCCTGATTGTGCGTGAGCTGCCGGAGAGTCGGATTCGCCAGATCGAGCGCGTAGATTTCGTAGTCTTCAAACTTTTCCTGGCGTTGGTTGATAGCGCTCGAGATGAAGGCGAGCTTGGTGCCGTCAGGGGATGTCACCAGATCATCCACGCGGAGTGGCGACGTTACGAGTGAACGAGAGCCCGGAGTGAGATCGGATTCTTTGTCTGCATCATTCTCTTCTTTCGCGGGAGCGGCAGTGTTGCGCGCAAGGGCGGCCGCTACATCGATGGCGAAGATAGTGTCGCCACGTTCGGCGGTGCGGTACTGCACCACATCTTTCCATTCTTTTTTGTAGGCGTCCTTCTGCGCCTTGGTCCAAGGATTGCGAGTTGCGTAGTAAATGGTGTGCGAATCTGCTGACCAGGAAAATGTATGCACCTCTTCCTGACCCTGCGTCAATTGGATCGCCTCGCCTCCCGCGGGAGAAATTAAATAAATCTGGCTGACCTCGCCCTTATCTTTTTTGTCATTGTCATCATCTGAATCCGAGTCTGAGTCCTTCTCGGAGGCAGGCTTGCGCTCGGAGCGAAACGCGATCCAGCGGCCATCGGGAGACCACTGAGGATCGACGTCATGGCCAGATTGGGTGAGTTGGATCAGCGATCCTGTTCTAGCAAAATCCGTGCCGCCGCCCTTGCTATCGTCGCGATAGAGCCAGAGGTCCGTGCGGAAAACCTGTTGGTCCCAATCGGCGCGCTCGGTGCCGATTACGACGGAGCCGCCGTCGGGGGACAGCGCTACGCTTGAGTAACTCACCGAGTTGAAAAATTCGTCAAGCGTGAGTTTGGGTTTGTCTTGAGTAAATGCTAACGATGCGGCACTAAGAACAAGGCTCAACCACAAAAACACTTTAGAGATTTTCATAGGCCCGTGGGGGAAGATGTTTATACAACGATGCGGCGGCAATAATCAATATTCGGTTTGTGCGATGATTCGTGCGATGAAACGTGTCGCATGTTAGCGAGTGGGTTCGGCGTTTCTGAGCGACTCGTCAAGAGATTCCGCGGGATGAGAGGGGCGGTCCACAAGACGCCAGCCATCATCGTAACAACGAAACAGTACAGAGGAGCGATACCGCAAATCTCCAGGGTAGAGAGCCGCGCCAACTTCGTTCACGGGAATCCATTTCCAATCGAATTCGACTTCCGCAATGTTCCCTTGCTTGGAAATGCCGGTCACGCCGATCAGTTCGCGTCTTACGGAGGGAATGTTCAGAAGTTGTTTATCGGCCTCGCCCGGCGCGATAAGGCTTTGAAAAGTATCCACGCCCGACGGCGTAAGCGAAACATCCCAGCACGGCGGCGGAACGAGAGCAGGAGGACATGCCGCATGGGTACCGGAGATCCAGCCGCGGTGCTGCAGAACGAGATAGTCAGGGGAGAGATAATCCTTGTTGGAAATAACACCGATGCGAAGCTGAAAGCGTTGCGGCGCACGGAACGTGTCGGAAGCTGCGATCAAGTCGCCGGCCAGACGGCGCGTGAGAAAGTCGCGCGGAGAACAGGATGATAGGAAAATACTCGCAACGCACACGATGAGTATCGATGGCTTTGACATGGAGAAACGGACCAGCTGAGGTTACTGGTTTTGGATTGTAAACAAAAGCGATCTTTTGCGCGGAGAGAAAGGACGAGAAGTAATCTGCCCTTCGAAGCCAGCGGACCAACGGCCAGGAATCGCTGTGGTGCAATTGGGGCAGTGGCCGTCGGGCGTGATTCGATAAGCTTTAATGAGATATCCGCGGCGTTCGATCAAAATTTCATCGCATTGTGGACAGTGCGTGTCTTCCCAGCGGCCGACTTGACCAGGCAGATTGCCAGCATAGATGTAGTGAAGCCCGGACTGGCGGCCGATTTCGACGGCCCGCAATAGATCTTCACGCGTCGTGTCGCGTGGATCCATCATTTTGTAGTCGCCGTGAAAAGCAGTGACGTGCCACGGAATGTCCGGAGAAATTCCTGCCAGGAACTCGGTCAGGCGTTGCAGCTCATCGCTGGAATCGTTAAAACCGGGAATGAGAAGCGTAACGATTTCAAGCCACATACCCATTTCATAGATTCGCCGAATGCTGTCGAGGATAGGTCCGATGCGTCCACCGAGTTCATGATAGTGACGATCGTCAAAGCTTTTGAGATCCACTTTATACAAGTCGATCCACGGGCGAATGTATTCCAGAACCTGCGGTGTGCCGTTGCCGTTCGAGACGAAGCCGGTGACAAGCCCGGCGGCTTTCGCTTCTTTGAAAACGGCGACCGCCCATTCGCTGGTAATGAGTGGCTCGTTGTAGGTACTGACCAGAATCTTTGCGCCTTGGTCTACAGCATCGCGAACCAGCCGCTCGGGCGAGGCCGTGAGCGGAGGCGAGACTGCATTGGAATCACGCAGCGCCTGCGACGTAACCCAATTCTGGCAATACGCGCAGTGCAGATCGCAGCCCAGCATTCCGAAGCTGTAGGCTAGCGCGCCGGGATAAGCGTGAAAAAACGGCTTCTTCTCGACAGGATCGCATTGTGTTCCGGCGGTATAGCCCCAGGGGACATAAAGCGTCCCGCCGCGGTTGTAGCGGACCTTGCACACCCCTGGCTGGCCATCGGGAATAGGGCAGCGATGTCCGCACGAGAAGCAGCGAACCCGGTTGTTCTCGAGCTTCTCGTAAAGGCTGGCATCCGCTTCGCGGACTCGCTGGTCGAGAATAGTGCGCAGGGTTGGCACGGGACTTATGTTTATTCTAACGCTAAGGAGAGGGATTAGCTTCCGGCTTCTAGCGGTCGGCGACCGGCTTCGAAGCGGATTCGTAGCGCTCGAGCCACTGCTCGGCTTCCTGCTCGATCGTTGCCCTTTGAGCGCGGGTAAGGCGCGTGGCAATAAACGGCGCGAGAGCATGGCTGGCATCATCGCCACTGGCGCGGGCCAGGACCGTCCAAAAGTAGGCTCGGTTATCGTCTTGCTTCACGCCTCGACCGCCCCAATAAAGCGAGCCCAACTTCGATTGAGCCGGGACGCTGCCATGCTCTGCAGCTTTGGTGAACCAGCGAGCTGCTTCAGTTTCGTCGCGCTTGATTCCCTGTTTCCCATCTCCGGCAGCGTAAAGAAGTCCAAGAGCGTTTTCAGCTGCGGGGTCACCGTGGTCCGCCAATACCTGAATGTCGGCAAAATTAGCGGGATCGGCGGACGCTGCAGTGGAATTGCCGGGGGATAACTGAGGCTTCGATGAAGCGAGAACGGTGTGCTCCTCCTCTTGGCCGCGGGCGTGCAGTTTTTCCTGAATCCAGGGCGCGGCGAGAATTCCCAGCACCAGAAAAATTGTGGCAGCGGCGGCGAATAACACGTAGAGGTGAGCGCGAGGCAAGCGAATTCCCCCCACTTTGTCCTGATCCTCGTCCCGATCTTCGGATCGCGCCTTTTCCTTTCCCGTTCCCAGGTCGCGCTCCGGAAGGCTGGCAAACAAAACACTACCCGGCGACGAAAACGATTTGGAAGAAGGCATCGGCGATGGAGGAGGATCAGGTTCACGCCTTGTGCGCAGGATTGCAGCCTGAATGGTTTCCGCGAGCCGCTGCAGCACGCCGCTGTCATTTTCGCTAAAGACATTGGGCTGTTCGGAAAACACTTCCAGCAATCCCACGATCTTTTCTCGATCACGCACGGGGACGGCAATCAGCGAACGAATACCAAGAGCGCGGCAGCTTTGCCGGTCCACGCGCTCGTCGGTCTCGGTGTCGTCGCAGCGCAGCAATTTACCGCTGCGCACGCATTCGCCGGAGAAACCTGAGTCTACGTATAACGTGACTCCCACGGGCGGGGCGCTGAAGCCGGAGCTGGCCCGGCAGATCATGGCGCGAGCATCGCTTTCGTCGCTTCCTTGCTCTTCGCTCTCTTGGCCTTTTTGCTCATCCATCGCAACCGCCGCGCCGGACGCGCGAAGCAAGGATTGAGAACGGGAAGCCACCAACGCGAGCACCGCTTGCAGATCGGACCCCAGCAACTCCGCTTCTTTCTGCACCGCGGAGGCCGCACTGAGAATGTCGGTATAGTTCGGCCGGACGATGGGAGTCTTCCAGTCGGCGCTGGAATCTTCGGACCCCGCCGCCGGAAGTTCCGCATTGGCAGCGGCTGCCAGAGCATTCAGGAACAGCCATTCGGAAAGCTGCCTCTTCGCCGGATCCGCCAGACCGGGCAGGCCAAAACCAACGCGGCCATTTCCATCCAGCCAAACTACCCGCGCGGTGCCGGAGATCTGCATGCCAGCTTCGGCGAGATCCAGACACAAGTCCACACTCTGGTTCACTTCCATGGGCGAGGGGCATTGCAGAGCCAGGCCATTCTCGCTGATATCGAGGACTTCGTAGAGATCCAGCATCTCGCTCTGCGTATCGCCAAAGGTGGCATACGCGGGAACGTGCACTTTTTGCCGCACGCGAGCGCGCCGGTTCGGAGATGCCAGTCGTGACACTTGAGTGATCGCGGCCATGGGAGCGGCCCGGACTTCAGTTCTACTTCAGTCCAGACTTCGGTCTGTACATATTACCCCGAGATCGCCAAAAAGTAAGCAGGAACTCAATCAGACAGCCAGGTAGCGGCAAACCGGCGAAAGCGATCCCGGCCGGATTAGGTCAGATCCTACAAAGCTTTACAAATGGGGAGGACGCCTCAGAGCAACCCGGCAAGATGCATTAATAATCTAACTCCGATACTGATCGTAGTGAAAAGATTGTGCGTGATTGTGCCTGAACGAAGGACTTCTCGATGAAATACCTCTCAGTTTCCGTCAAGTCCAAGGCGCTGGTTCTAGGCACGGTATGCCTTATCCTGAGCGCTGCGTTTCCGGCTTGGGCAGCGCTCGGCGGGGATATCACTTCCGTCCAGTCCGACGAACTCCGCATGCAGGGCGCCATACGGACCACTACCAAAGGCTCTTATGCCGTGCATGAGATCCAATCGCCTGCCGGCACCGTAGTGCGGGAATACGTGGCTTCCACAGGCGATTCCGCGGGCAAGGTGTTTGCTGTGGCTTGGCAATCACCGTGGCCGCCGGACATGCGTCGACTTTTGGGAAGCTATTTCGGGCAATACCTTCAGGCGGCAAAGGCGCAGAGCGCTTCCCGGGTCGGCCGCAGGCCGGTCATGATCGACCAGCCTGGCTTGGTGGTGCAGATTGGTGGACATCCCCGGTCGTTTACCGGCCGGGCTTACGTTCCGCAAATGTTGCCATCTGACGTTCGCGCCGAGGATATCCAATGAGCCGGGCCCGAATATTCCTGGTCCTCACCGCTCTTCTGGCATTTGCATTTTTAGCTGCATGTGGCGGAGGCAGCAGCAGTAGAACTCCCCCACAAACCATCGCCCCTTCGGGAGGGAATGTAGCGTCGATCACGGTGAATGGCGGCCCGACCGGCAACTACGTCGATGCCACCTTCACCAGCGTGACGGTTTGTGTTCCCGGAACCACTACTTGTCAAACCATCGATGGCGTCCTGGTGGACACTGGCAGTTCGGGGCTGCGCATTCTTTCCTCCGTGCTCACGATTCCTCTGCCGCAGCAAACCTCTGGCGGTAACCCAGTCGTGGAGTGCTTTCCGTTTGTGAGCGGCTACACCTGGGGACCGGTGCAGACTGCAGATGTGGAAATGGCGAGTGAGAAAGCCAGTTCGGTGCCGGTGCAAGTGCTCAGCGATACGGATTTCACGGCTCCTACCAGTTGCACCGATAGCGGGGCATCTTCCGATACACTCGAAAGCCTGGGCGCAAATGGCATTGTCGGAGTCGGTCTGTTCACACAGGATTGCGGCAGCTACTGCGAGACGGTGCAAACTGCTGCAGGCGATATGAACTTATACTATGAGTGCACTTCTACCACAACTTGTCAGCCGATCGGCGAAAGCCTGGCGCAGCAGGTACCCAATCCTGTCTCACTGTTTACCACCGACAACAACGGAGTCATCATCGAACTGCCGGTCGTTTCCGGAGGCGAAGAGGCAACCGTGAGCGGCTCTCTGGTGTTCGGCATTGGAACGCAATCAAATAATGCGCTCGGCGGCGCCACAGTTTATACGGCAAACTCCAGCGGAAATTTTACTACCACGTATAGTGGAACCACCGACTCTTCCAGTTTTATTGATAGCGGTTCGAACGGCTATTTCTTCCCATCTACAATCACGACCTGTCCCACCAACAGCAGCGCACCGGGCTTTTATTGCCCCTCCGGCGTTCAGAACCTCTCGGCAACCAATCAGGGAGCGAACGGCGCGAGCGGTATGGTAAATTTCAGCATCGCCAACGCGGAGGTCCTGCTTAACTCGCCAGATTTCGCCTACGGCGATCTGGGCGGCACATACTCAGACGGCGCTTTTGATTGGGGACTTCCCTTCTTCTTCGGCCGCAACGTTTACACGGGCCTGCAAAGCAGCACCAATCCAAGCGGCTACTGGGCGTACTGATCGAACCGCATTCCCGAGAACTCTGGCTACTTTACTGCCAGCCGTGATTGATGCAGGCTCGAGATGCGCGAAATGGCCGCGACCATCATGCTGGAGAGCAGTTGCATCGTGGCCACGTCTCGCTCGTCGAACGCGCTGGGAGAAGAAGACAGCACTTCAAACACGCCCAATGTGCGCCGGTAGTAACGCAGCGGAGAAACCAGAATGGAGCGCACTCCCAGGCGCTGGCAACTGGCCAGATCCACGCGCGGATTGCGCTCAGCGTCGTGACAGAGCATCACTTCACCGGTGCGAACGGCCTCTGCGGAAATGCCGGCGTCGGTCTGCAAGCGAACTCCGAGATCGGGAGCGGTGCGGCCGGCCCGTGCTCGGCAAACAATTTCATCGCCCGCGCGCAACGCGATGGCAGCGCCGGTGGCTCCGGTAAGATGCTGGGCGCGTTCCGTGATGGCACTGATGGCTGGCTCCAGATTCAATTCCGCCGCGTGAATAACAACTTCTTCTCCGGCATGTACGGGGCGAAAACCCGAAACCGGATGCCCCGCATTCGCAACCCGCAACTGGCTGCGCAAAGCGGTCGAAGGAATGCGCGTTTGATAATCCGCGATGTTTGCGACCTCCCGGTTTACGATCTGCGGGTCGGGCACGGTCCGCAATAAATCCCGGACGAGGCTGTCGAGTTCACAGTCGGTGATCAGGTGCGCGGTCTGCTGCTGACGCAGCGAGCCCCCCAGCACGCGCGACAGACTGAGCAGCGAAGTGTTGCCGCAAGCCAGGCAATAGGTTCTGCTGTTGGTGCTGATCAGTTCGCACTGAATGCAAAACGTGGCCGAGTGCAGGGGAACAAAATTGGTGTCTTTAAATGTAGTGCCGTAAACAGTCTTCCGAGACATGCTTGCTTGATCCTCATGAAATTAGCGTGCCTAAAGGTAACGAGGGACGGTAGAGTGAGAAAGTAGCCGCACTGGTTCCCCGTGTGGAAAACTCGTTCAGTACGCTTCGTTTGGTTCGCGCGACCGAAGCCTAGATCCCCCAACTTTTCTATTCTCTAAGGCCTTTCCGCTTGAAAACTACAGGATTGTCCCTTGATTTGAGCAGCGGTCCTGAGTTACATTACATACAGCTTCAAGGCAGACAAATGCCTTGCCATTGGGGGATTACAATGCAGTGGACCGCACCGGCTTTTGAAGAAGTTTGCTTGAATTGCGAAATCAACTCGTACGCCAGCGCACAACTCTAACCGTTAGCTGACCTCAGATTTTCCTGTTCGCACCCCTACGTAGGTGTGTGTTCGGTTGAGAACTCTCCTCCCCGCTTTCTTCCGCCAGCTAACTCCTAGCCGGCTTGCGCGGCAACAAATCCATGATCGTCGGCGCCCGGATGGTGAATCACCTCTACACCTCGCTGCAGGGTGCGATCCAACGCGTCGGCGAGAGCGACCGGGAAGTTCGCAGTGAGAAGATTGATATCCATCTGCAGATTTCGCTGGGAGTAAAGCCTGCGGACAACTAAAGCGCCGCGATGGCGATTGGATGAACTCACAAGATCTAACGAAAGCGTCCAAAGCGCGAGCCCTTCAAGGGGCTGCGGCCCCGCGCTTCTGCCCCAGTGGAAGGAAACTTCTCCGCGCCGCGTTTGCCCGCCTGAACCTCCTGCGCTTGCAGGCTGGAGTTCACCAGGAAAAAGTTTGAAGCATACATCGAAACCGTCGAAGTCATTGGAGTTGAAGGCGGCCTGCAGAACCCGCCAAACTTGCTCGTAGTTATCGACAACTTTCAGCTCCTCCGTGGCGCGCCGGATGGCAAGATTATTAATCACGATCTGCCGCTGGTCGAACGTACGCTGCGCAACTCGAGCCAACTCTCCCAATTCTAGATATCCGAGGCGCTGCACTCCAATCCAGATGCCGGTTCCCAACACCGCGAGCACCAGGCCCAGCGAACTTCCAGTCGGCCAGAGCAGAAATAAACTAAGCAGCGCGAAGATCGCCGAAACGCCGTAAAGCACAATCACAACCTGGCGATGAGTAAGGCCGTGCTGCAAAAGTTTGTGGTGGATGTGCTCGCGGTCGGCCGTAAATACTGGACGCCCGCTGATCAAGCGCCGCAGAATAGAGAGCGAAGTCTCCAGAATCGGCAGTCCAAAAGAAACTACTGGAATGGCAACGGCAACGATGGTCGGGGCTTTCTGCGCGCCCTCGAGGGCCAGTGCGCTGAGCAGGAAGCCGATGAACAGACTCCCGGAATCTCCCAGGAAAATAGTGGCAGGATTGAAGTTGTAACGCAGGAAGCCAAGGATCGCCCCGGCCAGCGCAATCGTCATCACCGTGACCAGAGAGTATCCGTTCAACAGCGCAACCACGAACGCCACCAGCGTTGAAAATAACGCCGAACCCGCCGCCAGTCCGTCCAAGCCGTCGATCAGATTAAACGCGTTGGTAATCGCCAAGACCCACAGAATGGTCAAGGGTAATCCCACGAACCACGGCAACTGATGCTCGCCGAATAATACCGGGATGTTGACGATGCGCAGCCCACCGATAAAAAGCATGCTGGCGGCAAGCGATTGCACCGCAAACTTCACGTACGGACCGATGCTGTGAAGATCGTCGTAGACTCCGAGAAAGAAAACGATCGAAGCCGGAACCAGAATTGTCAGCAGAGTTTTCAGCGAAAGCGCCGAATGCAGTCGCGGCAGATAAGAACTGGCCAGAGCGGCCGCCGCCATGCTCAACGAAAACGAAATGAAAATTGCGACGCCACCGAGGCGTGGAAGCGGCGTGGCGTGCAGATGCCGCTCCTGAGAAGGAATGGCGACCCATCCCCGCCGGGACGCAACGTCCCGCACATAGCGAGTCAGGACGAACGAGAACAGCAGCGACAAAAAGAAAATCCCAAAAAATACTACTGTCAACCGTCCCCCTCGGGCCCCAGCGATCACGTACGTCGGTACGCCGTCCTAACCGATAGCCAGTATTGCAGCCGCGAAATTCTGCCGCTAGTGAGTTACCGGGTTCTCTTTCTTTCCGTCTGCGTTTGAGGGTTGTTGGGAATCTAGCAGTCTTGTGCGTCGGCTTCAATCGCCTAGCCGTGAAAATCTGTGGAAAACTAATCCGCGTCGGATCCTCGTGCGACAATCCCTTCGACAGAGCGATGATCGCTCTCCAACGCTGTGCTAAACTTTCCCACGATACCTTCTTTCATCCGAGGCGTCTAATGGAGTTCAAGCGCTGTTTTGCCTGTCGTGGCAGCCTGTTCGCTTTCTTTATCGTTTTGTCTTTTGCTTCGAGTCTGAAGGTTGCAGCGCAGCAAGTATCGCCATCATCGAATTCCAATAACAACGCGCCGGCACTCGCTCCCGCCAAGCCAGTCTCTCAAGCTGCCATCCGAAGTGGCCCCCCCCAGACTGATTCAGCGAAACCCGGCGAGAGCGCCGCTTCTTCGAGCGCGGTCCCCGAAAATCAAACCACTCCCTCGATGCGGCTCGGCGCTGGCGATCTGATCGACGTCAGCGTCTATAACGTCCCGGAACTGTCGACCAAAGCAAGAATCAGCAATACCGGAGATGTTTATCTTCCACTCATCGATTACGTGCACATTGGCAATCTCACAGTCGAAGAGGCGCAGGTTGTGATTGAGAAACGTCTGGAAGATGGTGGATACGTCCGCGGCGCGCACGTCACCATTTTCCTCGACGAATCGATCTCCCAGGGAATCACCATCCTGGGAGAAGTTGTGAGACCGGGTGTTTATCCTTCCCTCGGAGATCGCAAGCTTTACGATCTCATCTCCGCTGCGGGTGGATTCACGGCGTCGGCTGGACGCAAAGTCAGTATCATTCGTCAGCACAGCGAATCTGCGCCAGTCACGGTAAATCTCCCGAGGAACCTAGCTGACGATTTGCAGGACAATATCGAACTTCAACCCGGAGACATGATCACGGTGCCCCGGGCGCCAATTATTTATGTGGTAGGGGATGTGGGCCGTCCCGCTGGCTTACTCGTGGATAACGGCACACTGACTGTGCTGCAGGCGCTCGCACTGGCCGGGGGGACAAACCACACAGCCAAGATGAGCGGAGTTCGCATCATTCGTAAAGGCCCGAGTGGAATGACTGAAACGCGGTTGCCATTGAAAAAAATGCTAGAAGCGAAAGCGCCCGACATAACTATGCAGGCCGATGACATTCTCTTCGTCCCGCTCAGCGGAGCCCGAGTAGCCGCGGAACAGACCATGCAAGCCGCCATGTCCGCCGCTACTGGAATCGCAGTGATCGCTATCCATTAGAGTGAGTTGGCAGCGCCTACGCGGCAACTTCTGTCTTGCGCTCCTGCGGCAGATTCAACAAACGTTCCAGAACGCGAATATATTTGGCCGCGGTTTCGCGACGCGAAAACTTTCGCACCACGTATTCCCTGCCGTTTCGTCCGAATTGGGCGGCCATTTCCCGATTCGCAGCCAGCAACCGAATGGCGCTCGCTAGAGCGTCAGAATTTTCCGGCTCGACCACAACACCGCCGTCAGCTTCTTCAAGAATCGCCCGCGCCTGACCATCCACACCAAGAATCACCGGACGCGCGCACGCCATGAACTCCAGCATTTTTGTGGGAATCACCGTCTTGAACAAATCGGCTTTCTTGAGCAGCACCAGGCAAACATCTGACGCGCAAATGTAAGCTGGAATTTGCTCACGAGGCTGCTGATCGACAAATCGTATATTGTCGAGACCGCGTTCTCGCGCCCGGGCTACGATATTCGCCTTTTCGGTGCCTTCTCCCAAAACCAGAAAAACGATCTCGGGATTCGAATGCCTCAATCGAGTCGCCGCTTCGATAATCGTGTTCAACCCGTGTGCCAACCCTATTGTGCCGATATACGACACTACGAACTTGCCTTCCGCTCCTAATTGCCTTTTCAGATCTGTCGCGAGTTCTGGAGCAAAAAGCTGCGTCTCCACTCCGTTCTCGATCACAGAAATTTTCTGGCGCGGCACCCGCCAGTGTTCCACCAGGTAATCTTCGAATGCCGGTGTGACCACCACCACTCGATCCGAGCGCCGGTAAAGAAATCCAGCGATCCTTCCGAGGCAACTTTGGAGCAACGAATCCGCGTCGCCCATGCCGACAGCGGTCAACGATTCCGGCCAGAGGTCGCGAACCTCGAATACGAAAGGGACGCGCTTCCAGCAAGCCACGAACCAACCGGAGAGCCCCACCAGCAACTGCGGCGAAGTCGCAATTACAACGTCGGGACGCGACAAGAAGAGACCGGTGCTTGCGGCTGAGATGCAAAACGAACAGTAGTTCAGAATCCGCTCATACGCCTTCCTGTTCGGAAACGGCAGCAGCCAGGAGCGGACCACATGGATGTCATCTGTTTGCTCGTGAACCACCAAGCGCCGAAATTTATCGCGATACTCACGCGGCACCACGCCGGTAGGATGGTTCGGAAACCCCGTCAACACCGTTACAGCATGTCCTGCTCCGGCCCAATGCCTGGATAATTCAACCGCACGCGCCGCAGGTGCGCCCATCTCCGGAGGGAAATACTGCGAGATGTAAAGAATCTTCATGAGGCTGCGAGCCATTTTCAGCAAGCTCTATTCAGGATGCCTGATCGAAGCCGTCTGCGTCCGTGACCTGGCGTTCGCTCGAGAGTTTTCTCACGGTCACCGGTCGACCTAAACAACGTGACTCTTCCAACGCAAACGTTGCCAGCATGGTGCCCACAATTTCGCGAAATGGAATTGGCGACTCCGAGCCGGTTTGAATCGCTCTTACAAATGCTTCGAACTCTCCACGGTGCCCTTTATCCTGACGAAGCCGCGAGCGAAACACACTTTTCTTTCCGCCGCGGACCAGTTCTAGTCGCCGAAAGTCTTCGAGCACCGCCACGCTGCCACCGCCAAATACTTCGATGCGCTCCTTGGAGTACGCTTTGTCACCATTTGCCAGGTAGCTGATGGTTCCCTGCGAACCATCAGCAAAGCGCAGCGAACATACAACATTGTCGTTACTGTATTTCCCCGGGTTGGATAAAGCTGGATTAGATAAGTGCGAGTTGGATAAGGACGAGTTGGCCAGGCTATGAGTTTCGACTTCCATGGGGACCGAACCAGCCATAAAACAGAGCAGGTCCACGAAGTGGCAGACCTCGCCCAGGATGCGCCCCCCGCCCTGCAGGGGATCGTTCATCCAGTGATCCGCGGGAAGAAAACCAGCGTTCACCCGATAGTGAAGCGCTAAAGGCTCTCCCGCCTCTTGCAGGAACTTTTTCATTCGCACCGCCAACGGAGCAAAGCGGCGATTGAATCCAACCATGAGTAGCCGGCGAGCGGAAGCTGAATTTTCATAAGCAGTTATGATTTCCTTCAGCTCTTCTTCATTCAGGCACAGAGGTTTCTCGCAGAAGACGTGCTTGCCGCCCTTCAGTGCCGCAATCACTTGCCGGGCGTGCAGATGATGGCGTGTAGCAATTACAACCGTGTTGACCGCGGGACTGTTGAGAATTTCCAGTTCACTCGTAGTACACGAACGAAATCTAAATTTGTCAGCCGCGTGCCGCGCGTGAGATCCGTTAGCCGCGCTTGCCGTGACTAAATCAACTCCACGCACTCGCTTGAGCGCCGGAAGCAGCGTGCTCACGGCGAAGTTACCCGCTCCGAGCAATCCGACACTTATAGATTTCTGGCTGCTAACCGAGGAATCGGACGCCGCGATCTGGATGTGCTGCGTATCCTGCGCGTCCTGAGGATACGACAGCAAAACGCCGAGAAACGCTTCCCGCGTTTTCCCCGTGATCAGATCGTAGGCCGACTGTCCCCGCGTGATCGGGAAACGGTGCGTGATTAATGAATGCAAATCCAGCTTGCGGTCGGCAAGAAGCTTGAGAAAGGCTTCCATGTTGCGCGTTTCCGTCCAACGCACGTAGCCGATAGGATAGTCGATTCCCTTTTGTTCGTACGCCGCGTCGTACCGGCCAGGCCCGTAAGAACGCGAGATTCTAAAGTCCAGTTCTTTCTCGTAAAAGGCTCTTCGGGGAATATCCATGGCGACAGTTCCCACGGCAACGACCACCGCCCGATCGCGCGCGATCATTCCCGCAAGATTCACAGGATCATTGCTGGCGGTTTGCGCGGCAATCAGAACCGAGTCGACGCCGTGTCCCACAGAGTGCTGCAGGCATAAATCCAGAAACGCGGAAGACGAGGTGCTGACTGCGTCCGCGCCTAAACGCAAAGCCAGGTCGGCCCGCTCGGCAGAAATATCCATTCCGAGTACGGTACATCCCGCGGTCTTGAGAATCTGCACTATCAGTTGACCCAGCAGACCGAGTCCGATAACTGCCACCACATCGCCTAGCTTGACGCCCGCGGTGCGTATTCCATGCAGCGCTACCGCCCCCGCCGTAGTAAAAGCAGCCTCGTCGAAACTCACTGTTTCGGAAGGAATGCGCGCCATCAGCAACCGCGGAATGCAAGCAAACTCGGCGTGCACCGCGTGGCCAGCGCCGGCACATGCCACGCGATCACCGGGATTGAAACCGGTCACTCCCTCGCCGACGGCCACAACAGTTCCAGCGCTGCTATACCCAAGACCAAGCGGTTGATCAAGACGGCTGCGCACAGCGGATATTGTCGGAACGAGTCCATCGCGACCGATCTTGTTCAACACTTCGCGAACCAGATCCGGCCTCATTCTCGCTTTCTGCAACAGGTTCTTACCCGCGAACTCCGAAGCAGCCCGCTCCGTGCCAGCCGAAACCAACGATGCCGCATTGCGAACCAGTACGCATCCCGCCAGCAATTTGGGCGCAGGAACTTCCACCACCGTAATTGCCGCGCTGCGCGCATCCTGGAATGCCTGTTTCATGCTTTGAACTCACGCACTGGAAACGAATCCGTTTCTGAAGAAGTCACTGCGTTCGCTGACAAACTCACGCGATACTCAGACACGTCTGCGGATTTCTCGTGCAATTTGTCATGTGAGATAACGGCTTCGCTGTCTCGCAATTCGAAACTGCACCTTTCATCCGTAAGAACCACGGTCACAAATCGAATTGGTAACCGCGAGCGCGCCCGCTGCACCAGCGATACCGCGGGTTGGAGCTCACCATACGTGGAAGCCTCCCAACCGAGCAATGGCGTCTCTATGTTTCCGAAGTCGGACATTCTATTTATCGCAACCCGCTTTCCAGCTCGCACGATCGCGGCACTCCCTAGAACACTCGAAACAATGCTCCAGCGAATACGCGCTCCATCT
Organism: uncultured Acidobacteriaceae bacterium; assembly: GCA_963724815.1. GTDB lineage: Bacteria > Acidobacteriota > Terriglobia > Terriglobales > Acidobacteriaceae > Sulfotelmatobacter. Next base: position 48,950 of record CAVRWS010000005.1, read on the forward strand.
GACGTGAAGACAACTTGAAAAGGCGAGTCAGCAACTTCGAATGGCAGATCCGCAGCGAGCCAGTGCAAACACACATCATGTTCGGCGGCCTCAACCTCATCTGCTATGTCATCCACAATAACCCAACCCGAACCGCCCAGCCATTGAACTGCCCGGCGATGGGTCACACCAAATCGCCGGTAGCCATCATGCTCGCCTTCAAAGCGGTCGGCACAAGCATGGGTGTTCGACGGATACGCGCGGCCCGAAGCTTGTGCCCAGTCCACCCAAAGAAAGCGACCAACCCGGCGCATCTGGTCCTGACCGTCGACTCTGGCAGTGTTATGAACCGCAGTCCCCGCGAATCCATTATTCCACGGCGCTGATCCGTTGTAGAGATAGGTTCCAGGATCGCGAGCCAGATTCATTCCCCGCCACCATAAATCCACATGCAACTGATCAGCCTGAAAAGGCCGTCGAGTATACCGGCCAGCGCGGATCATCGCCCAGGAAGTCTCACCGCCCAAACGGAAATATCCAGTTTGCAGTGAAGGAACCGAAACAAGCTCTTGCGTCTGCACTGGCTTCACGCCAAACCACAGCGCCGTCTCATCCCATGGACCGCAATTCAAAGCGGGCCGATTCAGAACTGCAGCGCCCAACTGCACAAGCGGACGAAAATCGCCATATGACGCCGACGCGAGGGGGAAAATCAGACTGCCGTCATCGGAGCCGTAGTTCGGAGCGAATCCGCTGGAGGGATCAACCCACTGACGGATAAAGTCAAATGCGGATTTTGCGCGTTCGCGAATGTCCTCATGAAGTGGAGCCGAATAAATTTCCGCCAGACGCAGTGCCCACAGTAACAAATGCAGAACCATACGCTGGTAGTTGAACGAATGCTGCTGCGAAACACCTTCGGCCGTGATGTGGTCGACAACAGCGTCGTGCAACAAATGCGCGCCCAGATTTTGCCACGCTTGTGCCTCCGCCAATTCTGGATAAAGTGTGCCTGCGGTCCAAAGACCAACCGCCTCGCTGATCAGGTGATTGCTGCGCTGGGAGCGGGCGTAACCAATCGTCTGCGCGGTACGCCACGCATGAGCGGCAATCATTGAGACGAGCTGCGCCATGCGCTCGTCAGTGGTCGATGGCGAGTCGATGAAAGCATGCAACGCAAACGACCAGGCAAGTATTCGCAGCGAGCACTCCTGTCCGCAAATCCACAGAGGACCACCCATCGGCGGGCTCTGTCTCGCCCAGTCTTCAATCGCCCTCCAAAATGCCTCTGGAAGGCGCTCGTCTCCACTGAGGGAGTAAGCGCGAACCAACGGATAGACGAACAAAAACCTGGAAGGCTCCAAAATAAATTTCAGATCGCCGTAAACGGGCGAGGCAAATCGCATCTGGGTCCAGGATTGCTGCGGCGAGACAGTCTGTCCAGTAAAAGGATTGCGAAACCATCTGGGCGGGTAGCCGCAGTCGAACTGCAGTCGGCCGAAAAACGGCAGCGTGCCTTCGAGGATGTCCTCGGCTTCTGCGAGAACATATTTTTCCTGTTCGGGTCCGATCCTCTCCCGGATACTTATTCCCAGCGCCCGCACGTCGTGGAAGAAAAATCGGGGCGCGCAATTCCGCCGAGCTGCCCGCATCCGCTCCACCTGAGCGCCTGGGGCGATTTTCTTCAAATTCCAAGAATCCCAGCCCTGCACGGACCGCATTCTCCACGACAACAAGCCGCTGCCACGCTGCAATTCATATTGCAGGCGCAGCATGCCATCGCGCATTCCGAAAGTGCGGCCAACCTGCAGCATGGTATCGATCTTACTCATCGGCTTACCCATGCGCAGTACCGGCGACCGTTGTACGGGGCCCTGCGACGAGGCGTTTAGCCGCTCGCGCTTGCAGCCATTCGTGCATGACAAAGAATTGACGATCTTCACCGGGATCGAAATTATTTAAATCAGACTGCGGAGTTGCAAGGATCGTACCGCGATTGAGACCTTCAATCACTTCTCGAAGTTTCTCAATGCCAAAGGCAACCAGGCGATTCCGCAAATCGTTGAGCGATTCGCACCGAGTCGCATCGGGAAACTCATATCTTCGCAGAATGGGACCAGTATCGATTCCGGCGTCCATGTAATGGAACGTGATGCCGAGCGGAACGCCTTGCAGCAGCGACCACTCCGGACTGCTCATCCCTCGAACCTTGGGTAGCAGTCCCAGATGCACGTTGAGAATGCCAAGGCGCGGCAGTTCCAACATCTTCTTCCGCAAAATGTTGCCGCCGGTAAAGATGATTAAATCTGGGGACCACTCGCGAAGGAGAGCGATTGAGTCTGGCGAATTCTGATCACGGCAAACATTAACTGGAAAATCGTAAAGCGTCGCTACTTCCCGCAGGCTACGAAACGTTCCATTCCCGCGTTTCAGAAAGCTCTCGAGGTATGGGTTTCTGGTTTGCGCCTGCCCGTCGCCGCGGGAAGAAATTAGCTTTGTTCTCGCGTAGTGAGCAACTTCCGCCACACCCCATTGTCCAATCTTGCGCAGCAATGTTGCCCGGTTCAAGGAGGAAAGTGTCAAAGCTCCTACTGGAATTTCTCCCAGTTGGGCCATTCGCACAGCCATGGCGCATGCCGTTTCGCTATACAGACTAGAACTGAGAATTACGATGCGCATGACAATGCCCCGACACCTACCGCTGACAGAGATCGTATCAACTGCTGTTCCAACATGAGTGCATCCGCAAAAAATTTGCACCCCCAACTTATGTAACGTAATGGCTGGTACGCACCCCACACGGGATACGATCCACTCACTCCGCCATCGATGCCGCGCCGTCCCGCGGTTGAAATCAATCGCTTCAGCATCTCATTCATCTTCAGCGCCGCGTTGAGATATCGCAGGTCGTCCGTCATTTCAAACAAGCGCAGCCACACACATGACATCTGGGCATTGCCGGTTAAACACGTGAATTGCGCTCCGCTTTTGAAATCATTTTCGTAGGCGCCCGGCAGATATTTGTTGTTCTCAAACCTTCGCAACAAAACCCACGCCGAATTGGCAATTTTCTGCATGGCATCGTCTCGTCGCCGCAACCGGCTGCACTCTAAAACGCCTTGCAGCACGTAAGCGATGAAATGCAAATAATTAGGATGGCCTCGCAGATTGATGCCGTCGAACCAACCGCTGGGCCTCCAGTGCGACAATACCCAATTGAGATTTCTTTCCGCCGCATTGCCGTATTTATCGTCCCCAGCGCGTGCCGACAATTCCGCCAGCGACCATGCGACCATGCTGTAATAAGTGTGAGCCCGCGCTTGGTAAGCCCCGGGGCCAGACCACGACCCGTCGGCCTGCTGCATCTCGACCAGCCAATCGCCGGCAAAGATTGCCGCTTGCAATATCTCTCGGCGTTTCGTTTCTGCGTGAGCGCGAACTAATCCTTGGAGTATCTGCCCGGTATTGAAAACAGATGCCTGCTCTTTCGCTCCGTGCAGTCCTCCGGGAAAAGCGCCGGTAGATTTTTGCAGCGAAAGCAACCATCGCGTTGCATGCTCTGCCGCTGCTGCACAGCGGTCGTCGCCGGTCGCGCGCGCAAGGTTATACAGCGTTGGGACAATGTAACCCGTCACTTCCGGATACGATTCCGAATATCCAGTGAGCAGGCTGTAGTAAGCTGCGATGCCTCCATCGCTCCCTTGAGCGTGGAGCATCCAGCGCAGCAAGGCGCACAAAGTTTCTTCGCTACTCCGCTTTGTGCTTGCGTATGTGTAGAGATGCCGCTGCTCGAAGCTGACGCGCAATTTGTCGGAGATCAGTTTCTCCAGCAACGGAACGACGCGCTGTGGTGCTCGCAGCAGACCAGTCGATTCAGTCAGCGCCTTCGCAATTTGGGCGGTCCTAGTCTTGCTGTCGCGGTTCACATGGCGAGCATCGCCGGAACTGGTCATCGACGCGTCCGCCCATGATCGGATTTCAGTCGACCGGTCAGACTCAAGCAGTGGCGGCCTCACCCGTATGACGGTACTCTTCCGTTCTCTTCTGTGCTCCAGCATCCAGAAAAATTCTCATCCAGTGTTCCAGAGTTAAGAACTGCCAGATTTGCATCGACCAATCTTCCGCGCCGGAACGATGTTCGTCAACAAAACGCCGAACAACTTCGGGACGGAATAAGCCGCGCCCTCGAATGTTTGTATCCGACAGCAGATCATCTACCATCTCACGCAAATCCTTCGCCAGCCAGAAGTCTACTGGAGCCGCGAAGCCGGCCTTCGGCTGCCGTAACACTTCGGCCGGCAACACCTCCCGCATCGCCTGGCGGAAAATATGCTTCGTCGTAGGGCGAAAGAATCCTTTGAGCTTGAGGGCTGGCGGAATATTCCAGGCGGCAAACTCGGCCAGTTCACGGTCGAGAAACGGTACCCGCACCTCCACGGACGACGCCATACTCATCTTGTCGTTATAGTTCAGATTAAGACTGGTCATGAAAATCTTGGTGTCGAGATAAAGCATTTGGTTGAGGAAGTCGGCATCTCGCACTGCGTCAAAACTGGAATGGTGGCGAATCGCGGGATCTGAATGGCGAAGTTGATCTTGAATCTCCGGCGTATACAAATTCATTTTCTGCGCACCGTTCAGATAGGTGCAGTTTCGAATGAAGCGATCTTCCGGCGAGAGCGACGCGCTCCGCGCCATCTTCTTGGCCAACCGCACGCGTCCTTTCATAGCGGTCCCTCGCAGCCCAGGCAATGCCTCCAAGCCGGACTCGATTCCACTTCTGAGAGAACCAGGAACTCTCCGATACGCGGCGCCCCAACGATGAGCGACATGCTTTCGATAGCCCGCGAACAACTCGTCTCCGCCAACGCCAGAAAGCAAAACGGTCGCCTGTTTGCGCGCCTCGCGGCAAACAAGAAACGCTGTGAGGATGGCGGGATCCGCGGTGGGCTCATCCATGTGCCAGGTTAAGCGAGGCAACAATTCGGCCACGTCCGGCTCGACGACTATTTCCTGATGCTCACAGCCCAGCCGCTGCGCCAGCCGCGCCGGCACTCGCGGATCATCCAGCGTAGTTTCTCCAATCCGATATTTGTGCGGGAAGGTAATGGTGTAGGTTCGAACCGGTTGCTTCGTTGCGCTGCACATCATCGCCACAATGCTGGAGGAATCCAAACCCGCGCTGAGAAAGGCTCCGATCGGAACGTCGCTCACCATCTGGGATTCCACCGACCGCTGAAAGCGTTCGCGAAGTTCGTCTGCAAGGTCCGCTTCGGATCTTGAGTACTCGGCGTCGGCACGGGGAAACTTCAGATCCCAGTATTGTTTGATCGTAAGTTCCCCGTCGCGAAACGTGGCGCAATGTCCGGCGGGAAGTTTATAAATTCCACGAAACATCGTTTTGGGATCAGGAACCCACAAGAACGTCAGATACTGATGCAAAGATTCCAGATCGAGTTGGGCCTCGATCTGCGGCACGTGAAGCAGCGCTTTCACTTCCGAAGCGAACGCCAGCTTTCTACCACGATGGGAGTAGTAGAAGGGTTTCACCCCGAAATGGTCTCGGGCGAGAAACAATTCCGGCTCGCCCGAACGCACATCGCAAACCGCGAATGCGAACATGCCTTTTAGCTTCAGAACGCAATCCGCGCCTTCCTGTTCGTAAAGGTGCAGCACAACTTCGGTATCTGTGTTCGAAGTAAAACGGTGGCCTTTGCTTTGTAGCTCCCGGCGGAGCTCCTTGAAGTTGTAAATTTCTCCGTTGTAAGTGATCCATATCGTGCGCTCATGGTTGCACATGGGCATGTGGCCGCCAGATGACAGATCGAGAATGGCGAGTCTGCGGCTACCCAGACCAACGTAAGACCCATCTTGAAATCGTCGCTCCCACAGACCGGAATCGTCAGGACCGCGATGCGCCTGCACGTGCGTCATGCGAGCGAGAACTTCTCTGTCACCACAATTCGCGAGTCCGGCAATTCCACACATGCTAGAACCAGATCCCCTTAACGCTTTTTAACGCTTTGTCTCTTGAGTTCTTTTCGACTTCAGTTCGTAGATCTTCGCCTTGGTATGAAACATTTGAACCGCCTGGAACCCACAGTAAATTAGCCCCGGCACTCCATCCAGGAACCCAAACCTGACGACGTAACGATACAGGAAAAGCAGCACAGGAGAACCTGGCAATGCAAAGACTTTGCGCTTCAGCCAGCGTCGGCGTTGCGCTTGTGTCCCAAAAAGCGTCGGCGGCAATTCTTTATCGCCCCCTCGCTGCAGCAATACGCGCGATTCCCAGTTGGAATATTCATCATGTTTTTGGATGTAGCGCGAGAGCGAATCCAAATTGCAATGAATCACCGGGTGCCGTAGCCGTGAGGTCGCTCCATCTACGACAACATGCTCGTGCACTTCCATATCTGCCATGGAAGTATCCTGTTCCTTTAGCCGGCATTCGAATCTTCCCTTGCCTCGGCGAAACAACGCCAGCTTCCACAATCCGACATCTCCATGCGTAAGAGTACGGCCAAGAAACCAGGTGCGAAGCAGAATGGAGTATCCGTCGATCGCTGGATTCGAAATTGCAGAACGAATTTCTTCCGTGACTGCAGTCGTCAACACTTCGTCGGCATCCAGCAGCAGAATCCAGTCGTAGGCCAACGGCAATGTATTCATTGCCCACTGCCGCTTCTTGGGCCAACCGCCCGCATAATGAAACTGCACAACGCGTGCTCCGTACGATCTGGCAATCTCGACGGTATCGTCGGTGCTCTGAGAATCAATTACGTAAACATCGCCAAACTCCTTAAGCCCTTCCAAGCAGTATGGAAGATTGTTTGCCTCATTCCTGGCCGCAATGATCACGCTAACCGGAATTTTGCCGGCGGCCACACCGCTGTTGAGTTTCCTGACTTCGTCTACTTTTTCCATTGCCTCAATCGCTCAACTCGAAAGATGCTGCTGGCACCAGCGTTGAAGAACGTATAACGACCAAGGACGCGACCACGAAGTGCGACCCGCGAGAAAGTCTTCCCACACGCGGTACGCGCCCTGTTCACTGATTAGGGCACCCAGAGCGCCGTCACCAATCTTGCAAAGCGATTGTTCCATAACTGGACGCATCGCATCGCGCAGCCAATATTCAAACGGCATTGTAAAACCTCGCTTCGGTCGATGGGTGATCTCATCCGGCAACTCTCCACGCAACGCATGAATTAACAAAGGTTTCGGAGTTCCCTTGTCTAGTTTCCACGATCCCGGCAAAGCAAGAATTCTCCCCACCAGTTGGTGATCGATCAACGGCACACGTACCTCCAGGCCGTGCGCCATGCTCATGCAATCGGCGTCCCTCAACAGCGTGTTGAGCATATAACAGCGCGCCTCGAGATAGGAAACACGATTGACCGGGTCCAGGCTCTGGGCGCGACATACGGCCTGGGTTAATGGTCGCTCGGCGCAGGAGAACGCACCACAGTCAATATTCGCCGTGCGCAGCAATTCATGTTGCATCTCCGGAGTAAAGAGCATACGCGTAAGAAAATATGGATGGCCGCCTCTTCCCCGATCGTGAACAAGGCTCTTTAACTTGCGGTTCTGGTCGCTGGTGGAGGTGAGTGCCGCAAATATATTTGCCGACAGCCTGCGAGCGATTGCCGGTACATGCCGCCACGGCCCGGCAACTGCTTCCATCCGCGGCACGGCGCGAAAGCTTGAGTAGCCGGCAAATATTTCGTCGCCGCCCAGACCAGACAAAGCGACTTTGATGCCCGCCGCACGGGTTCTTTCCGAAACAAAGTAGGTGTTGATGCCGTCGATCGTAGGTTGATCCATCGCTCGAATCCCAGGATCGATGGCCGAAAAAAAGTCGGATTGCGAAACTGTGATTTCGTGATGATCGGTTCCAAAACGTTCGGCAATCGTGCGGGAATACTCAGCCTCGGAGTACTCGGCTTCTTGAAATACGATAGAAAAAGTACTGGGTCGAACGTCGTTCCGATCTAGAATCCCGACCAGGCTGCTGGAATCGATGCCGCCGGAAAGAAAAACTCCCACGGGCACATCGCTGGCCAGTTGCATGCGCACGCACTCATCGAGCATGGAAGCGATCTGCTCTTCGCATTCACCACGAGTTGCAGGATCGCCCGCAACATTCTGCGCGGGGGCGATCAGATCCCAATACTCCGCTATCGTCGTGTTCCCGTCTTTCCAGACTAAAGAATGCCCGGGTGGCAGCGCTCGCACACCTTGTACCAGAGTGTTTGGATCGTAAACCGATCCGAAGGTCAAGTAATTGATGAGGCCCGCAGGGTCAATAGAGCGCGGTATCAACCCCGTGCCCAGCAGAGTGCGGACTTCAGAAGAAAAAATAAAATACTGATCCGACTGAAAATAATAGAGTGGCTTGATTCCCATTGGATCGCGAGCAACAAATAGCTGATGCCGCTGCGCGTCCCAGATCGCAAAAGCGAACATCCCACGAAATTCTTGTAGGCACTTCTCACCCCAGTGCGCGTACGCCTTCAGGATCACCTCAGTATCCGACCCGCTTTTGAATCGCAGCCCAGATTGAGCCAGTTTGTTCCGAACTTCGCCGAAGTTGTACACCTCTCCGTTGTAGACGATCCAATTGCCAGTTGCTGGATCGTTCATGGGCTGATGCCCCAAGGGCGAAAGGTCAAGGATGGCGAGCCGCCGATTCCCTAAACCGATTTCGATTTCCAGATCCGCTTGCTCTCCCGCGTAGTCGTGCAGAATCACCGTGCCACTATCATCAGGTCCGCGGTGAGCCAGCGACCCAGTAGCGCGCTCCAGCAATTGGGCGGAGACGGGCGCCCTCAAGCCAATGATGCCGACAATTCCGCACATCCGAAGCGTCGCCTCCTGGACCTTTGCAGATCATCTTACGTGAATCCTCAGCCACTCTTTTACCGCAGTAGTCCACTCCTATTTCTGCGCGACACTTCGGGCCAGCGAAATCAACCGTTCCACATGCTTGTCCCAGCTGAAATCCCGCGATCGCAAAATCCCTTTCCCACGCATCTCCGCTCTTTGCTGCGGAGATTCGCATAGTTGCATAATCCGCTGCGCCAAAATGTCCGGCTCAAATCGCGGGAAATATTGCGCAGCATCTCCACAAATCTCCCGATGGGCCGCCAGGTCCGATGCAATCACGGGTAGCCCACTCGCCATTGCCTCAACCAACGGATGAGCAAAGGTTTCCGCGTAAGCGGGAGTCGCGTAGAGATCGCAACTCTGGTAGAGATGGTGCAGCGCAGCGTAGGGCACGGCGCCCAACTCGACTACCTCCTCGCGAAGATTGAGTTGCCGCACTAAATCTGCAGCGCGGTCCGCCTGGTAGATTCCGGGATTATCTTTTGAGGATAGTTTGCAAGTGAGAATCAGCCGTACGTCTCGCGGACGGAGCATCCTTTTTACAATTGCGATCGCCCGAATCAGGGTTTCGAAATTCCGGTAGTAGTTGTAGTGGCTGACAAACAATACGCGGACGGCGCCTTGCGCGGCCGCAAGCCGTCTTTGCACGTCCTCGCCTAACGGCGCCCGCTGTCGGAAGAACGCTTCGTGATCGAAGCCATGATGAATCGACATCACTTCCTTCCCTGTCCAGTCTCGCAGTTCGCCGGCGAAGGTGGCGCTGGGAGCGACCGTACAATCGGCTACTTTCACAGACCATCGAGCCAGCGCTCCTTTTATTTCCGTATCGATCCACAGGCGATAGTCTCCACGTTGCCCGACGTCGCGAAGAAAATCCGCCGACGTATACAGAGCATTCCGGCTCAACAGGATTTGCGGAACCGGCGAGCGATAAAGCGCAAAATTCCCCGTAGACAACAGGACGTCCGCTCCCGAGTTGCGGATCATAATCGGAAGGCGACGCTGCTCGTACCAAAACCTTCTCCCTGAACCGTCGGGCAGTGATTCGTTCAGAACCTTCACCTGCGCTGATTCTGAAATTTCTCCCCGCAGGATTCCGCCGACCAGCAATGTTGTGCGCACTCTATCCCCACCAGCGAGGCGCGGCAAAACATTGCGAACGTAAGTCAAGCCTCCGCCTGCACTAGCCGAGAGTGCATTAATGAAAATATGGATCATTCTGTTTCGATATAGTCACGTCCAAGTTTCGTTCGATAAGCAGCTATTTGGACTTTCCATCTGAGGGAGTTCGCAATAGACCGCGCAGTCGTGCTCTGCGATTGCGCCACCACAAATCGACTAATCCCGAATAGCAAAACCGGTATTCCGGAGTTGTATATCTCGTCTCGATCTCCCGCCGCCATAGCAGAGACGGATGCTCGCGATCGGGATGAATCGCTCCAGCACAAGGTGCAAAGCAAAAGCGATGATACTTCTGTATGGTTCGCCACGCGTCCGCATCGATCACGTTCCAGCCAAAGGTCCACGCAAACGCATCAACAGGCTTCTTTGTCCACGCAGTAATCTGCCGAGCGCTGTCGCCAATCTCTCGCTCCAGGGTTTCAGGCGGAAGTCCAACCAGTCTCTCGTGGGTGAGCGTGTGGCTTCCAATCGCGTGACCTCGATTCGCAAGATCCGCAATCTGCACTGGACTCATCGGCTTCCAATCCTCGACCTCTTCGTCACCCGGCATTGAGTCCGGATTCATTTTCGCCCGATAATAAGCGAGAGCCTTTTCCGTGCCGGCTTGTTCCGCGAACGCAGGCACTATGAAAAATACGCCTCGCCCGCCGAATGACTCCAACAGCGGAGCGGCAACAACGTAGTTGCTCTCCCTTCCATCGTCAAATGTAAACAGCAGCAAGGGTTTCGAACGCATAGCAGACTTCGGCCTTTCCTCCCACAGCTTGGCGAAGCCCTCAAGACTCGTAATCGTAAAATGTTTTGCAGCGAATTCAAGTTGCTGGCGAAATTGCGCTTCCATCGACACCGGGGTCTCATGCATCGCAACGACTACTCCTCGCGAATGGCGGATGCTCTTTTGGAGGATGAAGGCCAACGAATCTACACCGGTGAAATTTGCCGCCTGCATTAGAAATGCGCGAGCTTGGTGTCGCAAGTTCATTAGTGTGGTCAGATGAGCCCGTCGCCATCGGCCGGAACGGGATACCAGGCGGAAGTCGGCAGGAAATGCGCTTTGTCGAGATACCAACCAGTTGGAGCATCGAAGATTCGGAGCTGAAAACCTTTTCTGCAAAACAAATCCTGCAGGTCTTGGTTTTGATTGCGCAACACCACCGCGTCGACACTCTCCTGATAGCGAGCGAGCAGTGCCCCAATGATGCGCAGCCACTCCGCTGCTGGAACTTCGGGATAGACATCGAGAACGTTAAGCGTCTTGATCTGATTCCGAAAGCCTCGAATTCTTTGATTCACCGTTACCAGCACTTCCTGATCCGGTGGGCGGCTGCGAAATGCAAACGCGGAGACTGTCTGGTCCTTGCCGGAAAAATAACGCCAGCGAATGTATGCCAGATCGCGCATGGCAGTCAGCTTGGCGGCGCAACCGTGAATCCGGAGATCATTGACCTGCTCTGCGGATGTAAGCTCCCGCAACGTGCCGCAGTTCTCCGATTCAATTTTCAATGGCCGCATCAGTCGCGCCAGATGAGAAACGGAACTCCCTGCCACACGTGTCAGGAACCGACTCGAATACTTCCGATGAACAACCTCCTCAGCCACCGGCGGCCAGTGCAGCACGCCGAATAATTCCCAGTCAGAATATGGAATCGGCTTCGCTCCCGCCGCCTTCCATAATGCTGCCGCCTCCGCGTTCGCCGAAGTTCCGAAAAGCGGCCATCGATTCGCCAGACGCAAATACTTCAGAAAAATTCTCCCCCCCTGCCCGCGATAACGATCATCCACGTAGAACGAACTGGAGCCCATCAGCAGGATTCTCTCGTGCCCGAACTGAAAGAATTGCGGAACGCACAGAATGCATCCAACCAATTGGTTAGCAACTACTAATCCGAAACCCAACGGATCATTTTGTCTGCGCGTTGGATTTTCAAGCAGGAACCATTGCAGATGCGCTTCTACCGTTTCCCGGGGGTTTCGCGGATTGATTCGCAATGAACTGCGCAATCTCGCCAAGATCGTTCTCCAGGAGAGCAATGAGGTTAGCGCGTAGAGGCCGCCGCTCCGGAGCCAGAATGTCCATGCTCATCTCGCCGTTTCCTCATATATTTTCATCAACCTTCCAGCCTGGTGTGACAATGTCAGATTATCGAGGATAGTCAGACGCGCCGCACCGCCGATTCGCGCGCGAAGATCGGCATTTTCCAGCAAGACCCTCAATCCTTGTACCAATTCTTCCAGACCATCAATCGGGACCAGCCATCCATTCTCGCCGTGACGAATAATTTCCTCGATGCCTTGCCCATGGCAGGCGATCGCTGGTTTGCCGCAAGCCATCGCTTCCAGATAAACACATCCCAGACCCTCATAACGGCTGGGCAAGACGAAGACCGTACAGTCCCGCATGGCGTCGGCGACTTCGGTCCGGCTTCTTCGTCCGAGAAAATGCACTCGACCACTGATGCCCAAATCTTGCGCCAACCGCGTGAAGCGATCCCGGTCCGCTCCTTCGCCAATAATTTTGCACTGCAAATCAGGATGCGACTGCTTTAATCTGTCAAGAGCGCGCAAAACAACTTCGTGCCCCTTCCCTGCCAGCAAAGTCCCAACAACCAGGATGCATTGCTGTTCGCTATCGTTATGCTTCGGCGCGAAGAGCTCCGTATCCGTTCCGTTATAAATGACCTCGGATTCTATCGTCGCTCCCGCAGAGGCCATTCCATCCTTCAGCACACTTTGGACTTTTTCGCTTACACAGATTACTTTGCTGCGTTCAAGTAGACGCGCCTGGAGCTTGCTCGCCGCCATCTTGCGGCCATCCCGTCCTGAAAACAACGGTTGAACGCATCGAGTCCATGAACGGTAACGACAAATGGAATTTCTAGACGACGCGAGAGGATCGCCGCCGCGTCACCGCAAGGCAACGCGGCGTGAGCATGGATTACACTCACCGGCGAATGCCGGTGAATTTCCCTTACCCGCTTTAACAGCACACCAGCTAGAAATCTGCCAGCGCTCGCCAAGCCGAAGTTTCCCGGCAGTTGTGGATAACGAATCCAGTCGGCCGGAAACTGCCGGCTCGATTTTCTGCCGGCGTGATAAATCGAATCAACCGCGATAACCGAAGAGGCCGCGCCTTGCAACTCAATCTCGCGCAGCGCTTCGGCAATGAAGCAACCGCTCACTTCGTCGCCATCGGACGGATAAAAAGGCGTAAGCGTCAGAACATGCAGTTTGGGAAAAGTTCCCTGCTTCGTAATTTTTGCGGCGTGCCCCGAATCCCGATGCACAATGTCTGAAGTTACCTGCTCTCACTGCTCTGTGTCGAGCGTTGCAGAATCAGTTCGGTCAGCCCGGAGATAGTTGCGAAACGCGGATCCTGCATGTCGTCATCAGAGAACTGCATACCGAACGCCTGCTCGATCTCGGTAATGAATTCCACAACTTCCATCGAGGTAAGCCATCCTGCTTCGAAGTAGTCGACGTTCAGTGATTCGCTTGCTTGGTTAGCGGTCTTTGCCCGACTCTGGAACCAATCGATGATCCAAGTTTGAATACGATCCACGTTTGAACTCGCGCCCTTAACTCTTCCCCTTGGTCTTTAATCTCTAATCTCTATCTTTCGATTGCCGCGCATCGTGCCGGTGCGCCATCGCAGCCTTTTAACTTCAAAGGCATCACGATCAATTCGACTTGCGATGCAGTCAACGCCTTCAGGTTGGCCAGGTATTCCACCAGCACCACGCCGGCGCCCAAAAGAACTTTGTGGTTGGGAGAATCCTTGGCCGTTCCGCGCGAATGCGCCGGATTGTCGGGAGACGGCGTGTCCATCGCAATAAGCCGCACCCCGTTGTCTACCAGCCACCGGGCTGCATTTTCGGAAAGAAACGGATATTCATTGTAAAACTTCATGTTGCCAAAGTACTCGGACCATCCCGTCCGCAGAATCAAACGCTTCGGAACTTTGTCTGCCAGTCTTTTCTTTAAATCGGCAACATCGATCTCCTGCAACGGCGGGCATCCGGTGAAGTCGGCCACCGTGGCCTGTCCGATTAGCACGTCCAGGGGAACTTCATCGATCGTTCCGCCATTCGGAATGAAGTGACGCGGCGCGTCCGCGTGCGTACCAATATGCGTTCCCAAAACTACCTTTCGCGTCTCACGTCCCTCGATTCCATGACGCCCAAGTATTGTGATCTCGACCACAGGGTGCCAGTGCGTAGGAAACGTCATCATGCCTTCTTCGATTTGCAGGGAAAGGTCGATAATTTTCATACGTGTTCTTCGATACAAATCGACTTGCAGACCGAGCATTGCAGATCAATCGCAGATCGATCAGTCTGATGGATCAATGGACACAATCTCTCTCTAGTCAATCAGTGGGATACGACTGCACTCTCCACAGGGGCCCTGCGAAGGGTCGATGCCGAACCTGACTGCAGCTTCTGAGCCACCAACTCGCGAATGCGCGCCTTCTGCACCTTACCGCTCGTAGTCCTTGGCAGTTCATCGATTGCCATATAGCGTGCGGGCTGCTGATGCTGTGCCAGATTTCGTTTCGCATATGCGGCTGCCATTTCCAGCGTCGCTTCGGCTTCTGCTCCCGCCTCCATCTTCAACACAGCAACAATGTCTTCGCCATAAAGTTCGTGTGGAATGCTCACGACCGCAACCTCGGCGACACCGCCCACATGCATCAGGACTTCTTCAATCGCCGCCGGACTAATGTTCACCCCTCCTCGAATGATGATGTCTTTCTTGCGCCCGGTGATTAAAAGTGAAGACCCTCCGTCAAGATGGCCAACATCGCCCGTGGCAAACCACGCCGAAGAATTCGTTTCCAAAAGCCGCCCGTCAGAGTCGAGATACCCAGCCATTAGATCGGGCGTAAGGATTTGCACTTCACCATCCGCACCCGGCGCAACTAGTCCTCCATCATCGTTCACAATTCGCACTGCAACTCCCGGCAAGGGCTCGCCTACATAGCCGGAGCCGCCCAGCGCAGCTGCGGAACGCGCCGTGACAAAGAGAGTCTCAGAGAGGCCGTAATTTTCAATCAGCCGCACGCCATAGCGCGATTCGAACTCATTTTTTACTTTCAATGGCAGCGGCGCAAAGCCCACAAACACGTGACCCACTGTGCTTCGGCAAAACTCCTCTCCTGTATGGCCGCGATCCATTCTCAACAGGATGGACAACACTGTAGGAGCCATCCATAGCGTATTAACTTTGCTTTTCTTCGCCTTCTCCCAGAAGTGCAAACTCGACCGTGCATCGAAAACGTGGTCCACCACCACGCTGGCCCCGCACAAGAAAGGCAGTATGAGCAGGTTGTAAAAGCCGCCCATATACGCCATCGAAAGCGTCAGATAAAATCGCGACTCTTCGTCGATTTTCTGAGCTCCGGCAAATGCAGAAGCATTTCGGAACATCCTTCCCAGCTTGTGTGCCAATCCTTTCGGCTTCGCCGAAGTGCCCGACGTGTACATGATCACAACCAGATCGTCGGCGGCCGCTGCCTCGAGCGGCACGAAATTCTTCGCTTCCTCGAGTTCGTCAATCTGGATCGCGCTGCCATCGTCTGCGCTATGATTCGCGTCCTGTCCAGTTTGCAGCGCCAGCACATGCGCATGGAACTCCTGCACTGACTCCGCATTCGACAAACCGGCCACGATCAACGCGGGTTTGCAACTCCCGACTATGAATTGGATTTCTCCCTTGCTGAGCGCGGGATTAACCGGAACGATCACCGCCCCAAGGTAGATGCAGGCAAAATACAGAACTGCGAGCTCGCAACAGTTAGGAAGTATCACGCCAACCCGGTCGCCTTTGCCTAAGCCGCGCTTGCGTAGCTCCGTGGCTAAGGCGGAGGCCAGCCGGTGAAACTCACTGTAGGTAATTTCGCGCCCTGTGTTCGCGTCCACCAGGAATACCTGACCCGAGCGGCGCTCGACGACATTTGTAATCGTTTCGCGAATCGTCATTGCATCGCCATCGGAGAAGACTGAGCCGACTTCATGAGATTTGAGATGGCCACCCATCGGTCCATCTGGCCGCGATAGGCATGGTTCGCATCCAGACGCAAAATCGAGCGGCCCGGAATGTCCATTTCGAAACGGGGAAAGTGGCCGGCGGTAATTACTAATCCTTCCGGCAGCAGAAGCTGATCAATCGAGGCGGAGTCTAAGGCGCTCGGTGGACAAAGAAGAAGCGCAACTCCGATGCCTAAAGCAAAATGCATCCGATCGGAAAAATCCGCAATCTGCCAACAGTTCTCCGCCGCTTCCGGCGGCAACTCACCGTGCACCGCGACATTATTGAAACTCTCCGAGCAATGCTTCAATAAAGCCAGTGTGGGGCTGCCGTAAATCATGATGCAGAAATTGCCGCAGCGCGCGGCCGCAGCATTGACAACATCTTCCATGTAACCGGCAAACAGACGCTTCGAACGCATGGGCAAGATTCGCTCAGCACCCACAATCCCCGTCAGGGTAGCCGGCCAGTCCTCCGCCCACGCTCCTCCATCCTTATCGTTGAGAAATAACGAGACTGAACCGCTCGTCATCTTCAATACTTGCTCGAGCATTTCAAAAGAACCGTAAATTACCCTGCCGAGCACCACTGGACCTTCGGCGAGAACGAGATCCGCCAGAACCATATCCTGCGAAGGGGATTCCGACGCAACCAGCTCCAACACAGGACGGGCCCGCCGCTTGGCACAAGTCACGATCATTCCATCCACTAAAGATTGCACTGCCGAGAGCGAACTGCTAATGGTGTGCGCGGAAATTCCCGGTGCCGAGAACGACGTCAACACTTCGCGAGCCCTACTCGGCTGCGCTTTGGGCAGGCTGGCCGCAACGCGGATCAGATCGTCTTCGTCGAGATTGACAGGATCGAGTTTTCCCATCGCCACCACAAGCCTGCGCAGTTCCACATTGTGTTTGCGCGCCGCCGCCGCCACTTTAGGCAAGAACGAAGAGTGGAACTGGCTACATCCCATCGCCACTGACATCATGTCGTAAAGTTGCATCTGCGACATCAGAGGGCCCATGAATTCTTCGGCAGCATCCATCACATCGAAGAGATCGATTCCAGTTTCGACCCCGAGATTATCGAATACCGCCACCGCGATCTCTGTAGGAACGTTGCCCGCGCTGCGCCCCAATCCGTAAAGCGTCGTATCAATGAACGTGGCGCCGCAACGAACCGCTTCCACACTGTTGGCCACTGCGAACTGAAGATTGCTGTGTCCATGAAAGCCCAACTCGCAATCGCAACGTTCGCGCGCAGCGGTGAAGTATTTGCGAACGTCCTCGGGGAACATGCTGCCCGCGGAGTCGACACAGTAAATTACGTCCGCCCCGGCCGCCGCGCCAGCTCTGGCTTTCTCGCCGAACAATTGGGCAGAGATGCCATAGGTTTTCATGAAATTCAGGCAGGCCTTCAGCCCGAGTTTTTTGGCCAAAGTTAAAAAAGGAAAGGCATCTTCGATTTCCGGAGCGTTGTAGCCAATGCGAACGAAGTCCATACCTGCCGCCCGCGCGGATTTTAGTTGATCAGCTGTACCGATCCCCGGAATGAAAAAACAACCGATCTGCGCATTCGGCGCGGCTCGTTTCGCCACTTCAATCAGCCGCTCATCGGAGCTGGGCATCGCGCCCTTGCCCGCCTTGGCAGCGCCTAAGCCCACTCCATGGCCCACTTCAATCCAGCGAAAACCAAGCCTTTCCAAAACGCTCGCCAGGACCGCGGTGTCGCTTTCGGTAAACTTGAAATCGACGGCGTAGCTTCCATCCCGCAACGTGCACTCTAGGATCTCCACTCGCCGGCCGGACAGTTCTTTTGGCATCACTTCACCCTGTGGCATGAGACTCCGGGTCCGTCCTCTCAATTCTCAGGACGCTGAAGCACGTTAAATAATCGCTGATTTGTCGGAGCCAGTATATTACCAGTTTTACTTCTGAGGATAAGATTCCCGCACTACAGACTTCACCGCTTCTGACATTCCATCCGCCCATGCATCCGGCGAATTGGCCTCGATGCGTTCGCCGCTCCTGCGCCCCATTTCCGCGCGTCTTGCCGAATCCTCAGCTACGTGCGCCATCGCCCGGGCAAGTTGAGCGACATCACGCGGCGGAATTACAAATCCGTTCTGGCCATCTTGCACCAGATCTGAAGCACATCCTGCGACGCTCGTAAGAATTATCGGCAAACTGCACGCCATCGCTTCGTTCACCACCAATCCCCATGGATCGCTATGCGTTGGAAAAATCAACGCATCTGCAAGCGCATAAATCTCCGGTAACTCTTCCCGATGCACGAAGCCGAGAAATTGAATCGCGCCCGGAGAGATTTTAGCGGCTCGTTCAACCAGTTTTCGACTATCAGAACCAGTTCCGGCGAACAGCAGACCAACATTGCAGCGAATCTCCCAGTCCAGTTGAGCGTACGCCTCGATAAGGTCGAATACTCCCTTATCTTTTACCAGCCGGCCAACATAAAGGAAGTATCTGGAAGGGAGATGGTAACGGCTGCGGACTTGAGATTCATTCTGGCGCGCTGTTTCCGCTAGATTCGAAAACAATGTCGTATCGACCGCATTGGGCGCGGTAAAGATTCGCTGCGGTGCGATACCGAGATGCATCAGATATTCGAAAGACGCTGTCCCCGGAACAACGAAAGCTGCGCACAACTTCAGAAAACGCGCCTTCATAAATTCCACAAGCGGGTATCCGTGCCTTCGGTCCCAAGCTGTGCTCTCGGTCCACAATAAAAACGGCACTCGATGAGATCTAGCCCAGCGGGCGGCCGACCAGGAGGCCAAATAGTTGTATCCGCCGCACAAGACAGCGTTCGGCTTAAGGTCGCTTAGCGCGGAGTTCACTCCGCGATTTATCAACAGGTTGTATCTTCCGAGCCGTTGCCTCCACGATGGAAGCACGCGATAATTAAATTTGATTTCGTCCTTATAGACCTTCCATTCTCGCAGAGAAGGATCGTTTTCAGAGAGGAATATCACCTCAAGCTCTATTTCCGCCCGCTGTGCCAGTGCATTCAGAACAGGAATCCGGTAGGGCGCAATGATCTCGGTGACGATGACCAGCTTCGGAATCAAGGTTGTGAACCCTTCCTCTGTGCCGCCGCCAGGCGCGAGAAGACTGTCTCCCACTGTCGAGTGATCACGTCCCAACTGAAGCGCGCGACGTGCGTGCGTCCGGATTCACCGAACTTACGGCGTAAATCACCTTCCGCAAGCAGCCGGCCCAGACTCAGCATCATCTCGTGATCATCGCCTGCGAGAAATCCAGTTGTGCCATCCATCACAGATTCCGGCTCATAGTCTTTGCGCGCGAGCACGGGCAAGCCGCTCGCCGCCGCTTCCATCAGAACCCGCGGCGATCCTTCCCATCGAGAGGGAAACATAAAAATATCCGCCCGGCGATATTCTTCGCGGATCTCATTGCGGCATAACGTCCCACGCATCTCGACGTTCGCCATGGAGCGAGCGCGATGCTGTAATTCCTGGCGCAGCACTCCTTCGCCCACTAATACAAAATCCGCTTCAGGATAGCGTTGCGCAGCATCGAGAACAACTTCCGGCCCTTTAAAAATGCGCAGTGCTCCTACAAAAAGCACGCGCGGCCGAAGATTCGCCGGCCTTTCCCAGTCCGGTGTGAAAAATTCGGTATCAACCCCGGTGGGAACGATTTCACTCTGCAGTCCATAATTTTTTTCCAGGCTGCGCTTCACCATCGCAGAATTACTGAAGAGATAATCGCACCGAAGAACGGTATTTTCGAATAATCGGACCGCTTGCGGAGTAATCGTCTCATCGCGCCAGTCCGTTTGCGATTCGATGGTTCCGATAATGGTGCAACGGCGAGTTTGACGCGATCGCATCTTCAAATACCATCGACTGGCGGGGGACGCCTTCAGATAAAACAGAATGTCCTGACCACCGAACAGGAATCGCCCGAGCAACGGAATCGTTTGCAGCCGGTTTGGAAGACGAATCAGGCGAGTATTCGGACGAGCGAGAATTTCATGTGCAGGGCCGGTTCGCACAAACATAGTCACAGCAAAGCCGGTCGGGTCCAGGCGGCTTACGATCTCCCGGGCATTGATCATCTGCGCGTTAGTGAGCCCTTCGTCTGCGAAAGAGTCCACCAGAATCTTGACCGGCTTCATCTCGTTGGTCGTCATCCGAGCAGGCTTGCGGAGGCGCGGCGCGCGGCGTACACATTTTCCGCGGGCGCTGCCCGATTCGAATGGAACGCGATGTCCCGCACTCTGGTTTGCAAGTAGGACAGTAAGCAAGCTTCCGAACTCCGTTCTCGAGCATTGCTCCGCAGATGAGCCAGGGCAATCTCCAGGAGTCGGCGTCGCTCCGGTTTTGCCTCTTGTTCAGGCACGGATGATCGCTCGCCCGGATCGAGTTTCAGATTAAACAGATACTCGCTTTGCGCTGCGAAGTTAAGAACCAGTTTGTATTCGGCATCGCGAACCGCAAGCAAACGAGAACCGCGACGATCTTCCCCGCGAAATGGATTCGTACATCCCGCAACGCTCTCCACAATCGCGGGCTCGCTCCATGACGTGCCAGCTTTAAGCTGCGTCCAGTGACTTTGTCCCTGAAACTCCGCGGGAATCGGCGAACCTGCAGCTTCGAGAACGGTCGGAGCCAGGTGGAGCAGACTAAAAGGATTGCTCGAAACTGTCTGACGTCCCGCTCCCGGCACGCGAAGCAGTAGCGGAACATGGATTAATTCTTCCATCAAGGCTGGTGCGTGGTAGCGGCCGTCGTGTTCCAGGAATTCCTCTCCGTGATCCGCAGTCAGAGCGAAGATACAATTTTCCCAGAGCTTCGATTCACGCAGCCCATCGACCAGCTTCGACAATTGCTCATCCACCCAACGAATTCCAGCATCATAGAGCGCGACGATTTCGTCGCGGTAGTGGCGCAGACGTTTACTTCCAATATCGGATCGATTCCAAGACTCATTCAAGTAACCGGCGCGGAGGGCGGTCAGCTTTTCGTCTCCCATCATCTTCATAGCTTCCTCCTTCGGATTGTAAGGAGAGTGCGGATCCATGAAGTGCAGCCACAGAAAGAAAGGCTGCTCTGCCACTGAGGCAAGCCAACTTTGAGCCCGGTCAACGATGACATCGGCGGCTGGAAAGCGACGCATCCGGTCAAACGATTGCCCCCGAGGAGCGGCCCATCGCTGGCAGTACTGGAAATAAAGTTCGTCGTAGGCTGCGCCCAGTCCCGGAATCCGATGAGTCACTTTCGCTAGAACTTGATTTAAACTTCCCGCCCTACGACCGCGATTTGTGGAGTCATCGCCGGACGCCGAAGCGTGCGGAAGATCAACATCGAGAAAATCGCAGAATGTTTCAAAACCAAACTCGTAACCAAAGTGTTCAGCTAGATAAGGGTTGGCTGCGCCGAAAAAAGCTGTCTTGTACCCGTCTTCCCCCAATGCGGAGGCCAGATTTTTTTCACGGACGGCGAGCCCCAAAACTTCGCGCCCCCAGGCAAGCGGATAGCGCGAAGCTAGAATCGCGGGTAAGGAGTAGTACGTTGGCGTTCCAGCAACAATCGCCGTCGGAAAAACCAGGCTCTCTGCCGCTAGCGAATTCAGGAAGGGAGTGGTTGGACGAGCATATCCCATGAACCCGCAATGATCGGCGCGCAAGCAGTCCACCGTGACCAGCACCACCGACTTTCGCTCGGCCATCACGATGTCCCCGCATTTGTGACGCCGCTACTTTTGAATGTTCGCTTGGTCACCGGCACCCGTAAAGTACACTGCATCGATTCGAACTCGCCTTTATCCACCAAGTCATACAGATCCTGGTCTCGAACGTATAGGAGATCCGGATATTTCGCTTCGAGAGCCGTCAGAAACTTATCCAGCTGAGCTAACGTGTCGCTGCGAAAATCCTTGAGGGTGGAATGAAAATTGATGGAATGCACGGAAATGATCGCGGGAATACCTCGTGCCAAGCTGTCATCCGCCGTTCGCACGCAGGCTTCCAGGGAAAATGTCTGGCTTGCCGATGGCTCGAAGTCAATCGTGCGGTACAAATGCAAAATCTTTGTTTCGGAATTTTTATCGCCATGCGCTTCAAAGTGAGGCGGCAGATTGCTCCCAGGTCCGTTCTGCGCCACTTGAATGCCACGCTTTCCCCACGCATGGTGCGTGCTCCTGTCAGCGCGATAACCCGGGGCGCAAGCCGAGCGTGGAGTCTTCGAGAACAATTTCGTAAAGTTCTTCACCGCATCGGCAATCATCTCGTCCTGAATTTCTGAACTCGAGGAAAGTTTCCCGGCCGTTTTCTCCCGGGTCCGAATATTCGAATCCCATCCAGGGCATGCGCCAGTAAATATAAGGAACGCCAGCCCTCCACAACATTCTCAGATAAGTGCCCCGCTCTCCTCCATCGTTCAAGTATCGTTCCGCCGCAAGTCGGCAGAAGTGCGTCGTGCCATGCAGTGCCGGCGACAATACGCCGGCGGAGATCCCTTGCTGATAGGCCTCGAACAACCCAGGACGGTTCCAACCGTCCGGCAACCCATCCGCCAGAGAACGAAGATGGATCTGCCGAAACTCATCCCCAACCACCTTCTCAAAGTCGACGTTCGCCATCATGAAGTTCATTCCTAAACAAGCTGGCCGTCCGTTCGAATCGCAATGTCGACGGAGCAGCGACACGATCGCTTCTATATCTTCCGCGGTCTCCAGACTATAAAAATCGTAATTTCGCTCGCCCAGATTCACGCCCAGACTCTGCAACTCTGCCCACCCTTCACCGTCCCGGATGCCGACCCTGCCCCAATCATCGCTTTGAAGCACGACCAAGGGGCGGCCGAAAAAAAACCCTTCCCTCGCTTTTGCGCGCGCCACCAGCCACGCCTTACGCAGGATATTTTTCACAGAGCGCATTCTAAGGTTCGACGCCAATACTCACTTTTCTGCCAGCACGCTGTAGTTCACAGTAAACTGCTGATTCCTTCGGTCAGACAAACGCTCCAATAGCGCTCCGGTTAAGTTTATGAGCGGAGAAAGGCTTCGTCGGTAAACAGATCGCGCCGCGGGGTATCGCACAAACACATCGAGGCAGATATTCACTGTGCGAAAGAAACCTGCCACGCTGCTGCCTTCGGCAGCGACTTCCACATGCGCGAAGTCAGCAAGTAGATGTCGCAGACCCGCCGGCAGAAAGCGCCAGCACTCTTCTTCCGCGTCCACCAGCCCGGCGCTTGGTACGCTAAGCAGTAAGACGCCGCCGGGTCGCAGTACGCGGTATACCTCAGCAAACACCCGGCATGGCAGCACAATGTATTCCAGAACCTGGGTACACACCACGAGATCAAAATCACCATCTCTGAATGGAAGCTGCTCCGCTCGTGCCATCACATCTACCAGTGGAGTGAGGCGCAAGTCCACTGCGACGTACCGGCGCACGCGATCCGTGAGCAAAGTGCGATAAGGCTGAATCCGCCCGCCAACATCCAGGACATCAAGTTCGCGCGCAGGAAGCTGCGCCAGCCAACGCTCGAAAATCTTACGCCGCTCTCGAAGAACGAGCCAATTGGGATTACTCAGAGACGGAAAAAGACGCTCTCTGCCCTGTTGTGTTACTTCATTAAGAGTTTGGGGATGATTCATCTTCGCCGGTTCGAAAGAGTTTACAGATATCCCAGATCCTTCAGCCTCTGTTCCACCGCGGCCCGCTCGGCTTGATCCAATTCAACCGTGTCGCCACTCACCAGTTCTCGCAGCAGAAACGCCACGAGCTCATCCAGGCTACAGAATCTGCCGCCGAATTTATTTTCTGCAGCCACGCACAAATCTTCGGGAAGCTTTATTTCTCGCAAGTCGCTCATGATCGATGGCACGCCCTCATTGCCCGACGGCTCCGAGCACCCGCGCCCAAACGGCGTTCGCAATCAAGCGATCATCCTCGTCCAATCCCATAAGGAGTGCGACGGCAGAAAACGTTGCGTAGGCGGAAACCAGTGCAACGAAGATCACCATCAAATCGGTCTTCATCGAGATAAAAATCGAGCCAGATATTGAAAGCTTGCTGGCCAGCCAGGTTACAAAAAAGGCGCTCGCGAGTGGCGGTACAAGTTTCAAATAGCTGCGATTGTAGGGAGAAAGTTTAAGCGCCGATCGCACCTCCACCAGATTCCAGACATTCACTCCCACGTTCGTGACCGCAGCGGCAACCGCGGCGCCCCAGACGCCCCAAAGCGGCACCAGCCAAATGCTCAGAACCACCATCATCGCCGCCATATAGGCCTGCACACGAACCAGGCGATGCTGATTGCCCGACATCAACAACATGCAGCCCACTGATCCGACCCCGCAGTTCACCAATTGGCCGCATGTCCCGATCACCAGGATGGGCCAGCCCGCCTCAAAATCGTGACCAAACACCGCCATAATCGGACGCGCGAATAAAATCATCACCACCGCCAAAGGAAAACTCAGGCCGAGCATCCATTTGGTGAGAGTTTGGAACAGGCGGCCAAGCAGCCGGTGATCTCCGCGAGTATGGATATCCGCTATGACCGGCGCGAAAATCTGATTGACCGATTGCAGAATGATCGGCTCGTACGCAACCAGTGTTGCGGCCACGGCATAGACTCCAACATCGTGGGCTCCGCGATAATGGCCCAAAGCCACGCGATCGGTCTGGCCCATAAAGAATTCCATCATGCCCACGCCGAACATGGCTGCGGAAAACGACCAGACTTCGCGCTCGATGGAAAGCCTGCTTGCATCGAACGATCTGGCCGCCGCCGGAGTGAGCCGCCACACCAAAGAAACGAGCAAACCCAGAACGATAAGCGCACTCACAATCTGCGCGACCAGGTATCCCCTTAAGCCCCCGCCCAGAATAACCAGGGCAATGGTGAGCGCCATCGTAAGCGGGCTAGCGATAAATCGAGTGATTACGGTGCGGCGGCCAACTTCTTTATAGCCCGCCAAGAACTTTGCCAAAGAACATATTCAGCCCGCCCGTGACCATGATTAACGCAAACAGCGGCAGATAGCGGACGAGTTGCGGGGAATGATAAAAGCGAATCGCGATCCAGGGACCGGCCTTCAGCACCACTGCGGTAATAACCAAGTTGCTGGCCAGCAATATCCAGGAGCCGTTCCACAGCAACGAACGCAATGCGGTGAATTTTCCCGATGCCACGTACAAAGAAACAAAACGCACCGCGGAATCCGGAAGGCCGAGCCCGTTGATGATTCCCAGAAAGCTGATGATCGTCATACCCAGCGCATACAGTCCTAGAGCTTCCGCTCCCAGAACGTGCGCCAGGTAAACCTTGAAGACGTAACCAAAAACCGCGGTGAAAATTGTTCCCGCGAAAACAATCCCGGACTGCCGCGAAATGCGGCCCATCTCTGACTGGAAGCTTAGGCGGTGCGCTTGATTCAGGCTGACTGCCGGCTGGTTGCGGAGTCACTCCATCGCGCGCCTGAGTCGCACCAGTCTGTAATCCGGATAGCAAAATTCCCCCAGAGCTCGCTATGCCTGGAGCATCGCGATGGATCAGTCTAAACGTTTTTCGATTCGCGGTGGGAGGTCTCTATGCAGGCGGTCTGCCCAGCAACCGCCGAACAGCTGAATCGACCTTCGGCACTTGTTTCAACCCGCTCGCAGCACGATACTTCATGATTTCTCGCAGATGGCGTGGCCATGATCTCGTCAGCGTGACGTGCAGCGTCTGGCGCGTGCTATTCCCAAAGCGTTCCTTGTAGCCTTCCGCGCCCAGGCCGAGATCGACCACCTCCATATCATCCATATCGCAAGCATCCATCACAATTCTCGCCAGCAAACAGTGGCCCGGAGAATTCTTTTCCTGGCCGCTTTCAAACGTTGGCTGGTACCAAAACCAACTTCCACGAAATTGAAATCCGTAGTTCCATGCCACCGGACGATCCTTAATTTTCAACACGCTCAATGTAACTACGCCGCTCCCATCAAACCGCTTGGCGAGTTGCTCCAGAAAAAGTCGCCGCTCCGGCGTGGCCAAGCTGCTAATCCTGCCCGTGGCCAGAAAGCGCGCTACGTGGGCATCGGCGAATGGCTGCAAAGCAGCTTGAATTTCCTCGCCACATTGCATATGGGCGAATGTCACCGGCCCATCACGTTCCATCTCCCTTAGATAACGGCGAATTTTCTTCTTGCCCGACAGACCAGCCTTTAGTTCCTGACGACGATCTCCTGCGCCCAGCTCCACCTGGGAACACAAGTAAGCTGGCCGAATGAACACGTGAAAGCCATGCTTCGCCGCTTTGTGGCGCAGCGCATCTGCGGTGGGAGAGTCGGCGGGAAGATTGGCCAACGTCATTGCCGCCGTGTTCGTCTGCATCTCTGCAAACACAGCATCAACGAACTCCCCCCGCTGTTGCGGCGCGGTCAAGAAGTCGCAATAGTCAGCCGTATTAGCGGCGAGAAAAGTTATATTCTTCTCGCCCGAATCGGTGGCCAACGAGGCCACGCCAACCAGATCGTCGCCCTCGTACCCGAGGACCAGCAACGGTTTCAGCGACCCCCGATAAGCCGACTGTACTGCAATGGCCCACTCATACGTATAAAACACCTGTGGCCGCTCTGTCCGCAGCGCAACCACGTTCCACTGCCGGTGAAGTTCCGGATCCTCAGGAATCTCGCTATGCAAGATAATGCGCAAGAATCAATGTTCCCCGCTCGTTTAGAATTTTGAAATTACATAGAGTACCAACGAAGTTAGGGACAGTGACTCCAGGATCGTCGAGCTGGCTGGTTGTCGATCCGCTTAAGCGATATCGCCGGTGTGGCGCGAGCGGAAGTCGCGGTGAAAACATGAGACGTGCGCTTCGAATTTAGACATGTTCACATCCGACGCGACGTGCAGCTCACAACCAGCGCCTCATGGTCGGACCACAAATTCCCAGCTCAGAGGAGTACCGCGCTTAATGCCCTGCGCCGCACTCTTGCCCAACACATCGTTCAAATGCCGCGTGTGCAGCCCGTTTCCGGGCCGGATGGAACGCACATTCTCCGCCGTGAATACTTCCCCCTGCTTCACGTCTTCCACCACGAATAGCGAACGGCGAAACGCGCGGCTTGCTTTTTCTTTTTCACTCAAACCAAAATACACTTCGCCCAGAGCCTTTTCGGCGATTCGTACCGCATCCACCATCGCCTTGAATTCCTGCGGCTCAAGCGAGAATGCGCTGTCCGGTCCCGGCACCGAACGCGACAGCGTCAAATGCTTTTCGATGATGCATGCCCCCAACGCAACCGCCGCCACCGGAACCGCGATCCCCATCGTGTGATCCGACAATCCCACGGGCACATTAAATCGCCGTTGCATCTCGGGGATGGTTCGCAAATTCATTTCTTCCGGCGGCGCCGGATAAGCGCTCGTGCACTTTAGCAGAGCAATCTGGGTCGCGCCCGCATCCCGCGCGCTCTTCAGCGCTTCATCGATTTCCTCAACCGTCGCCATGCCCGTGGACATGATCAGTGGCTTGCCAGTGCGTGCCATTTTCCGAATCAGAGGAAGATCCACCAGTTCGAATGAAGCAATTTTGTGCGCCGGCACATCCATCTTTTCCAGAAAATCAACCGCCGTCGTGTCAAAGGCGCTGGAAAAACAATCCATCCCTAAGTCTTCCGCCACTTTCTTGAGCTTGGGCTGCCAATCCCATGGCATAAAAGCTTCCGCATAAAGCGCGTGCAGCGTACGTCCATCCCACAGGGTCCCGCCGCTCACGCGGAATTCCTGATTCTCGCTGGCGATGGTGATCGTGTCTGGCGTATAAGTCTGCAACTTCACCGCGTCGGCGCCCGCATCTTTAGCCGCGCGGACAATGCGAACCGCCTGCTCGTACTCGCCATTGTGGTTGGCAGAGAGTTCCGC
>CAVRWS010000006.1:0-109890 GCA_963724815.1 uncultured Acidobacteriaceae bacterium
ACGCCAGACGATCCTGCAGCGCCAGCACCACCAGCCGCAACTCCGGCATCGGACTTCGCTCCGCCTGCAAATAAATCGGTTCCGCATACAGCAACGCTTTCCCAATCGGAATCACCAGCAGCGCCCCGCGCCGCACGTGCGAGCCTTGCTGGTTCCACAATGTCAACTGTCCGGAAAGTTGCGCGTTCTGGTCGATGCGCGCCTCGATCTGCAGCGGACCATCCACCAGCTTGGTCTTCGGAAAGTTATAAACCACCGACGTCCCGTACTGCGCTCCATCGCTGCGTCCGGCAATCCATCCAATCAGATTATTTCGGTTCGCCGGAGTGAATGGCAGAATCTCCACGAACTCCTCGCCATCTTCTCCCGGCAATTTCATCAGCACAAAATTCGGCTGCATCGGCTGCGTCGTCTGCTCGCCCCCCGGGCCCATCCCGACTTCGGTGGCCACCGTCCACAAATCTTCCCGGTTATAAAACGCCTCCGGGTCCGTCATGTGATACAATCCGTAAACTTCTGCCTGAAGTTTCAGCAACAACTCCGGATATCGCACATGCTTTCGCAGTCCGGCAGGCATAGCGGACGCATCCTTGAACAAGCTCGGAAAAACCTGCCGGTACGCCGCAATGATCGGATCTTGCGGATCAAATACATAAAATGTCGTGGTTCCATCGTAGGCGTCAACCACTACCTTCACGCTGTTCCGCATGTAGTTGATGGAATTATCGCCAAGCCGGTAATGCGACGAGTACGGATAGCTGTCTGAAACCGTGAACGCATCCATCATCCAGGAGAGCCGCCCATCGTCATCGAGCACAATATAAGCATCCGGATCGAAAGTAAGAAACGGCGCCAGCGCCGCCACGCGGTCGCGAATGTTGCGCCGCATCAACAGCCGGCTATCCTTGTTCACGTCATCGCTGAACGGCAGCTTCGCCAGATCATCCTGATCGAACGCAATCACCATGCGCCGCAGAAAGCCGCCGATTTCAATTCCGCCGCTGCCTTCGTACGACGTGAGATTATTGCTCTCGCCCTGCGGATAGTTAAACTCCTTCTGCCTCGTCTTCACATAAACGTCGGTATTGGTCAGCTCGCCGAAATAAATCTCCGGCCGGGTTACCTTCAAATCCGGAACCGTGCTCTGCACCGGCATGTTGCTCAAGATCAGTGTGGGCAGCCCCTCCGCCGTGAATCCGTTGACTGGATTCATCGTAATGCCATAACCGTGCGTATAGATCAGCTTCTCGTTGATCCAGTTCCGGCTGCTCTCCGGCAGCTTATCCACGTTCAGCTCCCGCGCCGCCAGCATGATCTCGCGAGTCGTGCCTTCAATGTTATATCGATCAATATCAATATCCGGAAAATCGTAATAAGTGCGAATCTCCTGAATCTGCCGCAGCGTATCCTGCAGCGCGCGCCAGTCCCACAGCCGGATATTTTGCAGCGTAGCCTGATTATTTTGTGGATCGGCCGCCTCCACCGTGGTCTCGGCAGGGAACTGCCGCTGCGTCACCTTGTCCAATCCATAAGCCTGCCGCGTCAATTCGGTATTGAACGCGATGTAGGGCTTCTCGCGAACCAGTTCATTCGGCTTCACGATAAAGCTGCTCACGTACCAGGCAATCCCTTGCACGCCGAAATAACAAACTGCCGCGGGAATAATCGCCGCCACTAACCAGCGCCCTCGCGGAATCCGCACCGCATTGACCGCCGAAATCGCCGCACCCACAATCAGCGCCGCGCACACCACCAACATCCCAGTCAGCGTGACGTGCGCATCCGTATAGGTCACGCCGCCAAAAATCGTATGGTCCTCAAGTAGCCGTTCAAAGCGCCCGAGATAAACCTCCGTCGCAATCACCAGCAACAGAAACGAAAATGCGATGGAGAAACCACCCCACGGCAACATCACGCCACGGCTCAGCTTGCCTGAAAGCGCCCGGGCACCCCCGGTAATAAGGATGAAGAATCCGGCGAGCGCACACGTAATCAGCGCCAGCGTTAGCAGCCATCCGGCAATCAGTTGCCACGCCGGCAAGGTGAAAAGAAAAAAGTTAACCGGCCTGCCAAAAATCGGATCCAGACTTCCACCAGTTTGCGGCGCGTACCAAAACAGTGCCAGAGTCGGCCACTCTGCCATCAGCGCCGCCCCGGTTGCCAACGCAATCGCCAGCGAAAGTCCCAGCGCAATCAGCCGCAACACCGGCTCCACCGGCAGTTTCAGTGGCTGTCCCCCAATAAAAATCGTATGCCCCTCCGGCAAATCCGGCAGGTGCGCCCGCTTCAGCGCCACAAAAGATCCGTACAGAACGACAAATGTCGCCGCCGCAAAAGCCGCGAACACTCCCGCCTGCAGGCTTAACGTCTTCCAGAACACCTCCGCATACCCGAGCGACTGGAACCAGAGCAGGTCCACGTAATACGACAGCGCGCTCCGGCTGCCAAAGAAAATGACGCCGAGTACGATGACAATAATAAAAAACCGGCGCCGCCGCCGCGGGGACGACGGCCGTGGCCAGTCAATCGACTGAGGCATTCCTTACACCGCTTTCATCGAGCTTTAACTTCAACATTTAATTTCATTCGATGATACTCCCTCCGCTTACCGCACCCACCGCTCACCCGCGCGCAGAAAGAATTTCTTGTACGTCATCCCGAGCGGAGCCGCCTTTCAGGCGTAGCGGGGAGCCCGCCCTGAGCGGCAGCGCGAAGGGATCTCGTCTGATATGGGCCCTCGGGGAAAGCTTCCGGGCGACGATCCTAAGAAAAGGGAACCAAACTTCGCCACCACCATTTTCTTGATACCGTTTAAAGAACTGCTTCAAATGCGTTATTCTATTGTCATGGATCATCTAGCAGTGCTTCGTGAAAAGATTGGGAATCTTCGCGCTGAAATCGCTCAACTCCAACAATTGAACGAGCAGTACCGCCGTCAACCCCGCCCCGAAACAGAAGCTCAAGTGGCTCACGGCCAGAGGCATGAAAGACTCCAGGAAATCCAGCAGGAACTAGCCCAACTCGCCGGCTTGGGTCAACGGGTTCTTTCCATGGAGCAGAGAAAAGAAGAGCACCGCTCCCGCCTGCATCCGGTAAGAAAAGCTTCGTAGCTGTTGAGCCCGCAGAATATCGAAGGAATGGTGCGCCCTGAGAGATTCGAACTCCCGACCTTCTGGTTCGTAGCCAGACGCTCTATCCAGCTGAGCTAAGGGCGCAGATTGTGCGCGGTGAGTGAAGTCGCTAGAGAATTATAGCGGAAGTCTCGTGCGCCGGGAACGCATCTACAAGAATTACCTGAGGCGAATGTGCCTTCTCCTCGCGCCTGTTTCGCTTTTATTCTGAGCTTTTTCCCCACTGTCCAGCCGGCCAGGGCCGGCAGAAGTAAATCTTTCCAGCCGCAGAGCAATTCCTACAAAGCGCACAAAACTGCGACCTTGCATTTTGTGCAGCTTAAGAATGGCAAGCCAGGTGCTTATATATGAAACAGACGAAGTGGCGCGCAACGGGGCGCTCCAAGGATGACTTCGGCCAGAGGTTCTCTTGGGCGCCCCTTGCATAAAAAGCAATAAGGTCAACCTCCCCCGGTCCTTTTTGCCTCCCCCAATTCTCCCAGGTTCTGAGTAAGGTTTGTTCTGAGTCAGGTTCGCAAGAATTAAAAAACCCTAAGCGAGCGCGACGGCGTCTCGTACGTCAATCCCGGCTTGGCGCAGTAGTTTTGCCACCGCATCTGCCTTCATTCGCGAAGCATCATATCCTACCCGTACCGTGCGTTCGGCTTCGTTAAACTTTACCCCGCGCACGCCGTAAACTTCACGCATGCCGTCGATCGCTCGCAGCGCAGCCTCTCCCGGCACAGCTCCGTAACGGAAAACCACGTCCAGATAAGTCATTGATTTGATCCTTCGAAAAAAGTCCTGACCACAAACGTTGAATAAGAAAGCTTGATGGAAAGTCGCCCGCTCGTCTCCAGGGCTGAATCCAATATAAAGCATCCCCCATCCAACTGCGTAGCCCAGGCCCGCATTGAGGTCTCAGCGTGCCCCGCGGCAGTTCTCCGCGTCCTCTGCGTTTTAAGATTTTGGTTGGTGACCGAAAACTCACTCAAAGGAGTAAAGTTCTCGCTGCGCCGGCAATCCGCGATCATCATGTCAACAAACCCGTCCAGTCCAGCCTCCGCCCTTGAACGCGACCCCGTGTGCGGAATGAGCGTCAATCCCGCTGCCGCCAAGCATGTCTATAGTCTCGGCGGCAAGAACTACTTCTTTTGTTGCGCCCCATGCCTGGAAAAATTTAAGGCCGACCCCAGCAAGTATCTGCAAGCGCCGTTACCGCCAAAGTCTTCGGGATTGATTACCCTGGGTGCCGCAAACCCAGCTGCGCTTTCAACTCATGAAGGTGCTCACAGGCTTTCCAACCAGACTCCGTTATCAGCCACTCAATCGCCCGCCTACGTTTGCCCGATGTGTCCCGAAGTTCGCGAACCCAAGCCCGGCGCCTGCCCCACCTGCGGCATGGCTCTCGAACCCGACGTCCCCGTGGCCTCCATGCGCACCGAGTACACCTGCCCCATGCACCCGGAGATCGTACGTCCCGCGCCCGGTTCGTGCCCGATCTGCGGCATGGCCCTCGAGCCTCGCACCGTGACCGCGGCCGCTGCTGAAGAGAATCCAGAGCTGCGCGACATGACCCGCCGTTTCTGGATCGCGGTAGCCCTCACTCTGCCGCTGCTCCTGATGGCGATGGCAAGCATGCTCTGGCCCGGTTTCTTTGTGAGACGGGTGGATACACTCGCGGGGTACCGCAA
This sequence comes from uncultured Acidobacteriaceae bacterium, assembly GCA_963724815.1. Taxonomy (GTDB): domain Bacteria; phylum Acidobacteriota; class Terriglobia; order Terriglobales; family Acidobacteriaceae; genus Sulfotelmatobacter. The sequence continues at coordinate 4,805 of CAVRWS010000006.1, forward strand.
CCAGCTCTTTCTTTGGGGATGGGGTCTGCCGTGGCTCGAATTCATTCTCGCCACACCCGTAGTCCTCTGGGCCGGATGGCCCTTCTTCCAGCGCTTCTGGACTTCGCTCGTCAATCGCAGCCCTAACATGTTCACGCTGATCGGCATGGGCACCGGCGTCGCCTACGTCTACAGCGTGATCGCAACGCTCTTCCCACGGATTTTCCCCGAGTCCCTGCGCGCTGGGTCTGGCAATATGTCCGGCTATCCCGACGTCTACTTCGAAGCCGCCGCCGCCATCACCACTCTCGTCCTGCTCGGCCAGGTCATGGAATTGCGCGCTCGCAGCCGCACCAGCGCCGCGCTTCGAGCCCTGCTCGATCTCAGTCCCAAAACCGCCCGCATCCTCGCAGCCGACGGCGCCGAGAAGGACATTCCCCTCGAACAAGTCAAGCCCGGAGACCGCCTGCGCGTCCGCCCCGGCGAAAAAGTTCCCGTAGACGGAGTAATCCTCGAAGGCCGCAGCTCAATCGACGAGTCCATGATCACCGGCGAGTCCATGCCGGTCGAAAAATCTTCCGACAGCAAAGTCATCGGAGCAACCGTCAACAGCACCGGCTCATTCATCATGCGTGCCGATCGCGTTGGCGCAGAAACCTTACTCGCGCGCATCGTCCAACTCGTAGGCCAGGCGCAACGCAGCCGGGCTCCTATCCAGCGCCTTGCCGATCGCGTTGCCAAGTGGTTCGTCCCGATCGTCGTCGCCGTCGCAATCATCACTTTCTTCGCGTGGTTCTTCCTCGGCCCGCAGCCCAGGTTCGCGCACGCCCTCGTGAACGCCGTCGCCGTGCTGATCATCGCGTGTCCCTGCGCCCTCGGCCTCGCTACGCCAATGGCGATCATGGTCGGCGTCGGCCGCGGCGCTCGAGCCGGCGTGCTCATCAAAAATGCCGAGTCTTTAGAGATTCTAGAAAAAGTCGACACGCTCGTAGTCGACAAAACCGGCACGCTCACCCAAGGTAAGCCGGAGCTGACTGGAACCGATCTGCAGAATGAAACAAATGAAGCCCTCCGCCTGGCCGCCAGTCTCGAGCGCGCCAGCGAACATCCATTGGCTGGTGCATTCGTTGCAGCCGCGGAAAAACAGAAGTTGTCGCTTTCGCAGCCCAGAGAATTTACCGCCATTCCGGGGAAGGGCATCACCGGAGTAATCGATGGTAAGAGAGTCGCCGTCGGCAATGCCGCGCTAATGGTGGACCTTGGAGCCTTCACTTCCGCGACCCCCAATACCAACGCAGCCAACTCAGCTCCAGGCGCCACCCTCTTCGTCGCCGCTGACGGAAAATATCTAGGAACATTCTCCGTCGTCGATCCCGTAAAGCCCTCCACTCCTGAAGCCATCCGCGATCTCAAAGCTCAAGGCATTCACATCGTGATGCTCACCGGCGACAATCGCACCACCGCCGCAGCCATCGCCACGAAACTCGGCATCGATGAATTCGAAGCTGAAGTCTTGCCAGAACAAAAATTAGAGATCATCCGCAAACTGCAAGGGCAGGGAAGAGTCGTCGCCATGGCCGGCGACGGAATCAACGATGCCCCTGCGCTCGCTCAGGCCAATGTCGGAATCGCCATGGGCACCGGCACCGACGTTGCCATGGAAAGCGGCGGCATCACTCTGGTCAAAGGCGATCTCACCGGAATCGTGCGCGCCCGCAACCTGAGCCGTGCCACCATGCGCAACATCCGCCAGAATCTTTTCTTCGCCTTCGTCTACAACGCCGTCGGTGTTCCCATTGCCGCCGGCGTCCTGTATCCCTTTTTCGGTCTACTGCTCAGCCCCATCTTCGCCGCCGCCGCTATGAGCTTCAGCTCCGTCTCCGTAATCACCAACGCCCTCCGCCTGCGCCACGCCAAATTGTAGCCGCGGAAAAACCTTATGCAGGAAACATCGCGTGGGATGTACCGTGCGAGATGGAACGTGTGGGACGGACACTCCCGTCCGTCGCCTTTAACGGTCTCGTCGCCATCGTCACCGCGGGCGCATTCGGTGCTGCTCTCTTATCCGTTTCGGTAAAGTTCTAAGCGCGCATCTAAACTATCTACGACCCTGCTCACTACAGTTTTCTCGACACCTGCCGTAATCGCATTACGGATGCATCCACAGTGAACGCTGAGCTGGAAGTCGAATTCGCCGGCCAGACCGCCTATTACAAGCTGGTGCCATTGCAACTCACAAACAAGGCAATGAAGTCCACATCACCGGGACCATCCTCGCCACGCTCGCCGATTTCAAAATCGATCCTCCCTCGCTGCTTACTCTCCCCGTGAAAAACGAGATTCCCGTGCGCGTGCGCGTCACCTGGAAGCCCCAGTAAGAATCGTCTTTACTCCAGATTCTTTCCCCGAGTCTCCGGCAATTGCGTTGTCATCAAAGCCGCCAGCAGATACCCGGCTGCGCACAAACAAAACGCCCAGCCCAATCCTCGCGCTTGTCCCACCCGGCCAATAATCAGTGGAGAAACCGAACTCAACGTCCGCGCGCCGTTGTAAGTAAATCCCAACCCGCGGGCGCGCAGATTCGTGGGAAAGATTTCGCTGCCAATAATTCCCGAGCCGGAAAACAATCCAGTCCCGAAAAATGCCACGACCGTTCCCAGGATCATGATCACGGTAGGCGACCGCGCAATTGCATAAAGGGGAATCACAAAAGCTGCGGTTAAGCTGTAAACGATGAATGCCTTCTTTCGGCCCAGCCGGTCCGCCGCCCAGCCGAAGCTGGCATACCCAGGGAGCATGCCGAAAAGATTCAGCACCACCAGCAGCGTCGTCGTGCCCATCACCCCAAACCCACGTCCGCCTTGCGATACCGGAAGAGAGAGGTATGGCGGGATCCAGGTAAACAATCCCCACCAGGCAAACATGCAAAACAGGTTAAAGAACAATAGCGCCACCGTCGACTTCAGATACGGCGATCTAAAAATCAAAGAGAAGCTTGTCGAATCTTTCCCCGTTGTGGTCACCGTCAGCGCCGACACTCCACTGTCGTAGCGACCGTCGGGGCCGCGTTTCGAGACTGCGATCTGCGGCTCATTCGCAATCTGATTTTCACTCCGCGAGGTTCTCCGCTCCTCCCATATCTTCGACTCCGGCACTCCACGCCGCATCCATAACGTCAGCAGTGCCGGCAGGATTCCCACGAAGAAAACAGCCCGCCAACCGAAGTAGCGTGCCACCGGCCCCGCCACCAGCGCCGCAACGGCAAAGCCAATGGCCCACGAACTCTGGACCAACGCGATTGCCTTCGCGCGAAGTTCGCTTGGCCAAGTCTCTGCCACCAGTGTGGCGCCCGTATTCCATTCGCCGCCCATGCCCAGCCCCAGCACAAATCTCGCCGTCGCCAGCATGGCAATGCTCGTCGCTAACCCCGACGCGAACGAGCACACGGAGTAGGTGAGAATGCTCGCCATCAACGCCCGCTTGCGCCCCATGCGGTCGGCCAGGAAACCAAACATTACCCCACCCAAGCCGGACGCCAACAGCGTAAGTGTCCCCAGAAACCCCGCTGTCGACTTGCTCATCCCGAAGTCCCGTATCAGCAGCGCCAACACCAGCGCATAGAGCATGGCATCGAAGGCATCCAGCGCCCAGCCCAGTGCCGCCGCCAGCAGCGTCCGCCGCTGATCCGGTGTGGCCTCGCGAATCAGCCGAATGGGACCGATTTCCATGCCAGCGGATTGTACGGCGCGGCCGCCAATTGTCAATTGCCGCCAGGAAATTGCAGTCGGTGCAGGAAGCCAATCAGATGTTTTCTTCTCAGGTACCTCCCCGCGATTTGACAATGTTTTGACGTACCGCTCGACAATTGTCAATTAGTCTCGTTGTGGGCCCCCTCAAACCACATTTCAAGATGGATGTGCTCATGAAACCTCAGCGCCTTGCCGTTCTGTTCGCTTTTGTCCTGACCTTCCTTACTCCCTGCTTCGCCCACCACATGGCGGTCGTGGTCAACAAGGAAAACAATGTTGGCACTGTCACCGCCGCGCACCTTTCTAAGATTTTTCGTTCGGAGGTCAGAAAGTGGCCTGACGGCACCTCCGTTGTCTTGGTCTTGCACAAGAATTCCGAGGGCGAAATCGAAACTCTCGAGCGCTTGAACAAAATGAATGTCGGCGAATGGAAGGCCCTGATCGCCGCCCACAAAGATTCCATCATGGTCGCCGATTCCGACGCTGACGTCCTCAAGATCGTCCAATCCACCCCCGGAGCGGTCGGCCTCGTAGACGTTCGCTCCGTCGACAACACTATCAACGTCGTCCGCGTCGACGGCAAATTGCCCATGGAGTCGGGCTATCTGCCGCATTAGCGAACTGGAATTCGTTGATGCCCGCTGAGAATCGATTCAGTTGAAGTGAGAATAAAGAAGTAGGAAGGGAACTACTACGTGGTAACGGCTTCGCCCGATCGCTGCCGGCGAAGTTCTTCTAGAAAATCATCCTCTTGCATGCTGCTCGCTTGGCGCAACAATTCGAGCAAGGGATCCTGCAACTCTTCATCTTCCGAGGTTGCGTTTGCCGCATCCGGAGCCGGTTCAAACTGGCTCAAGTCTGCAACCAAAGCCCGCGGTGAAACACTCATTTCCAGCATGGATTGCGGACAGCCCCGCAGAAAGCTGATCAGATTGCCCACCTGCGCCCGTTGTTCCGGCGTGCGCGAAGGAAACTCCACCCCCATCCCATAGCCGGGATGAGCGACTCGAACCATTCCTTCCGTATGCACCGCCATCTCATCCGTGCGCAGACAGAGATCAACCAGCGCGCGCTCCGGGAACGGAGAATCGGTCTCCACATAGCATCCGCCCAGGCTTAAATCAGTGAGCTTGCAATGCGGAACCGTCTCATCCTCACCCGCCCGCAAGGCCGACGCAGCCGAGTGTATCCATTCCTGAAGTTGCGTCTTGATGGATTCGTCCAAATCCAGAAAGTGGACGCCGGTTTGCCCGTTCGGCTTTGCCCATGCCACTTGCCCGTGAGCGTCAATTTCCAGCGATGCGTCGGGCAGCGTGAAGCGGAATTTCAGCAACGCCGCCGGAACCTGGGGTTCGGCGGTCAGTACATCCATACCAGTCTCGCTTAGATCGAGAAGAATTCCCTCCATCGTGCGTTTGTCCGGCAAGGTCAGCTCCACCGGAGCCTGCACCGGCACTCTGTAGGCGCGCCGGCGTTCGCGGTTCAGCAGAGCACTCACCGCTCGCAATCCGGCCTTCACTTTTTCTTCTGACAGCGGCTTATACAGAACAAAATGTGCGCCACTGCTCAACACTTCCCGCACTTTGGCCCGTTCCGCCACCAGGGCCACCGTTACCGGAGCCACTCCCGAATTCAACTTCTGCGCCTCTTCGAACACTTCGGCCGCCGCTTTGGCATCTTCAAAATCGATAATCAGAGCGTCGAACCTCTGCTGCCGAAGACGATCCAGCGCCGTCGCCAGATCGCTGAATCGCTCCATCGCGATCCCGGAGGCCGGCAACACCCGGCCCAGGACCTCGCAAGCGGAATCATCTGTGGAAATTAATAGTGCCAGAAGAGTCATAAAGTGGAGTCCCCGCCTAACTCAGGCGAGATTACAGCCCCGAATTACGGCCAACGCGGCGCCGTCGGACGCGCTGCCTTCGCCGCTGCTCCTCCCGATCCTGCCGCTGCCGCTTTTGCCGCCGACGCATCCGCGCCCGGCGCTTCGTCCACTTCCATCAACACAGCATTATCTTCATCGTCGTTCTCTGCGAGCAAGGGAGCCACCTCTCGGAGCTTCTCCGCCGCCTGCTGGAGCATTTCTATCTGCTTCCCCAGTTGCGCGTACCTGGTCTGCTTCTGCCGCAACACCTCATGAATATCTTTCATACGACCCCCTGTGGCGAATGTAAAGACGCGCACTCGCCAGCGTCAACGGTAATCCCCCGGGGCTGGTTACTGCGGTAATTGAAGTTTTTTTCGGGAAGGGAATCCGGAAGGGAATTGCGCCTTAGGCGCGAGCAGGCACTGTAAGCCGCTGGAGGAACCAGCACGCAAAAAGCAAAGCGAAAGCCCCGCGGAACGCGAGGCTTTCGTGAGGCGGATTTGAAATGTATTACGCTTTCAGCTTACGCCGCAACGCACCAGCCAAACCAATCATCCCAGTTCCCAGCAATCCGAGTGTGCCCGGCTCTGGAACGGTACTGATGTTGGTATCGCCGCTGGAGATCATCGTGCTTCCGCTGAAGTAGCCTTTGCCAGTGTTGATCGTCAGCTGCACGGTTGCGCCATTCACGGTCGCCCCGTTATACCAGGTGCCCTTGATGCTTCCCTGAAGCGTGTAGTTGTGAGTTCCGTTGGAAGCCGTTACCAGCGTCCAGGTCAATGGACCATTGAATGATCCGTTGAAAATCGTACCCGACGGAATGCCGTCCGTCCCGTTACCAGTAATATCGAAAGTGCCGCCGCCAGCGAAGTTGCCGCCCATCTGCAGAGCAGTAATTCCGCCTGACATCACTGCGCCGGTGGAAAAGCTTACGCTTCCCAGGCCGCCAGTAACCAAGCCCAGCCCGCCGAGGCCGTTTACGGCAATCAGCTCAGAACCGCTAAGGGTCAGCCCGGCCGTACTGCCTGAAAGGACACCGCTGCTGTTGGTGAAGTCGACCGATGAACTGGCGAACATCGCCATCGGCAGTGCCATTGCCAGTAGAGCCATCAAAACAATCCGCTTCATAAACGTCTTTCCTCCTGAACCTGTGTAAACCCGAGTAGTGGTCATTGTGGAGGTCGTAAACCCCTCCAGGGGGCAGAAGTCCACTGCACCCAGCCTAATGTGCACCCCGTGTGCCAAACCCTGTGGATTAACAACTCACTGATTACAAACATGTTATTCAGGTATCCCGCCTGCTTCTCCACCGGGATAATGCAAACCGATGCACACTATTACTTTCGTTTTGCGTTTTGCCTTTTCGACGAAACTGCCAGACAACTTCATCAGATTCATCAAAATAGCGCCTACAGCGGCTGGAAAAAGTCGCTAAACCGCTGATCCCACTCATTAGCACGAAATTCTATTTCGCGGCTGCGGCACACACAAGTAATCGACTTGGTACCGGGACAGCAGCCAGCACGACGAGAGGTTCGACGCACGCCCACGCCACTCTTACGCTAAAAGCCTTATCGGGAGCTTCCCGGCTCCAGTCCAAGACCGGACCCGTAATATTCCGCGAGCGCGTGCCTTTCCTCGTCGGTAAGCAGAGAAGAGATCGTTCGCATCTGCACGTTAATGTCGTTTGCGCGGCCTCCACTGGCAAATGCCTCGAGCTGGGTCAGAACATAGTCCGTGTTCTGGTTGACCAGAGAGGGAACTCCGATCTTGTAAGCGACCGGCCCGTGGCATGATTGGCACGGCGGAATACCCCGCTCGCCATCTCCAAACGAAACCAGATGAGAAGCCACGCCTGCGCGAGTGGGGTCAGGCCGCGGCTGCGGAAAATTCCGATTGTCCTGCAAATCTTCGAACACGGGCAACGTCGCATAATAGGCGACCACGTCCGCCACGTCCCGCGGCGTCAGCGATCCCGCAATCCCTTCCATCACTCGCGATTTTCGCTTGTGACTGCGAAAATCCTGCAACTCCTTCCACACCGCCAACCGATTCATACCCGCAAGATTCGGAGTCATACCCACAGCGCTGAAACCCTCCACTCCATGGCAGTGTTCGCAGTGCCTGGCCAGCAGCATTCCACGAAAAGCGTCGCCCGCGGAGGCCGCCGCAAGGGTTTCCGGCGTCCACGCCACATAAGAGGGAACTCGCTCCGGCGGATTGTCACTCGCCGCCACCAGCAGCGAACCCGCCGCAACCACGGCGGCCGCGATCCAGATCATTCTCCAGCTCCGAATTCTCCAGCTCCGAGAGTCTGTATCCTTATTGCGCCGCACAGGTCCCTCTTTCTCCTGCCCGCAAGATCGGGAACTGATCGCGCGGCACCACTTTCAGTTTGGATCGCATGGCGTAATGTCCGGCCCCGCAGAACTCAGTACAAGCAGTCTTGAACTCGCCGGCGCTGGGAAACTGCAGTTGCGCCTCGCTAATTGTGCCCGGCAGAACCTTCACGTTATATTTCGTGCCTTCGAAATTCAGCGAGTGGACCGCGTCCGCACTTGTGATCCGCAGATGAACCGGAACTCCGGCGGGAACCAGAATGCAGTGCGGAACAAACAAGTACTGCTGCGCAATCATCCGCACCGTCACCGAGCCGTCGCTTCCTTGCTCGGTTCCCAGATTGCTCTCCATGAACTCCCCCGCCAGGTGCAGCGAAAGAGGATCCACCGCCAGCGGCCCTTTCAAAAACCGTATCAGCGGCACGTCGATCTGGTAGTAGCGCGTGGCCGGAATCAGGCTCAGAAAAAAAACCGTAAGCAGAAACGTTCTCAGCTTTCGCCAGTTCACAATTCGTCCGATCCCTGTTTCATCTTTTTGAAAAGACGTGGTCTCAGCGGCGCAGCGACTTTAGCGTTGCGGCGCTAACCTTTGTCTCCGCCAGGTTTGTAGCATTCGACTCAGCGAAACGACCGCCCCGCCTGGTTTGTAGCTTTAACGTTAGCGACACCACCAGCATTTGCAGCACCGTGGAAGAGCGGCGCTTCAGCGCCGCGTAAAGCTTCCGAAATGTTTCGGGCTTTAGCCCCTGTCAGCCTCCGCCAATCTCCCTCAACACCGCGCTGCACCGCTCACACACCGTCGGATAATTCTTATCCTCTCCCACGTGGATCGAATAATTCCAACAACGCTCGCACTTGGCGCCGTCAGCTTTTTTCACTTCGACATGCACCCCGCCCGTGCCATTGCCCGAGCCTTGGACCAGCGTGACTGCCGAAACGATAAATAAATAGCGCAACTGATCCGCATGCCGCGACAGCACGGAATAAATTGGATCGGACGCCGACAGGATAACCCGCGCCTCCAGACCCGTGCCGATCAGCTTATTGTTGCGCGCCTCTTCCAGAGCCTTGAGAACTTCGTCGCGCACCGCGCGCAGCGTCGTCCAATCGTCGCCATCGCGATCATCCCTCACCGAACTCTCACCCAGGATTTCCCCCGCCGACGGAAATAATTCCAGATGCACACTTGGTTTGCGCCCATCGATCTTCGGCAGATAATCCCAAACTTCTTCCGAAGTAAAACTCATGATCGGCGCCAGCAATCGCACCAGCCCCTCACCAATCCGCCAGATCGCCGTCTGCGCGCTGCGCCGTGCCTGAGATTTCGGCGCCGAAATATAAAGCCGATCTTTCAGCACATCAAAATAAAATGCGCTCAGATCGACGATGCAAAAGTGATTCAGCCGATGATAAATCCTGTGAAACGCGAACTCCTTATAAGACGCCCGCACCTCATCGGCAAACGCCAATGTCTGCCGCAGCATGTACTGATCCAGCCCTTCCATGCTCTCGAACGAAACCGCGTCCGTCTCCGGATTAAAGTCTCCGAGATTGCCCAGCACATAGCGGAACGTATTGCGAATCTTGCGGTAGTTTTCCGCGATGCGCAGCATCAGCTTCTCCGACCCCACCACATCTTCCCGAAAATCAACCGACGCCACCCACAACCGCACCACCTCCGCGCCCAGCCGGTCCGAAATATCCACCGGGTCCACATCGTTCCCCCGCGACTTCGACATGGCCTGGCCCTTTTCATCCAGCGTCCATCCCGGCGTCACCACTTCTTTATACGGAGGCGTTCCCCGCGTTCCCATTCCGCACAGCAGTGACGACTGAAACCATCCGCGGTATTGATCTCCACCTTCCAGATACAAATCAGAGGGCCACGGATACGTCGGCTCATCGGCAATCAGCGCAAGATAACTCGCGCCGGATTCCAGCCACACATCAAAAATGTCCGTCTCTTTCTCAAATTTCCTCGCGCCGCAGTGCGGACACTTCGCAGTTACCGGAAGAATCGAGTTCGACTCCGGTGTAAACCACGCATCCGCGCCCGACCGCGCAAACAACTCCACCACCTTACGATTCACCTCCGGATCATTCAGCGGCTTGCCGCAACTCTCGCACAGAAAAACGGCAATCGGCACTCCCCAAACCCGCTGCCGCGAAATACACCAATCCGGCCGCGTCGCAATCATGTTCGACATCCGCTCTTCACCCCACGCCGGATCCCACCTCACGTGTTTGATTTCTTCCAGCGTGCGCTTGCGCAAAGTATCCTCTTCCGACTTCCCGCCCGGCATGGGCGTTTCCATGGAAATAAACCACTGCTCCGTCGCCCGAAAAATCACCGGATTATGACATCGCCAGCAATGCGGATAAGAATGTTCCGTCTTCTCCGTATGCAGCAGCGCCCCGCGTTTCTTCAGTAATTCAATAATCGGTTGGTTCGCATCCCATACGCGCAGCCCCGTGTACTCTTCAAGGCCGTTGCGCAGAATGCCTTTTTCATCCACATTGCTGGTCGCGTCCAGCCCATACTTCACGCCAGTAACAAAATCCTCAGCACCATGCGAAGGAGCCGTGTGTACCACGCCGGTTCCCGTATCCATGGTGACATATTCCGCCAGCACCCCCAAAATTTTCCGATCCAGAAATGGATGCTGAAAATTCAACCGCTCCATTTTCCTTCCCGGAAAATGCGCAATCTCCCGCGCATCCGCGAGCCCGCACTTCTCCGCCACATCTTTCGCCAGCTTCGCCGCCACAATGTAAACTTCACTATCTGGGGTGCCCCACGGCCTGCCCTGAGCTTGTCGAAGGGTCTCGTTTCCTTTGCGAGACGTGGGAACTTCCAATCCCACATACTCTTCATCCGGATGAAACGCCACCGCCATCGACGCCGGCAGCGTCCACGGCGTCGTCGTCCAGATAATTGTCGATACTTTCTTCCCCGCCAATGCAGGATCAATCTTCGCCGGATCATCCAAGAGCGCATACTTCACATAAACCGTCGGGCTGGTGTGATTCTCATACTCCACTTCAGCCTCAGCCAGCGCCGTCTCGTCATGCATACACCAATAAACCGCGCGCAGTCCCTTGTAGACGAATCCATTTTCGTAAAACGAAAAGAACGTCGACAGCACCACCGACTCATACTGCGGATTCATCGTCGCGTACGGACGATCAAATCTCCCAAACACTCCAATGCGTTTAAACTGCTGCCGCTGCAAATCCAGAAACTTCTGCGCATACTTCCGGCACTCCGCCCGCACATCGAGCGGACGCATCTGCAGCTTCTTGCCGCCCAGCTCCTTATCCACCTTGATTTCAATCGGCAGCCCGTGGCAATCCCACCCCGGCACATACGGCGCATCGAACCCCGCCATCGTCTTCGACTTCACGATGAAATCTTTCAGACACTTATTCAGCGCCGTTCCCATATGAATCGGCCCGCTGGTATAAGGCGGCCCATCATGCAAAATGTACGTCGGCGATCCCTTGCGCGCCTCGCGGATGCGCTCGTAAATCCGCGCCTCCTCCCACCGCGTCAGCATTTTAGGCTCATTCTGCGGCAGATTCGCCTTCATCGGAAAGGCAGTTTTAGGCAGATTAATAGTAGTTTTCAGTTCGAGCGGCACTCTATCGGCTTCTCCCAATGTGTGAATCCCTTCATTATAGGGAGCGCCGCCGCGAACGTCCACGAACTCCGATCCTGAAGCTCTACCCTGTGCCCCCCGGTGTCCCCTGTGTTAAAGATTTTGATTTCCCTCGCTCGCGCCGCACTCCGAAATACACTTCGTAAACTACCCAAAGAAGAGGTACAATTTTCCAAACAGGCAAATGGACGTTAATCTTTGCCCAGTGCCGGTCGCTAAATTCCACAACGAGCCGTAGCCTTACAGGCAACTCGCTGGGAGGACTCTTCATCTGTGTTGAGCAGGGCGTCGGGCCGAGCGCATTGTACTCACCGTCCGACCTGGGAAAGCCGAATCGGGGAACATGTCATCCGTAGAAGTGAATCCGACACCCGCTGAAAGAGAGCCGGAACTAAACCTCCTGCTCGCTCCCGACACCTTCGAGCCGTTGTACAAGTCCCTCTTCCGCGGCTTGGACGACTTCTTTTTCCCCAAGAAACTTCCACCCCTCAAGCTGGAATCGAAGCCCATCCCAGTCAAGGACATCTGGGGTTTCTACAACTACAAGAAAAATGGCGTCCTCGGTTCCACCGCCGCTCACGTCGTAGTCCTCGCGTTAATCATCGGTGGCACAATCCTGGCCCACCGCTGGGTCACTAAAGCCCAGGCCAAGCAGCAGACCGTCACCACAGCGCTCATCGATCCCGGCGACTACTCGCTGAAGCCCGCCAAAACCCAAGCCGGCGGAGGCGGCGGCGGTGGCGACCGCGACGTACTGCAAGCCTCCCGTGGCAAGCTTCCCAAGTTCTCCATGCAGCAGATCACCCCGCCCACTGCGGTGATACGAAATTTCAATCCCAAGCTAGCGGTTGAGCCCACGGTCGATCGTTCCGCCAGAAATCAAAGTGGCCATGAATAACTTGCCCAACCTTGGCGATCCCAAATCCTCCGCCATTATCCCGTCGAACGGAACCGGCTACGGCTCTGGAATCGGCTCAGGCAGCGGCGGTGGCGTCGGCTCCGGCAACGGCCCTGGCGTAGGCCCCGGCGAGGGCGGTGGTATGGGCGGCGGCGTTTTCCGTCCCGGCCGTGGAGTCACTCCTCCGCGCCCCATCTATTCTCCCGATCCGGAATTTTCCGAAGAGGCTCGAAAAGCCAAGTATCAAGGCACGTGCACCCTGATGATCGTCGTCGATACCGACGGCAAACCCACAAATCTCCGCGTAGTGAACTCCCTCGGCATGGGCCTCGACGAAAAAGCCCTCGAAACCGTCAAAACCTGGCGCTTCGAACCGGGACTGAAAGACGGCCACCCCGTCAAAGTCGAAATGGCCGTCGAAGTCGATTTCCACCTGTACTGAGTTCGAGCTCTACTGAATTCGACCTTCTCCTAAGTCTGTCATTCCGACCGGAGCCCGAGCACCAGCGAGGGCGCGGTGGAGGAACCCGCTGTCCGTCGATTCGGCGCCTGCGAAACAGCGCCATCTCCACGAATGCCCGCACAACCGTGGAAGAGCGGCGCTTCAGCGCCGCGTAGGTGGTCAAAGAAGGATGCAGGGTTTTAGCCGGACTTCTATTCAACTTGTCATTCCGACCGGAGCCCGAGCGCCAGCGAGGGCGCAGCGGAAGAACCCGCTGTCCGCTCCAGCGCCCGCGAAACAGCGCCATCTCCACGAACGCCCGCGCAACCGTGGAAGAGCGGCGCTTCAGCGCCGTTTAGATGGTCAAAGAAGGATGCAGGGTTTCAGCCGGACTTCTATTCAACTTGTCATTCCGACCGGAGCCCGAGCGCCAGCGAGGGCGCAGTGGAGGAACCTGTTGTCCTCTAAAGCGCCACGAAAGAGCGCCATCTCCACGAATGCCCGCACAACCGTGGAAGAGCGGCGCTTCAGCGCCGCGTAGGTGGTCAAAGAAGGATGCAGGGTTTTAGCCGGACTTCTATTCAACTTGTCATTCCGACCGGAGCCCGAGCGCCAGCGAGGGCGCAGTGGAGGAACCTGTTGTCGTTTAAAGCGCCACGAAAGAGCGCCATCTCCACGAATGCCCGCACAACCGTGGAAGAGCGGCGCTTCAGCGCCGCTTAAAGGGGCAAAAAGATTAGGGCTTTAGCCCCCGGACTACTCCTTCAAATCCACATGCTCCACATCTTCGATGGGATGCCCCAAAAATCTCTCCCCCAACCTTCGAAATTTCTCCACCGAATCCGTCGCAAAAAATCTAATCCGCGGAACCGTCCGCCGTTCCTCACCCTCCGCAGAAGCCAATAGTCCTTGCAACCGCTCCGCCACCACCCGCGCCGTCGATTCCGCCGAATCCACAATGCTCACATGCTCCGGCGCTGCCTTTCGCAACACAGCTTTCAGTAGCGGATAATGCGTGCACCCGAGCACCAACGCATCCGCATCATGAAATCCGTCAGCAAACGCCTCCGCCAAATAAATCCCCGCAACCTGATCGGTCACTGGATGCTCCACCCATCCCTCCTCCACCAACGGCACCAGCAGCGGGCATGCCTTCTCCCGCGCCTCCACTCCCCGCGCCTCCAGCGCCTTCTTATAAGCATGGCTGCTCACCGTAGCCTCGGTCCCGACCACCACCACTTTCTTGTTCTTGCTGACCGCTGCCGCAGCCTCCGCACCCGGCTCAACCACCCCAACAACGGGCACATGCGCCGCCGCAACGATTCGATCCAGAGCCAGCGCCGTCGCCGTGTTACAGGCAATCACCAACAACTGCGCCCCGCGCGCTTCCAGAAAATGCGCCGCCTCGACCGCATAGCGTGCCACGGTCTCTACCGACTTCGAACCATAAGGCAGCCGTGCCGTATCCCCAAAATAGAGATAATCGCCCTCCGGAATCACTTCAAGCAAAGCTTTAAGAACAGTCAGCCCGCCAAAACCAGAGTCAAACACGCCAATAATAGGACGCCGCGCCATCGTCATAGTCGAAACCGATCATAACAGCGCCCCGCAGCCGCGGGGATTCTCCCTCAATCAAATTGTCATTCCGACCGGAGCCCGAGCGCTAGCGAGGGTGCAGCGGAGGAACCTGCTTCCGCTGCAGCGCCCCGCGAAAGTGCGTCATTTCCATGAATGCCAATAGAACAAACAAATGCCAGCGTAACCGTGGAAGGGCGGCGTTTCAGCGCCGCGTAAAGGGTAAGTAAAGATATAGGGCTTTAGCCCCCGAGAGTTTCCGAACGCTCCCCGCGCACAGAACTCGTAGCCTCGGCAAACTCCGACCGCCCGCAGCACCCTCCCGGCGGAATCGGCGCCCCATGCGGACAAGTCCTCGGATGTCCCAAAAACGCGCAAATCTTATCCGTAGCCTCGGGCGACAGAATATGTTCAAACTTGCAAGCCTGTTGCTCAATCTCCGATTCGCTATCCATCGCCAAACTGTCAGTAAATAGTCGCTCAGCCAACCGGTGCCGCCGGATAATGCTTCCCGCCCGCTCGCGCCCTCGCGGCGTCAACTCCACGATCAAAGTTCCATCGCCCACCGAAGCCGAAACCGGCTTCAACGCATCATGGCAAGGATTCACAAAAGGTTTATGCCCGTGTGCCAGCGGAGGATGCGGCGCCGAAACTACCAACCCCATCTGCATCATCTTCTCAATCGCCAGGCTCACCGGCAGCGCTCCATGCACCTCCATGCGCTCCACTTCCGCAATCTCGCTGTGCTCGCCCAGCACCCACAATTCCTCGAGCACTTCATCGAACTGTTCTTCATCGGCCATGGCAAAAACTTCCTGCGATTCGATTTTGCCATGATGAAATTCAATCCGCCGGTCCGCCAGCCGCGCCACCACCGGATCATGCGTCACCATCACAATCGTTCGCCCCTGCTGGTGAAACTCCCGCAGCAGCCGCAGAACCAATTCCTCATTCACCGCATCCAGATTTCCCGTCGGCTCGTCCGCCAGAATAATCTTCGGATCATTGATCAAAGCCCGCGCAATGCAAACCCGCTGCTGCTCTCCGCCCGAAAGTTGCGATGGCAAGTGTTGCCCGCGATCCTCCAGCCCCACCTGCGTCAGCGCGTCCATCGCCTCCTGCTCGTCCGTCATGCTGTGAAAATACTGCGCCAGCATCACGTTCTCCACCGCCGTAAGAAACGGAATCAGGTGAAACTGCTGAAAAATAAATCCAATCTTCTCCGCCCGCACCCGGTTCAATTCACTCGCCGAAATTCCCGCGACATTCTGCCCATCCAGCCAAATCTCTCCCGAGGTCGGCCGATCCAGGCATCCAATCAGATTCACCAGCGTCGATTTCCCCGACCCCGACGGCCCCATAATCGAAAGCCATTCCCCCTGCGCCACCTGCAGCGAAATATCGTCCAACGCATGAATCGCATCACTGGGGGTGCCCCACTTCTCGCTTCTTTTGCGAGAAGTGGGATCATGCGCAGCCGCAGCCTTACCAGGGTAGAGCTTGGTCACATCTTTGATCCGGATCATTTCACTCTCCCCTCAGAATCACCGCTGGCTGTACCCGCCGCAGCAGCGAAATCGGCAGGATCGCCGATAGCAACGTCACCGCTATGCTACCAGCCAGCACAAAAGGTAGAACGCCAAATCGTGGAGCCACCGACGCATGAAAATTCACCCGCCCAATCCATGCCGCGATCCCGATACCCAAAACAAATCCAATCACCGCTCCGGTCGCGCCCAACGCCGCCGCCTCCGCGGCAAAAAATCCATTCAGCATCCCATCCGACGCTCCCAGCGCCTTCAAAATCGCAAAGTCGCGCCGCCGGTCAAACACCCATCCCATCAGCGTCGAGAGTACGCACAGCGCCGCGGTCAAAATAATCAGCGCAGCCGCCGCCAGCAGCGTCGCCCGCGTCTTGCCCAGCACCCGCGCTTCGCCTTCCATAATCTGCCGCACCGGACGCACCTCCGCCGTCGGAATCGCACTTTGCAGTTGATGCAGAATCGCGCCGATCTCCTCCGGCGATCCGCTGGCCGCAACTTCAATCGTCGAGGGCTGCACTCCACTCCACGCCACGAAATCCGCCAGCGAAATATACACGCGGCTGTCTTCCGCCGCTCCCGTTTCTACCGTTCCCGCCGGCGCCAGATGAATCTTATGTCCCTGAAAGCTAAGATCGAAGTTCTGATTTTTCGGCGACACCACCACCCGCGCCCGCACTCCCACCAGAGCCGGGTGCCCCATTTCTCGCGCGTCCGTTGCGCGAGAAGTGGGACTTGTCGCAGGCCACGCGCTCACCGACCACCAATGATCCAACTGCCGCACCCGCTCAAAGTCCGTACCCGCCACCACCACCGATTCTCCGGCGTCGGTTCGCGCCACCACCAACCCAAACGGAGCCACCACCCCACGATTCCCGAGAACCGATTCCACCTGCCCCAAAGCGTCCGCGGGAAGGGAAGCGCCGTCCTTGCCCACCAGCACAATATTCGCGCCGTAATTCCGAAACTCCCGCCGCAGCTTGGCCTGCACATCCACGTAAAGATTCAGCATCGCCGTCGCCACTGCCGCCGCCACTACCATGGCAAAAAGAGCCGAGAGCGCCCGTCCCCGCCGCAGCACCGCCGCCCGCACCAGCATCCGCATAAACATCGACGTATGCGGACGCTTCGCCCGGCGCGCGCCAATCTCTCGCGCCGAATGCGATACCTGCCCGTTCACAACTCACCCCGCAGCGCAAACACCGGATCCAGTTCCACCGCCTTGCGAATCGCCGCCGCGCTTCCCGCAAAAGTAACCATCACCGCGATCGCCAGAATCACCGGCAACAGTACCGGCGAAATCGCAATCTCCGAATTAAATATCGATCTCCCAATCTGGTGCGCCAGCATTCCGCCAGCCGCAAATCCTACCAGCCCGCCAAGCAAAGCCAGCAGCGAGGCTTCCGCAAAAAAGATGGAAGCAACCGCCAGCCTTCCCGCACCCAGAGCCTTCATCAACCCCACTTCCGCCCGTCGCTCGAAAATCGCCGTAGCCATCGCCGCCGAAACCGCCAGCGCCGAAGCAAACAGCGCCGCCAGCGTCACCAGAAAAATCAATCCCTCAATCCGCGTCAGCACCGCCCCTTCATTCTGTGCCACCTGCCGAATCTGCTCGGCATGCGAATTCGGAATCGCCTCCTGCAACTGAAACGCAATCGACTGCGGATAAGGCGAGCAGTACCACCGGTCATAAATCGCGCCCGATAAACTCTTGGGATCACGCCGCGCCAACGCATCTTCCGGCTTAGTCAGCGCGCTCACATAAACCCGCTTCACCGCGCCCGGCCTTCCCAGAATTTCCTGGGCCAGCGCGATCGGCCCAACCACTTGATCGTCCTCGCTGCCTCCAGTCGAAAGAATTCCACTCACCCTTAACCGCTGCCCAGCCAGCGTAATCTCATCTCCCGCCCGCTCCGAAAGCCGCGCCGCCAGCCGCTCTCCCAGCAACACGTCGTGGGATGAATCCTCCGGCCACGCTCCGGAAACCTTCCACCAGGAGTTCGTCGACCGCACCCCAGTCGTAAATTCCTCTTTGCCAAAAGAAATCTGCTTGGCAAAGTAAGTGCCAAGCAGCGTAACTTCCTCGGTTTTCCCATCGCGCTCGAGCCCAGCCTGCACCGGCAACATCGGAGCAAATCCCGTGATGTTGTTATGCCAGAACGTGCCTTTGATCTTGGGAAGATCGGCCTCGTTCAGAAAAGCTCCATCGCTCGGCGGCTTCAAATTCACCCCACCAATTTCCACATCCAGCGTATCTTCCTGCGGAGTCACGAGCAGGTTCGCGCCAATCGTCCGCAGCTCGCGATTCATCTTGTCGCCAATATCGGTTGCGACCCCAATCATCGCCGTCGCCACCGTTACTCCCAGCGTGATCGCCGCCCCCGCCAGCAATTTGCGCCGCTTCTGGTGCCGGAACGATTCGTAGACGAGGCGTACGAACATTCCTTATTGTTTCTCGAACACGCGGCTCTCCGCCGCAATGTCCGCCTCCTGAATCACCACCGAATCCGCCGTCACCGCCGCTTTCAGCGGAATCGGATTACATCCGCCCGTCGTCCCCACCGATTGCCCATTGATCGGCGCCGCGCAATTCTTGCAAACAATCAGGTTGCCGGATTTATAAAATCCCACCGCCCCGCAAATCTGGCAGGCATCAAACACCGTTGCAATCTTTCCATCCGGTTTCTGATAAAGCCAGAAGCGTACCTCAACCCCGTTCTCCCGCGCCTCATAGCGATGCAAATCTCCATCGGAAACTTTCGCCAGCGGAATCGTCACCTTGCCATTCACAAAGCTCACTTCCGTCGCCGGCGACAGCGCGCTCTGGCTCTTGGCATAAACAAACTCCGCCGTCACCATCGAAATAAAAATAAAAGAGAAGACGTAAACTGAGACCATCCACAACCGTTCTTTGCGCGAAGTCCACATCGCCTTGCGCCGCTCCGCCCCCGAGGCAAACTCCGCCACCGGTTGCCGCCGCTTCGCATCAAACAAAATCATCAGCGCTGCCATCGCGATAATCGTCACAAAAAAGAACCATTCGTTACTCACGATCGGCCCAACAATGGCCATCTCCGTCTTCGACGAAGCGATCACTCCGCTCTCGGAAAGTTCGTGCAATCCAGCAATTACCAGCTGCACCGCCACCAGAATCAGAATCGCGCTCGTGATCCGGAAAAACTTCTGCAAATTAATCCGCACGCTGCCTTTCACGAACATCACGCCAAAAGCAATCGCGCCCCCCACGCCCAACAACGTTCCCAGAAAACTCATCAGCTCGGTAGAATTCAGCGTCACCGCGGAAAGAATCAGCACCGTCTCCGCGCCCTCGCGCAGCACCATCAGAAACACAAAAAAGAACAGCCCAATCCAAGCGTCATTCCCCGCCAGCAGCCCAACCTTGCCCTCAATCTGACCCTTCAATTTGCGCCCCGTCTTCATCATGAAAATCACCATGGTGACGACGAAGAAAGCGGCCACCAACATCACCCAGCCCTCGAAAACATCCTCATTCAGGTTGAGCTTGGAAAGCAGAATAGCCACCCCGATACTCCCCACAAAAGCTGCCACCAGCGCCGCATACACCGCCTTGCGCAAATCATTGCGCCCAATCTTCGCCAGATAGGCCAGCGTAATGCCCACAATCAGCGCAGCCTCAACCCCCTCGCGCAGCGTAATAATGAATGCCTGAAGCATGGTGGTAACCTTTATAGAAATAGTTAAACTGCCCCCGGCGTCATTCTGAGCGGAGCGCTTTCAGGCGAAGGAAGAATCCGAGAACTTCCTCGAACCACCCACCATCTTGAAAATGAATTTCAATTTCAACTTCAAGGATATGCCGTCCGCGTCGGAGGCGTCAATCCGTTCCGTCACAAACCCGCGTGATCCGCATCACACAGCGAAATATGAATTAAACGGAGGCGGGTGGCCCACCCTTGCGTTTTATGCAAGGGTGGGATTCCCAAATGCGAACACCACAGGATTTTGTTTCCGATCTTTTCATCCCTAAGTCTCACCCTTCGAATAGAGTGAAGATATGCCCGCAGGCCTCAAGCGCTACTCCTGCCACGACTATCTCCACTTTCTCACCTGTAGTTGTTATCATCGCCAGCCCTGGCTGGCCAGCCCGCGCCAGCGCGATCTCTTCCTGCAAGTCTTCGAGGAGGTCCGCCAGAGCTACCAGTTTGTGGTGGTCGGCTACGTCGTGATGCCCGACCACATTCACTTGCTCATTAGCGAGCCACACCACGGAACGCCCTCAACGGTCATGCAAGTCGTGAAGCAACGATTCGCCCGCCGTGTTCTGAATCGCAAGCGGCACAATCCGCTGCAGGCCGCACTCTGGCCCGAACCTCCGCCGCATGTTTGGCAAAAGCGATTTTATGATTTTCACGTGTGGAGCGAGCGCAAGCGTGTGCAAAAGCTGCGCTATATGCATCGCAACCCGGTGAAGGCGGGGTTGGTGCAGGAACCCGAACAATGGCTCTGGAGCAGCTATCGCAGCTACGCTTATGACGAGGCCGGCATGGTCAAGATCAATCAGTGGCCAAAGGCGGAGTTGATGAGCCGGCCTGCAGCCTAACTGTCGCTGCTTCCAGCCTATCGAAATCCCACCCTTGCAAACTACGCAAGGGCGGGCCACCCGGCCCTTCAGTGCAAACGGTGAGCGCGTTCAGGCGCGTCCGGGTCTAATTCCGGATATTGGCTAACGATTCGAAGAACGATGCCTGCGTTTAGCTCGGACATTACGGTGCCAAGGCAGAGGAGCAATCGCCTTCTTTCATCAGCATCCTTGATCTCTCGCACGATAGGGTCAAGACGGTTAAATCCCTCGGCGAGATTCAGCACCGATTTCAAAATAATCTCAGCAAGACCTTTGTCCATAAATTTATGTTTCGCTCAAAAACTAAAACACCCTTGGCAAGGGTGGGATTCCCGATTGCAAACTGTATGGGATTTTGACCTTTCCATCCTTCGGCCGAGCCCTTCGAATAGCTACATTCACAACCTCTTCAAAAACCCCTCCGCCCTTACCCACTCCGGAAACAACTTCTCCTCCGCCTGAAACTCCGCCGAATGCACGCACCGCCGGCTCCCGCGCAGCCGCACCGGATGCTTCAAGTGCAGCATCTCGTGGTACACAATGTATTCCACCGCATAGCGCGGCACCGCAGGATGATCGAAAATCCGGCTGATCACAATCGCATTATGCGCCGGATCATAGTGCCCTAGAATCCTCCGCGTCTTCGTCGGACTCCAGCTCATGCGCGGCCGCCCCATCAGCCCGTGAAAAAATCGCGCATTCAAATCCTCAAAAATCGCGTCGAGATCGTAAACGTGACCCTGCGGAGAATGCAGCCGCTTCCGCCCCCGCATCTGCCGCACCAGATGCGCCTTCCGCACCACATCATGGCTGCCCACATATTTCCGATAGCGCGCCGCCAGCCCGCGATCAATCGGCTTGCGATACATCTTCGCCAGCAGGATGTGCGCAATCGCCCGTACCACCGCTTCCGGCGCGCCCTCCAGCAGATCCGAAAGCCGCACCAGCAGCCTGCCTTCGCGCAATCGAATGGTATTGTTCACATTCGCGAAAGCAAAAAATTCAATTTTCAGTTCAGGCGTCGCCGCCCCCGGACGCAGTTGCCGGTGTTCTTCCTGGAAAAGTTCGAGCAGTCCCTCACGCACAATGAGCCCAGATTAGCACGGACAGGAATTAGTAGGGGTCGAAGAGAGCCGGGTGCATAACAAAGCGCATCGCTAGCCTGTGCGGTCGTATCACCCGAACTTTTCGGCATTGCGGAAAACCAGTTACACTCAACACCGACTTGTACCCCGGCAGCACCGCACGCCCCGGCAGCACCACATGCGCCGGCAGCACCGTGGAAGAGCGGCGCTTCAGCGCCGCGTAAGCTCCTAAGCAAGATCCGGGCTTTAGCCCCTGTGGCGCGCCTTTAGGCGCTGGGGACGACCCACCCCATCACTCCGGCCGACTCCCACTCTGCGAATCGCTCCTCTTCTTATGCTTCGCCGCCTCTTCCTGATCCGCCAGAGTCTGTTTGTGATCGTCGACCGTACTATCCACCGTATCCAGAGCGTTGCTCAAAACAAATTCGTACTGCTTGAATTCCTCCGGAGAAACCCCCGCAGCATCCCTCAGCGCCAGCAGCTTAGCCTGGAACTCCGTATCCGCATCAATCACCAATTTCAGCGGCTTGCGAATATCATTCTTCCTGTCCACATATGTATCGATGTTGTCGTTCAGCTCGTCGTAGATCAGCAGAAAGTCATCCAGCTTGTCATGCGTCTGCTGTGCCCGGTTCTTCGTCTTAGGGTCGGCGCGCATTTCCTCCATCCCCACCAGCCGGGCCCGCGCAAACTGCACATAGAGCGGAAGCCTCAGCTCCGGCTCCCAGCTGGTATCGCGTATCTGATCGATCTCCGCCTGCGTAAACGGATCGCGATGCCGCTGCGCCAAGCCCGGCGCCGCCATCAGAAACGTTAGGCTCGCGCCAGCGATCATTCGAAACCAGCAAGCCTTCATTTCTTCCCTCCATTGGGAAACATCGCCGCCAGCAAATCGTCTCGAATCCTCTCCAGGCGGTCGATTGTATTTTGCACTTGCCCTTGATCCTCGACCGCGACTGTGTGCTTTAAATTGGCCAGTTTGCGGGCCATCTTGCGGATCGCGATTTCGCTCTGCTTCTCGCGCTTGTGGGATTGAATCGCGTAATCGCGAGCCAGTTCGGCAAAGGCCGTCACGTCCACCAGCGCGGCTTTTCCCCGGTCGCTGTCGCCCGCCACGTAGAAACGGTCCGCCGCATCCAGTTGCCGCTCGCAGATCTCGACACATAACACAGGACGCTCGGCGATGCTGGCATGGGCAACTTGCTGCTTCAATTCCGCTACCGTCACTTCCCGCCGCGCCGACAACGCAAGCGGTCCCGAGAGTGCGATTGCCACCAGCGCCGCCGCCATCCCCCAACATCGTGCGGGTCTCACTCCGAAGGCCATTTCACTTCCGCCAATCACTTCTTCGGCTCAATCGCGATCAACCGATGTTTCGCCTTCCACTCGTAATCAGGATATTTCCCATTCGCCGCGTTAAGAAAAAGATGATAGTTCACCGCCGCCGGCTTAAACTGCCGCAGATGATCGTAGGCCGAGGCTCGCAGAAAATATGTCACCGCATTCTCCGGCAACAATTTGCTACGCACATCTAGCGCCTTAATCGCCAGTTCATAGTTTTCGTTTTCGCCCGCCGCAAATGCCAGGTCGCCATACGCTTCGCCCAGGTCAGGTTTCAGCTTCACGGCCGTCAGAAACTCCTGTTGCGCATCTTTCGGTTTCTTTTCCCGCAGCAGCGCCTGCCCCAGCCGCCGGTGCAGCTCTGCATCATTAGGATGCGACATGACGAGTTTTCGGTACTCCGCCTCCGCCAAATCATTCTTTCCCGCCGTTGTATACAGGTCCGCCAGATCACGCTCTGTCGCTTCGTCCCCCGGAGACATTTTGATTCCAGCCCGCATCGCCGCGATCGCATCCTCATTCTTGCCTTCCGCAGCCAGCACTCGCCCCAACTGTATTTCCACTGGACCCGAATCCAAATGCTGTGCCAGCAGCTTCCGCAAATAATCTTCCGCCTCCGGAAACCGCCGCCCCCGCATGTAAACATTAGCCAGCCCCATCACTGCATCCCGCGATCCCGGGTCCAACCCCAGAGCGCGTTTATATTCCTGTTCCGCCTCGGCAAACTTGTTTTCCTGCTCCAACAGAATTCCCGCGGCAAAATGCGGCTCAGCCTCTTTCGGCTGCAGCTCCGCCGCTTTCCCGAACGCCGCCAGAGCTTCTTCCGGCTTCGATTTTTCCAGCGTATGTCCGAGCGCCAGCCATGCCCGGTATTTTCCTTCATCCACATGGCTGGTCGGCTTCAGCCGCGTAGCCGCCCGCAGAAAGCCCTCGGCATCCGGCTGTGAAGTTTTCGCCAGTTGCAATCCCAAATTCAAATTGGATTCGAACACATCCGGCTTCGCCGCCACCGATTTCCGATAAGCCGCGATCGACGCATCCACGTTCCCCAAAGCATTTTCCACGAATCCCAGATCGAACCATCCCACATAACTCGTCCCATCCCGCTCCACAACCTTGTGCAGCAGAGATTCTGCCGCAGCATAGTCGCGCTTCTCGATTGCCGCTTCCGCCTGCGTCAATTCAGCGGGCGGAGCCGCAGCATCGTCATCCGGCACTTGAATGTGATGGACAGATCGACGGCCAGAAGAGGAAGGTGAAGAAGAAGATGACGAAGCGGAGGGCAGGGAAGACGCGTCCGGAGCCTGGCCTGTATCCTGCGGAATCACGCACCCGCACGCCAGCAGCATGCTCGCAAGAAACCTAAACGCTGCCATCGGGAGGCGACGCTCCGTTGCCACTGCCATGTCCGTTCAGCACTCGAGCCAGATATTTTCCAGTATAAGAGCCCGGCAGCTTGGCAATCGTTTCTGGCGTCCCCGCTCCCACAATCTTGCCGCCGCGCGCTCCACCCTCCGGCCCCAGATCGATCACCCAGTCCGCCGTCTTGATCACTTCCAGATTGTGCTCAATTACCAGAATGGACCCGCCCGCATCGATCAGCCGCCGGAAAGCAGCCAGCAATTTGCTCACATCGTCAAAGTGCAATCCAGTCGTGGGCTCGTCAAAAATATAAAGCAATCGCCGCCGCCGGCGTTCGTCAGGTCTGCCCGAACTCGGCCGCCCAATCTCCCGCGCCGTCGGCTGCAAATGTGCCGCCAGCTTCATCCGCTGCGCTTCGCCGCCCGACAAAGTTGTCGCCGATTGCCCCAGCCGCAAATATCCCAGCCCCACTTCATCCAGCACCCGCAGCTTCTCGGTAATCTTCGGAGCCTCGGCAAAAAACTTCAGCGCCTCTTTCACAGTCAGGTTCAACACTTCATGAATATTGTTTCCCCGGTACCGAACCTCCAGCACCTGCGCCTTGTACCGCGTGCCCTTGCACTCCTCGCAAATCAATTCCACGTCGGCGAGAAATTGCATCTCCACCGTCACCGTGCCATCGCCCTGGCAAGTCTCGCAGCGCCCGCCCGGAATATTGAACGAAAAATGTCCCGCGCCGAACCCGCGCTTCTTCGCCTCCGGCAGCGACGCAAACAAATCGCGGATCGCATCGAACGCCTTGATATAAGTAACCGGATTCGACCGCGGCGTTCGCCCGATCGGCGACTGATCCACCAGCACCACCTCATCAATAAACTGATCGCCCTCCAGACTTTCCCACGTTGCCGTTCCTCGCGCCCCGTTGGAAACAGTCTGCTGCTTCGCCTCGGCCAATGCCTGATAAAGCACCTGATGCAATAACGTCGACTTCCCCGATCCCGATACTCCCGTGATCGCCACCAGCATCCTCAGCGGAATCGCGATATCGATTCCTTTCAAATTATTCGCGCGCACATTCTTAATCTTGATCTGCTGCGCCCCCGGCTGCCGTCGCACCGCCGGAATCTGGATCCGCAAATCATCCGACAAATAGCGTCCCGTCAGCGACGCTGGATTCTTTAGAATCTCTTCGTAAGTCCCCGCCGCCACCAGCTTCCCGCCGTTTTCTCCCGCCCCCGGACCCAGATCCAGAATCCGGTCCGCCGTTCGCATAATGTCCGGATCATGTTCCACCACCAGAATCGTATTTCCTAAATCCCGCAGATCCTGCAGGATTTTGATCAGCCGGTGCGTGTCACGGCTGTGTAACCCAATCGAAGGCTCATCCAGCACATACAGAGTCCCCACCAGCCGCGATCCCAGCGAAGTCGCCAGTTGAATTCGCTGCGCTTCGCCTCCCGACAGCGTCGACGCCAACCGGTCCAGCGTCAAATATTCCAATCCCACATCATTCAAAAACCGCAGCCGCTCGCGGATTTCCTCCAGCAACCGTTCCGCGATCTCTGCCTCTTCCGCACTTAACTCAACTCCGGCAAAAAATTTCGCCGCGTCCTCCACCGTCATCGCGCACACATCACAAATATTTCGCCCGTCGATTTTGACTTGTCGCGCCTCCAGCCGCAGCCGGCTTCCCCGGCAATCCAGGCAAGTCGAATACCCGCGGTAGCGGCTCAAAAATACTCGTATGTGCAGCTTGTATTTCTTGCGCTCCAGGTACTGAAAAAATCCGCGTACTCCCAGAAAATCACCCTCGCCGCTCAAGATCATTTCTTGCTGTTCCGGCTCCAACTCCCCCCAAGGCACATCCAGCGGAATTTCATTCTGCTTTGCAAACCGCTTCATCTCCGCAAACACCGGCCGGTATTTCGGCTTGTTCCACGGATCAATCGCCCCTTCACCCAGCGATTTCGCCTTGTCCGGAATCACCAGATCGAGATCGAAATCAATCGTGTTTCCAAATCCCTGGCAGCGCGCGCAAGCCCCATAAGGATTATTAAAGGAAAACAGCCGCGGCTCCGGCTCCTCGTAGCGCAAATTGCAATGCTTGCATTCAAACCTCTGGGAAAACCGCAATTGCTTTGCAGGCTGGTCATCGCGCGCCGGAAAATCAAAAATCACTTCACCCGCTTCCCGGTAAGCCGTCTCCACCGCGTCCACAATTCGTGTCCGCGCCTCCGCCGAAACCGTAAGCCGGTCCACTAGCATGAATACGGGCTGATCGAAATTAATATCCAGCAAAGACTCCGGAGTGGAAAACTCGAACACCTGCCCCGCCTGGTACAACCGGTTGAATCCCGCCTTCCGCAATTCAAACAGCCGCGTCTTCAACTGCTCGGTCAAGCCCGAACTCGCACCGGCGCTCTTCTTGCTGCTCTTGCGTCCGCGCGCAACTTTCTTCGCCGGCTCCGGCGCCGCGCTCTCCGCCCCCTTCAGCGGAAACACAACCTGCACCCGTGTCTCCGGATCGAGCGCCAGAATCGTATCGGCGATCTCGTCGACCGTATCCTTCTTCACCTCGCGCCCGCAATTCGCGCAGTAAGTCCGTCCCACCCGCGCAAACAGCAGCCGCAGATAGTCATAAATTTCCGTAGCCGTTGCCACAGTCGATCGCGGATTTCGCGTCGAGTTCTTCTGCCGGATCGCCACCGCCGGCGCGATTCCATCAATCGAATCCGCATCCGGCTTCTCAATTCGCTCCAGAAATTGTCGCGCATAGGCCGACAGCGACTCCACATACCGCCGCTGCCCCTCCGCATAAATCGTGTCGAACGCAAGCGAAGACTTCCCCGATCCCGACACTCCCGTGACTACCGTCAGCGCGTTGTGCTCCACCTCAAAATCAATATTCTTGAGGTTATGCACCCGCGCTCCGTGCACGACTATATGATTTTCAGTGGACATCAGGTAAGACACCGCTCTGGCAATAACCCGCTTCTGGGACACTTCCGCGCCCGGACCGCCCCCAGCAGCCTCAGCGAGCACTGCCGAATCTTTTATTATAAAGCAGAGATTTAGATCGCACGCAGACGCGCAAACGGATGGAATGAGGAGAGCCCCGAAGCGGCAAGTAAAATGTCTTTACCCGCTCAGAGCTTCTCTCAGCCCCAATTAAGAAAGCTTGCAGTACCGTGGAAGAGCGGCGCTTAAGCGCCGCGTTTAAGGTCCTAGAGATCCGGGCTTCAGCCCCTGTGGCCCTACATCACAACTTCAATACTTTCCACCCGAATCGTATTACTATTCATCTCCAGCTTGCCCGTCACTTTTACCCGCTTGCCCACGTATTGCTTGGCTTTCGCTGGATCGTCGAGCTTATAAACCACTTTTGTCACCGGATCCTTAAGTACCAGTTTCCCATTCTCTCTCACAATGTTCCCGCTGAATGACTTAGCCTCTTGCGTTGTAGCCTCTCCAGACGCCGGAATCTGCCCCTCGTCCTGCTGCTGCCCCCGGGCCGACCACCCGCCAACCACAGCCGCCAGCGTTAAAATCGCCGCGAATGCGAACCGAAGTAAGAACTTTTTCATAGCCCAGCTCCAAACGACCGTTGCTCAAATCTCCCTGCAACAAGCGTGCCAATCGCCCCTGCCTTTCACCCTTTCTCAAAGCCCGCCACCATGAGGGAAACACGGTAAAACCCCATCCACCCTACATGATTCACCCGAGTTTAAATTTGCCTGCGGCAGTGTAACTTCCGGAGTGTCTGGCGCAGTACCGTTCGCTGGTTTTCCGTATACAACGTCATAATCTTTACCCGGTTCTCGGTTGGCACATGTTCGCAGACTTGGAGAATTCATATGCCACTCAACTCCCCCGCCGCCTACGGAATGTACTCGCATGACGTTGCTCTGAACGACGTTGTGCACACCCTGAATCAGGCCGGATTCGAAAACGAAGATATCTGCATGATGCTCTCCCCCACTCATCCCATTGCAGCTCTGGTGCGCGATGCCAGTCTGTTCAACTCCGAACGCGAATCCAATGCCGTAACTGCGCGCCTCATCGGATGGCTCTCCGGCTTCGGCGCCGTCCTCATTCCCACCGTCGGCTTCTTCATCAAGTCGCAAACCTTCTTCCACGCGCTCATGGTTTCGCGCGAAGGCCCCGCTCTGTGTGGGAATGCCAGAACTCTGGTGGGTTTGGGTTTTTCCGACGACGAAGCCGACCGCTTCGAAACCCAGCTCCGCAAACTGGGAGTGCTAGTCTACGTTTCCTGCGCGGAGAGCGCCAAAACAATGTGGGCCTGCGAAGTCCTGCGCCATACCGGCGCCCGCGAAGCCGCAACCCTGGAAGAAAAAATGGCAGCAACCGCCGCCGCTTGAAGAATGGCCCTATCGATTTTGTGGCGTCATCCTGAACTGCCCGGAACAACCGTGGAAGAGCGGCGCTTTAGCGCCGCGTAAAGCTCTTAATACGATGGGCTTTAGCCCCTGTAGTCGTCCTGCTCTTCATCCCGCCGCTTTCCATACCGAAACGCAAATCCCACTCCCACCACCATAATGCTGATCGGCGGCACCAGCATCACCAGAATCGCCCGGTTCAACGCCCGCTGACCCTCTTTCGGCGTGGCTCGCGCCACCGCATTGCACATCGCGCATCCCTGCGCCAGTGCCGGCACACTGCACCATCCCAAGATCAAAAACAGCGCCATCAAGCGAATGTTATTTCGCAGAAATTTCATCCCAATGCCAAGTCCTATCCAACGCCCAGCCGCAGAATCCTTCCCGCGTCAGGAAAGAAAAACAAATACATAATCACAAACAACCCGAACACCGAAATCACCAGCATCCATCGCATGATCGGAGCTTCAAACTTCAAGTGCATGAAATAAGCAATGATCAACGCCGACTTGATCACCGAAAGCACTAGCAGCACTTCCAGCATCCGCACCGGTTCAAACACTTGCCGGTACCCCAGCCAGACTTCGACCCCCGTCAGAACCAGCAGCGCTCCCCACACCCAGAAATACTGCCCTTTGCTATCGTCATGCGTCGCCACATCATCCATAGATACACCCCTCGTCAACTTCACGCCGATTTTGATTCGTGATTTTGGGTGGTGCAGCGCTTCAGCGTTGCGATTACGTCTCCTCTGATCAGCGGCTTTAGCCGCTAACGTCGCGCCCCACTACACCTTGGTCGACATCAAATACACCAGCGGAAAAATAAACATCCACACCAGATCCACAAAATGCCAATACAATCCTGAGACTTCCACGTCATGCGCGTCATAATCCTTCGGCTTCAAAAACAGAATCACGCTCGCGACTATCAGTCCGATCAACAGCGCATGAATTCCGTAATGAAAAACATTATCCGCCGGAATCAAGAAGTATCCCGCCAGCCACAGCGCGCCTAAAATCGGCAGAAACCACTTCCGCAGCGCTACCACGCCCAGATAAATCACGCCGATCGTTACGTGCAACATGTGCATCGCCGTCAACCCAAAAAATGTGGCGGCAAACTGCGGCACGCCCGCCGAGACTTTCGCATACTCTCCGCTCCCCACCTCCACCGATTTCGGAAACCCCGGCAAGGTAAGTCCGTCATGGATCAAGTGAGTCCACTCCATGCCATGCAGCACGATAAACGCCGTGCCAAACACCATCGTCCCCAGAATCCAGTTTCGCGTCCACGCGCGATCGCCACGCTTTGCCGCCAACACCGCCAGCACCATGGTCAGCGAACTCGACAACAGGCAGGCCGTCATCACCGTCGCATTGATAATGCTTTCCTTGCCAAACGGCGTCGGCCACGCCGTATAAATACGGTTGTAGCTGAAGGCAAACAGCAGCGCCCCGAACGTCAGCGAGTCCGAGGCCAGAAACAGCCACATCCCCACCTTCTTCGAGTACGCCCCAAACAACGGCGCTTCAAATTCGCCCGCGGCCCCATGCACCGCAGCGCCTTCATGTTGCAGCGTGGCTTCAGCCATTCCCCAGATTCCCCCTTTTTCTATTTACCGAGCGTCATCCTGAGCGCAGCCGTTCTTCAGGCGGAGCGAAGGATCTCCCTCTCGCTACGCCCGGGTTCGTGCGACGGCCGCTTCCTCACCGCGCCAACCCCAGCAACGCAAAAACATAAACCCACAGCACCGCCATAAAATGCCAGTACCAGGCCGTAACGTCGACCACAATCCGCCGCCCCTCAATCGGACGGTGCAGCAGGGAAGTCGTCCCCGCCCACAGCAATGCAATAATTCCTCCCGCCAGATGCACCGCATGCGTCGCCGTCAGCAAATAAACAAACGAGCTGTTCGGATTCGTGTCCACAAAAAATCCGCGCGCCTCCAACTCGCCCCACGCCATCCACTGTCCCACCAGAAATCCCAGCCCCAACAACACCGTCACACCCAGCCAGGGAAAACTTCTTTCATTGCCCAGCGAAATCCCCGGCATCGATTGCAGGGGAGCCAGCGCCGCCCGCCGTTTGATATCCCGCCGCGCCAATTCCATGGTCAAACTGCTCACCAGCAAAAGCACAGTATTGATGCCCAGCAACAGCCACGGCAACTGCACCTGGCCCCAGTCGCGCACATAAGAATTCGTCGCGCCGTCGAAAGTCGGCAATCCCTGCCGCACCACGTATGCACTGGTCAGCGAAATAAAAACCATGCTGACGGTTGCAATCCCGCAGATCAGCCCCAGCCGTGCTCGCCGCAGGCGCGCCCCATAATTTGGAAGATTCGAATCCTGGGAGTTGTCGCCGCCGCCACCGCCGTTTGGAGGAACAGGAATATCCCCGCCGCGGCCCAACTTGTTTACCGGAGTGCTTGGACTATAAGTCGCCATGATGACTTCAGACCATTCCGCCTTCCCCAAAATCATTTCGGATGAGGGTGCCCCACGTCTCGCTTCTTTTGCGAGACGTGGGCTTCTAGAGACCCTAGTGCGTCCCCACCGTCGCCGGATCCGTCTGCATCACATAATCCCGCGCCGCTCCCGGCACTCCATATTCATACGGCCCATGATGCACCACCGGCGTCTTCCCGCCAAAATTATCGTGCGGAGGAGGCGTCGTCAGTAGTCCACTCCAGCGTCGTCGCCTCCCACGGATTATCACTCGCCTTCGGCCCCTTAAAGATGCGTCCAGAAAAGATTGATCACAAAAATAAACTGCGCCGCAATCGTGATGATCGCCGCATAAGTCATGAACTCATGCAGCGGCATCAGCTTATGCAGGTACGCCACTTCCGTATATTGCGAATACCGCCGCGTCCCGCCCGCAATCCCCAGGTAATGCATCGGCATAAAGATCGCGTAAGTTCCCGCCAGCGTCACGAAGAAATGCACCCGTCCCCATGTTTCATTCATCATCCGCCCAAACATTTTCGGCACCCAGTAATAGGTCGCCGCAAACATTCCAAAGATCGCCGCCACTCCCATAATCAAATGAAAGTGTCCGACCACAAAATAAGTGTCGTGCAACTGAATATCGAGCACCGGTTGCGCCAGAAACGGCCCACTCAATCCGCCCGAAACAAACAGGGAAACAAATCCAATCGCATAAAGCATCGGCGTCTGGAATCGAATATGTCCCTTCCACATCGTTCCCAGCCAGTTAAAAGTTTTGATCGCCGAAGGCACCCCAATGCACATGGTCAAAATCGAAAACGCAAACGCCGAATATGGACTCATGCCACTCATAAACATGTGGTGGCCCCACACCATGAATCCAAGAAATCCAATGGCCAGCATCGCGTAAACCATCGCCTTATATCCAAAGATCGGTTTGCGCGAGAACGTCGACAATACCTGCGAAGCCACGCCCATCCCCGGCAGGATCGCGATGTAAACCTCCGGATGCCCGAAGAACCAGAACAGATGCTGCCACAACAGCGGCGACCCGCCCTTGTGTCCCATGATCTGCCCGTTCACCACCACCAGCGGCACATAAAAACTCGTCCCCAAATTCCGATCCATCAACAACAAAATGCCCGCCGAGAGCAGCACCCCAAACGCCAGCAATCCCAAAATCGCCGTGATAAACCACGACCAAACCGTCAGCGGCATGCGCATCATAGTCATGCCCTTCGCCCGCAGATCGAGCGTAGTCGTAATAAAGTTCAGCGCCCCCATCAACGACGCGATGCAGAAAATCGCAATGCTCGTGATCCACAAATCCGCGCCCAACCCCTCACCCGGACCCGCCGATGGCAGCGCACTCAGCGGCGCATATCCCGTCCACCCGTGCAGCGGCGCTCCACCAGTCACAAAAAATGCCGCGATGATGGTCACGAATGCGATAAACGTCGTCCAGAACGAAAGCATGTTCAGCACCGGAAACGCCATATCCGGCGCCCCAATCTGAATCGGCAAAAAATAATTTCCAAATCCGCCCTGCGGAGCCGTCGTCAGCACGAAGAACACCATAATCGTTCCGTGCATCGTCAGCAGGCTGAGATAAGTCTCCGGCTTGATCTCCCCCACCAGCGGCAGCACCGCATTCGGCCACACCAGGTGGATGCGCATCAGCAGCGACAAAAACATCCCCACAAACACCGCCGTCAGCGCCAGAAAGAAATACTGAATGCCAATAACTTTGTGATCCAGGCTGAAAATATATTTCCGGATAAATCCCTGAGGAGCGTGCGAATGAACCGTAGCCGCGGTCGCCATTTTATTGTTTCTCCGCCTCCCGTGCCGCTATCCATTTATCGAAATCTTCCTGGCTCACCACATGAACCATGCCATGCATCTTGTAATGTCCCAGCCCGCATAATTCGGCGCATGCAATCTCATACTCGCCAATCGCCGTCGGCGTGAAGTGCATGTGAATATTCAATCCCGGAACCGCATCCTGCTTGAATCGCAACGAAGGCACAAAAAAACTGTGGATCACATCGACCGCTCGCAAGCTGATATCCACCTGCCGGTCGACCGGCAAATACATCGTCCCCGTCACCACATCATCCTTCGCCGCCGGATCGGACTCATTCAGCCCCACCGCCGCTTCTCCGCCCGCCGATGGATCCATCAGCTTCGGGCTCGTCGCCCCATACTTTCCATCCGGCCCCGGATAGCGGAAGTACCAGGCAAACTGCATCCCCGTCACTTCCACCTGCACCGCGCCCGGCCCCGCCTGATCGAAGCGCTGGCTTGCCCACACCCGGCTGCCCATCAGATTCAATCCCACGAACAAAATCGTCGTGAGCACAGTCCACACAATTTCCAGTCTTGTATTTCCATGCGAGTAAAGCACCGGCGGCGAGGAAGGGGTTTGCCGGTACTTCCAGACGATGTATCCCAGCGACAATTGCGCCGCCAGGAAAACAATTCCCATCAAAATAAAAGTGAGTGTGAGTTGTCCGTCAATGAATGCCGTGGCGGAAGAAGCGCCCACCGGCAGCCACCAGGTTTTGGCGACAAAGAAGTACGTGCTGGCCAATGTAATCAGCCAGATCAAAGCCATTAACGCGAGGCCCATTCCCCAGTCCTCCCAACCACAAGAAGCGAGGTCGAACGATTTCCCCACGGCGATTGCCGCGCCCCACAGCGCAAAGCAACAGTCGGCGGCGAGTTTACCACAGCCGCCTGAGAAAAAAACAAGCGACTTGCACAGCGCAAGAAAAAATCTGCCACGGATCTCACGGATTCAGCAGATCAAAAAATTCACGTGTCATCCCGAGCGCAGCAAGGGACCTTGGTTTCTTTTGTACCCTTGCAAACTCTCGCCAGAACTCCTTGGCGCCGGGCGATTTAGTTTATCCGCGCAAATCCGTGGCAATAATCTTTTACTTCTCACTCCACTCCGGCACCCGCCCCGGAGTCCACGGCGCTCCCGCAGCCTCCATATCTTTCTCCAGCTTGGCCAAATCAACTTCAACCAGCGTATGAAGTTTCCCCAGTTGTTCCGCAAACTCCGCCGCGGCAATGTTGTAATCCTCAACATGACTCTGCGTCGGCTTCGCCAAAGAAAATCTTTCCCCTTCCATGATGGCCTCGATGCGGTCGTTGATCGACGACGCCACCGGCTCGTTCCGCTTCTGCATTTCCTTATCCCCGCTGAGCGCCCGTAAAATCAGCCGGTCATTCTTCTCAATCGCATCCGCCTCCGCATCCAACTGTTTTTCCGCCGCCGGTGTATCCCGCAACGCTTCGCGAATCGCCTTCAGCCGGTCCTCAACCTCATGCGCCGTCCGCGTCGCTCCCGATGCTGCCCGGTAAAGCCGCGCCACCTTGCGATGAAATTCCTCCCGCGCCGCCAGATCCCCAGCATTCATCGATCCCTGTCCCTCAGTCACCACCTTAAAATTCTGCGCCGCACCCAACTCCGTCACCACTCCGTCCACATTCTCAAATGCCCGCACCGAGTACGCCCCCGGCAGCACCAGCGTCCCATGCCCAGAAGCCGGAGGAAAATCCTCATCATCCTCGTGATGTTCCGGCAGCGCCACCACCGGATATCTCAAATCCCAAGCCGCCCGCTGAAATCCCGCTTCAATACTCCCCTCCACGCGACGAATCGGTGTCCCCGCTTCGTCATAAACCAAAAAGTAAACCTCCGGCTTCCGTTCCTCCGCCTCCGCCCGCAACTCATCGTTCGTCGGATAAGCCAGACGTCTGATTTTTCTTCGATGCGTCTTTCTCCGCTTCCTGCCGCTTCTCCTTCTTGGTCTTCAGCTTCTCCTTTATATAAGCCGTAAACACCGCCCCAAACGGGGGATTCTCCGCCGTATAAAATGCGTCCCCCTGAAACCCTTTTTTCGGACCACCCAGCGGATGCCGCTCGATATAAAGCAACGCATCCTTCACCGGAAAAGTTGCGGCGGTCTGTTCCAACGCTTCCACTTTCATCCCGCGCAACGCCGAAATATCATCCAGCACATAAAACCCGCGCCCAAACGTCGCAATCACCAGATCACCCTCCCGCGTCTGCTCCACCACATCGCGCACCGCAATCGTCGGCAGCCCGCCCTTCAGTTGCACCCAGTGCGCTCCGCCATCGACCGTAAAGAATGCTCCATACTCCATCCCTGCAAAGAGCAGATTCGCATTCACCGCATCTTCCGCGAATCCCAGCACCGGCCCGTTCTCCGGCAAGTTCCCCGCAATCGAACTCCACGTCTTCCCCGCGTCCGTCGATTTCATCAGATAAGGTTTGAAATCCCCATTCTTATGATCGTCAAACGCCGCATAAACCACATTCGCATCATGCGACGAAGCCGCCAGGCGGCTCACATAAGTCATATCCGGAATCCCGGCAAACTTCTCGTACTTGTTCCAGCTCTGGCCGCCATCCGACGTCACCTGAATCAACCCATCATCGGTCCCCACATAAATCAGTCCCTCTTTTTTCGGCGACTCTGACAGCGCCACAATATTTCCAAAGAACGACGTCGACGCATTCTTCGCCACCGCATCCGGCTCCCACACTCGTCCCATCACCGGCAGCTTATTTCGATCCATCTGCCGCGTCAGATCGCCGCTGATCGCCTTCCACGAATCTCCCCGATCGTCACTGCGAAATAATTTATTCGCCGCAAAATACAACCGCGTATGCGAGTGCGGAGAAATAATCACCGGCGAATCCCAATTCCACCGCAGCGCAGGCTCACCCT
Source organism: uncultured Acidobacteriaceae bacterium (assembly GCA_963724815.1). Taxonomy (GTDB): domain Bacteria; phylum Acidobacteriota; class Terriglobia; order Terriglobales; family Acidobacteriaceae; genus Sulfotelmatobacter. The sequence continues at coordinate 40,861 of CAVRWS010000006.1, forward strand.
TACCCTCCTGCGGCTGCAAAACCATTTCCTGCCCCGTCGGCTTGTCGTGCCGCACCAGCACCCCATACTGCGACTCCGAATAAATCGTGTTCGCATCCACCGGATCCACTACGGACCGGAATCCATCCCCGCCCGTAGTCACAAACCAATCCGAATTCATAATCCCGTTTACATTGCGCGTCCGCGCCGGCCCGCACCATGAAAAGTTATCCTGCGTCCCGCCGCACACGTCATAAAAGGGAACTGCATTGCTCACCGCAACGTCGTAAAACTGCACCGTCGGCAGATTCGCCTTGAACTCCCAACTCTTCGCATCGTCCCAGGTCTCATACATCCCGCCGTCCGACCCCAGCAGCCAGTGCTTCGTATCCTCCGGATCAATCCAGATCGCGTGATTGTCCCCGTGATGATTCACCTCGGCAACTTTCTTCAAAGTCTTCCCGCCATCCAGCGACTCGCGCAAATTCACATTCATCACAAAAATGCGATCCACATTCTTGGGATCGCAAACCACCCGCGCGTAATACATCGCTCCCAAATCAAATTCGTTCCGCTTCTCCCAGGTCGCCCCGCGATCATTCGACCGGAAAATTCCCGCCCTTGCCATCCGCCGCCTCAATCGTCGCGTAAACCACATTCGGATCCGCCGCTGAAACCGCCAGCCCAATCCTTCCCATATCCACCGTCGGCAATCCGGATTTCAATTTGTTCCAGGTCGCCCCCGCATCGGTCGATTTATAAATCGCGCTCTCCGGCCCGCCATCGATCAAAGTAAAAACATGCCGCCGCCGCTGGTAAGCCGCCGCATAAACAATGTCCGGATTCGAGGGATCAATCGCCACATCCACCACGCCCGTATTCTCGCTGATGGTCAGCACCGCCTTCCAATTCTTCCCGCCATCCACACTCTTATAAAGTCCGCGATCCCCGCCCGCTCCCCACAACGGCCCCTCCGCCGCCACATAAACCACCTTCGAATCCCGCGGATCAATCACCACCCGCCCAATATGCTCCGACTTCTTCAGTCCCAAATTCTGCCAATCTTTTCCGCCATCATCCGACCGGTAAATTCCGTCTCCATACGAAACGCTGCGCTGCGAATTGCTCTCGCCCGTCCCCACCCAAACCACCGCCGGATCATTCGGATCCAGCTCCACCCACCCAATCGAATACGACGCCTCCTTATCAAACAGCGGAGTCCACGTCGTCCCATCATTCACCGTCTTCCACACTCCACCCGAAGCCACGCCCACGTAATACTCAAACTTATTCTTCGGATTCACCGCAATCGACATCACCCTCCCCGAAGCAACCGCCGGACCAATCGACCGAAACTTCAGCCCGGAAAAAGTCTCCGCATTCATCCCCGGCTTTTTCTCCTCATCCTTCTTATCCTTATCCTGCGAAGGCGCAGTCTTACCCTCATCCTTCTTCTGATCCTTCTTAGGATTTTTCTTAACCGCAGGCGCCGGCACCGCAGTCTTATCCGAATCCTGCGCAGCCGCAATCAAAACAGAAAACGCCAGAAAGAAAACAGCAATCACAAACGCGACGCGAGATTTCACAAGAGCTCCAATCCAAAGTTTTCCAAAACCGATATGTATACAGCATTCCCGCCAGAGAGAGAAGAACGATCTCCAACCCCCTTGTCATCTTGAGCGAAGGTTGTGCTTCGCAATCGCGAAGCACAACCGCAGTCGAAAGATCCCTACCACCACGCCACTGCGCTTTAACGTTTGTCTAGAACGACTGAGGGTGCCCCATATCTCGCTTCCTTTGCGAGATGTGGGTCTTCCGACTCTAAGGTCCGAGATACGTCATCCGCGGTCCGCTCCTGCGCGGTTTTCTCCGCGTCCTCCGCAGCCTTTCTTCGCGACCTCAGCGATTAAAAGCTTCTGATCCTGAACCACGCCCCTCCGACATCACGTAAAATCCCTCACATGCCACCCAAGCCGCAACCCCAAGGCCACGACACCCGCTACACCAAAATGCAGAAAAACTACTGCTTCGTCTGCGGACAAAACAATCCCCACGGCATGCGCCTGAAATTCATCCTCGATGAAGAACGCCAAACCTTCGTCTGTAAATTCCGTCTCAGCAAGCGCTACACCGGACCTCCCGGCCACACTCACGGCGGCGTCATCGCCTGCATCCTCGACGACGCCATGGGCAAAGTAAACAAGCTCCATCACGTCGTCGCGCTCACCCGCGAGATGACCGTCGAATATCTCAAGCCGGTCCCCTTAAGCAAACCGCTCCGCGTCGAAGGCCGCGAAGAAAAAGTCCACGGACGCCAGCACATCAACATCGCCGAAATCCTCAACGACAAAAACGAAGTCCTGGCCCGCAGCCGCGGCATCTTCATCGCCATCGACCCCGAAAAAATGTTCGCCAAATTCGTGGAACGCTAGCCCGCAGTTTGTCATCCTGAGCGAGGATTTTGCTTTGCGATTAGCAAAGCAAAACCGCAGTCGAAGGACCCCTTTATGCTTATCCTGACGACGGCTACGCGAGGCATCCCTTCCTGGAACCTTCGTTTGCGCGACCCCTGGGGTACCGCGAATGATGAACACACTGTAAAATAGAAACAGCCAGCGGCTGTGCCGCCGGCCTATCCTTCGCGATCGCGAAAAGAGTCCATCATGTCCAAAACCAACGGCTCCAACACCACCCCCACCTCCCTCCGCCTCAAAACCGGCCTCGCCGAAATGCTCAAAGGCGGCGTCATCATGGATGTCACCACCGCCGAGCAGGCCGCCATCGCCGAAAAAGCCGGAGCCGTCGCCGTCATGGCCCTCGAGCGCGTCCCCGCGCAAATCCGCGCCGAAGGCGGAGTCGCACGCATGGCCTCGCCCAAAAAAATCCGCGAGATCATGGCCACCGTCTCCATCCCCGTCATGGCCAAGTGCCGCATCGGACATTTCGCCGAAGCGCAAATCTTGCAGGAACTCGGCGTCGACTACATCGACGAATCCGAAGTCCTCACTCCCGCCGACGAAGCTCACCACGTCGATAAGCACGCCTTCAAAGTCCCATTCGTCTGCGGCGCGCGCAATCTCGGAGAAGCCCTGCGCCGCATCGCCGAAGGCGCAGCCATGATCCGCACTAAAGGTGAAGCCGGCACCGGCGACGTAGTCCACGCCGTCAAGCACATCCGCCAGATCGTGCAGGAGATGCGCATCCTCACCGTCCTCGGCGAAGAAGAACTCTACGCCAAAGCCAAAGAACACGGCGCACCCTACGAACTCATCAAGATGGTAGCGAAAACCGGCAAGCTCCCCGTCCCAAACTTCAGCGCCGGAGGAATCGCCACCCCCGCCGACGCCAGCCTGGTCATGCAACTCGGCGCCGAAGCCGTCTTCGTAGGCTCCGGCATCTTCATGAAAGACTCGACCACCTTCGCCGACCCCGAAGAAGCCGCCAAGCGCGCCCGCGCCATCGTCCAGGCCGCCACCCATTATCAAGACCCTAAAGTATTACTTGAAGTCAGCGAAGACCTGACCGGCGCAATGAAAGGCCTCGCCATCGCAGGGATGGACGAAGCCCAAATGCTGCAAACGCGCGGATGGTAGAGCGCCGTTTTATCTGGCGCGGGCTCGAATATCCTGGCTATGGGCGTTCGGGCGCCGCTGGCGCAGCGCCCTATGCGCTACCACTCGTGTGCCTATAGAATTAGTCGGCCTTACCTGCTTACGCCGTAAGCCAATTTTAAAGTCCCGGTGTTTCCTCGCCCTTTTCCATTCGCATTTTACTTTCATAAAGGTGGAAGTGATACGATCGCTGCCCTCATTGAGGCAGTGACCTATGTTTCGTTCGGATCGATGTACACGTGTCGCACTATCGATTGTTCTTATTTTTCCATTCGCCCTGGCTGTTGGATCGGCTGATGCCCAAAGCTTTCTTTATGATTACTCAGCCGTAGTCTCAGGCAGCTCCCCTATGGCAGCGATTGCCGGGGACTTTAACGGCGACGGCAGAACGGACTTGGCCTCGCTTGACTATGCCAATACCGTTTCCATCATGCTCGGCCGCGCCAACGCAACTTTCGCTCCCCCGGTTAACTACCCCATAGGCAACTCGCCTTATACGTTCATCGCAGCCGATTTGCGAAAAGACAATAAAATCGATTTGATCACGGTGAACATGCCAAACGGAATCGACGAACCGGGAACTATTTCGGTTTTACTCGGAAATGGCAATGGGACATTCGCGCCCCATGTCGATTATGACGTCGGCGACTATCCGACTGGAGTGGTCTCCGGAGATTTCAATGGCGACGGAAAGATCGATCTTGCCGTGTCCAACAACTTTGACAACACGATTTCGATTTTCTACGGGAACGGCGACGGAACTTTTCAGCCACAAGCGGTCGTTGATGTAGGGTCGGGGCCGATGTCGATTGCGGCCGGCGATTTCAATGGCGATGGGAAGTTAGACTTGATCGCTTCCTGCGTGGGATCGAGCGTAGTTTCGGTTCTGCTGAACGATGGAAAGGGCAAGTTCACGCTCGTCAATTCTCCCTCCGACCTTTCAGGGCCCGATCTAAGTTTGGTTATAACCGGCGATTTCAATGGCGATGGAAAAGTTGACGCAATCATCTCAAGCAAGACTCGGGAACAGCTTTACTTCTTGGCCGGGGAAGGAAATGGAAGCTTTAAATCCCCCGCAGCGCTCTCGAAACAGGCACTTGGAGAGATTTACAGCTTAACCTCCGTTGATCTCAATAACGATGGCAAAATCGACCTCGTGTCTGGAACCGATGGTCCTTTCGGCCTGTTTGTGATGCTTGGAGAGGGCAGCGGCAAGTTCAATGCGCCTCTGTTTTCTGGAGTTGGCGGGTGGCCCGGTTCTGCCGATTCCCATGTCTCGCAACAGAGGCGAGACATGGGGCACCCCGGTTCATCTCATTTCACAAGGCCTTCATCGTAAAAACAATTCGATTATGCTGCTGGTGGACGAATCGTCATCACCAAAATGTCCGTATCGTTAATCCGGACCGGTCCCGCCTCTCCTGTCGAATACCAGCGAAAGCTGCTCCAGGGCCACTGTTCAGGTGACTCCACCAACCCGCGCACCACCGGGTTGCGATGGATGTAGCGTAGCTTTTCAATTCGCTTCTTCTCCGTCCAGACGTTGAAGTCGTAGAATCGTGCCTGCCAGAAGTGATTCGATTTGTGGGAACTATTAATACTGGGGGTGCCCCATGTCTCGCTGTTTTTGCGAGACGTGGGCATCGGCGCCATCGCGCCCTCATCGGAAATCGACAAATTTCGAACCACGCCAAGCTTCAGCGCCTGAATAGCGGTTGACGGCGTCGCTCGCTGCGGCTCAGTTATCAGCAAATGAACATGCTCCGGCATGACGACGTATCCCAAAACTACGAGCCGATAGCGGCGGCGCACTCGTTCAAGAGTTTGCAGGAACAGATCGCATCGTTCAGCACTCTTGAAATATGGCCGCCTCTCGTAGCAACTGAACGTGAGGAAATGTAAGTCTCTTCCTCCGTAGAAGCGATGTAGACCTTCGGTCACGACCAGAAAGTACCAAAAGCAGCAGGGACCTGTCAGTGATGGGTGAACATTAGGGACCGTGGGAGAAGTCCCATGTCTCGCAAAAGAAGCGAGACATGGGGCACCCGGCCGGTGTGAGGAGATGCCGGCGCGGTGCGTGGTGTGTCCGAGGAGGTGAACCCGATCATTAGTAACTTTCCCGCCCCACCCCGCCTACGTAAAATCCCATCCAGCACATGCTCGAATCCCTGCAATCAATTTGCGACCAACTAGGCCTCGACCTCGGCCTCGACAAGCCATGGGAGCCGGTCTCCCGTCCCGCGCTCGTAGCCTGGCTCATTTTCTATGCCGCATTCCTCCTCTACGCCTTGCAGGCCAACGGCGGAATGCTCTTCATCGATCTGGCCAATCTGGTCGTTCACGAAGGCGGCCACAATTTGTTTCGCTGGTTCGGCCCTACGCTTCAACTCTGGGGAGGAACTATTCTCCAGTGGCTGGTCCCATTCCTCCTCGCGGCCTACTTCTTCGCTCACCGTCAAACCACCGGCTTCGTTTTCTGCCTGTTCTTTTTCTTCGAAAACTGGCTCTACACCGCAACCTACATGGCCGACGCGCGCGCCCAGGTGCTGCCTCTGGTCACCACCGGAGACCCGGAATTCGCCGAGCACGATTTCTTTCGCATCTTCAGCGATCTCGGCGTTCTCAACTACGACACAAAAATCGCAGCCGTAGTCCGTCTGCTAGGCTGGTGCGGCATGATCTCCATCGTCGTCTGGTTGGCCCTTCGCCCCACCGGCAAGGCACAGCAGTCCGCAGAAGACACCGCATTGGATGAACGATTCATCAACTTTTTAGGAAAATAAGTTCAGCGCGCTTTCTCACTCCCATCCTCCACTCGCGTCTGGTCCGTAATCCAGTTCACTTCCCAGGTTTTGCCGCCATCGTCCGAGTAGGACTGTTCAAAGTGAGGCATACTCGAAGTCGTGTTCGACCAGATAAATCGAACAAAGATCAGCTTCCCGTTCAGCGTATCCTGCGCGTAAAACTCACCCCGGCCATTCTTGAATTCACCGATCTGCGGCACGAACATTTTTCCATCTTTACTGTTCGCCCAATAAAGGCTCCACTGATGCGATTCCGGATTGTAAAGCCGCAACGTCAGCCCCTCAATGTGGCCGGTCGGGCTGTCCGTCTCAAATTCCTCAATCTGCGATCGCCCGTCCCAAACCTTTCGCGTCACAGACGTGCCGTCGAATTCAACCCAGTTGTTCGATCCCGTCAACGGATTGAGACGTCGCTTAAGGTGAATCTTCCACGAACCTACCTCGAAATCAAAATCGTGTTGCCCGTCCCGCTCCACCGACTTTTGCGCAGCTCCACCCGCCGCCATGTTTGCGTTCTGTTGTGCCAGCGCCTGCAGGGAATACAAAATCACCAGACTGCATACCGCGAAATAACCGCGAATGAATTTCACCTTCATCACTAGCCTCCGTTCATTCGACTCACGCCCGAGAAAAATGTTAGTCGAGTGACCCATGTCGATGTTACGCGCTCGCCGCCCGATTTCTTTTGAAGGTCGTCATCCCGAAACGCGGCGCACTTCAGCCGCGCGAGGGATCTCCCGCTTAACCGGCGCAACGCGTAAGCCAACTTGCACCACTAGGCCCCTCGCGCTCTTCAAAGAACTTGATCTCCTCCTGTATCATTCTTCCCCAAAAGGTAGCGCTCCGCTTAGGAGGAACACCATGGGCCACCACCCAATCGAGGAGTCCTATAACCGGCTCCTTCAGCGTGCCACCACGCTCGAATCCCTGGCCGATAAACACACAGCGAAGCCCGTCAGCCTCGCACTACAGAAAGCTTACGGCAGCCTGAAGGCTTGCGCGGAATTGTTGCTGGTCATGGAAGACGAGTCATACTCGAATATGAAAAAAACTTTGGCCAAAGCCGCCGCCGTCGAACGGCCCGCGCACCAGATCGAGGCCATGGCCACCATGATCGCGGTTCTCGACCAGTTTCCCAACCTTCTGCAGTCCGCCGTGCTTTTGTCCGAGGCAAAAGACAGTGAAGCCATGAAGCACATCGCGGGTCATGTTTTGAAAACTGCCGTCGACCTGGCGCTGATCTTTTCCGGCGCCAAAACTATCAAAGACGTTGCCGAACTCCTCAAGGTTCTCGAGGAAGTGGCCAAGACCGGCGAGTCCTTCGAGATGCGAAAAAAACAAGTCAAAGCGGCGACAGACGTTCTCGGCTGGATCGAGGGGATAACTTTCGCTTGCCTGGTATGGGCCTACGCCGCACAACGCTACATTTCAGACATTACCGGCCATCCCGATACCAGCAACGACGATGTCATGCAATTAGTAATTGAGCGAATGGCTCGCTGCGCCAGTTCATGGAACCCGATCTAGCCTTTTGGTGGCGCAGCGCTTCCCAGCGCTGCGATGCTGCAACGATATTAGGTTCGCCCGCGAGATAAAAACCCATGGGGCTGCTGGCCGGCGGTTGGTGGCCGAGCATGCGGAACATTCCGATAATCTGGCCGCCATACATTGTGGAATGTTCAAGCACATGTCGCAGGATCTTCCAACGCGGCAACTGCCGCTCAATTCCGCCAGGAAGCTGCAGCGTCAGTTCGATCCCCAAGCCACTCTCCGGCAGATTTTCGAGCCAGTCATCGAACCCGATCCACAGTTCCGGCCACTTCTTCTTTAGAACTTCCAGAGGAACGCCGGGTTCCGGACCCGGAGGCAGCCGCCAGCTCCCAAAATCCGCCGTGGTCCGCAAACAATCCAGCCACACCCTCTCTCCGCAGTAGATATGCCCCAGAGTGCCGAGAATGCCGGCGTGTGAGATTCGCAGGTCGCGTTCAAGTTCTTCGGCAGAAAGTGCTGCGCAACCCTCAAGCAAGTTGTGATCCGACCACGCCAAACGCCGGATATCTGCCCTCAGCAATTCTTTCAGAAACGACACCGGAAAAGTATAAATCCAACACTGTCTGTCCAGCGGCGCGACGATTGGGGCTCGCTATTCTTTCCCCTCATACGCCCGCTTCAATCCCTCCACATCAATCTTGATCATCTTCATCATGGCCTTCATCACTCTTTGCGATTTCTGCGGATCCTTGTCCCCCAGCAACTCCATCAGAGCCTTCGGAATGATCTGCCACGATATTCCAAATTTGTCCGTGAGCCAGCCGCACTGCATGGCTTTCCCGCCCGCCAAAAGCTTTTCCCACAATTCGTCCACTTCTTGCTGCGTCTCGCAATTCACAAAAAACGAGATTGCAGGCGTGAACTTAAATTCTGGACCCCCATTCAATGCCATGAATTCTTGCCCCTCAATCTGAAATTTTGCCGTCAACACCGATCCCTTCGGACCGGGCCCTGCGTCCCCGCACCGTCGGATTACTCCAACCTTCGAGTTCTTGAAAATCGAGGTATAAAAAGTCATCGCCTCTTCCGCGTTGCCGTCGAACCATAAGAACGGAACAATCTTTTGCATGGGTCTATTTTTCCTTCCCGATATTTTTCTTACGCACTCAACCTCTCGCGCCCTGCCAAAGGCAGGAATTTCTCCAGCCGGTCGTAGCTCATCGCCATACCTGTCTGCATCGGAGACTTCAGCACCGCATCGCGGGTCTCGCGCGAGTTATAAACAATCGTCTGCGTCAGCGTTGTCTTGCCGTCCCGCTCGCTTAGCACGATCGTGTCCACCGCCTCGCCCGGATACCACGCCTCGTCGAATACCTCAGTAGCCACGATCCGCTCCGGCGCCACCACCTCGCGATAGACGCCGCCCATCCCCATCTCACGCCCGTCGCTGTTGTTTCTCCAGACATAGCGGTATTTGCCGCCGGTCCGCAAGTCGACTTCGCACACCGGCATCGACCATCCATCCGGTCCTAGCAACCATTTCTGAATCAACTCCGGCCGCGTGTAGGCATCAAACACCAGCTGCCGTGGCGCATCGAACACTCGCGTTACCACAAGCTCGCGGTCTCCATGCGCTTTGATATGGAAGGTTCCACTATTTTTCATAGCCGTCTCCTCTAGGGCTTGTTTCTTGAGATACGCTTTCTTTTTCTCGAATTCACTGCACTCTTATTGGTCCTCGCTGCGTGAGTCTGCATGTCGCGGAGAAGCGCATCCAGGCGCTGGAACTGCGCTTCCCAGAACTGGCGATAGTTCTCCAGCCACTGTGTGGCTTCGCGCAGCGGCCGAGCTTCCAGCCGCCGCGGACGCCGTTGCGCGTCCTGGCCGCGCGAAATCAGTCCTGCCCGTTCCAGAACTTTTAGGTGCTTGGAAATCGCCGGCTGGCTCATGGCAAATGGCTTTGCCAGATCCGTCACAGACGCTTCACCTTTCGCCAGGCGGCCCAGAATGGCGCGCCGCGTGGGATCTGCGAGAGCCGCAAAGGTCGCATCCAGGCGGGAGGAATATCGTGAATAACCGTTCAGTTCCATAACCTAACGGTAATATACACGGTGCGGTTTCTTTGTCAAGGGGGTTCAGGAGTCGTTTTTCTGGCCACGATACAATCCTCCTATGCCCCACTGGGCCAGCCGCTTCGGACACAGCCGCGTGGTCCTCATCAATTCAGCGCGCGCCGCCGTGGCTACCATCGCATCCATGCTGCTCTCTCAAATGTTGAAACTCCCTGAGTTCTATTGGGCTCCGATTTCCGCCATCGTCGTTCTCCTCTCCACTGTGAATCCTCGAACCGTCGCCTGGCAGCGTTTTGTGGGTACGGCTCTGGGAGCGGCGCTGGGCGCGCTGATCGCAACTTTTCTTCATCCCACCTGGATCGTCTATGGCGCCGGCATTTTCCTTTGCGGCATTCTCTCCGCCTTGCTCCGCATCGGCAGCGCCTATCGCTTCGCAGCCATCACTCTCAGCATCGTCTTGCTGATCGCGCACACTCGCCCGCCCTGGATCGTCGCCGTCCATCGCTTCGTGGAAGTATCACTGGGCATCGCCGTCGCTCTGCTCGTCACTCTGCTGTGGCCGGCGCCGGCATCCTGATCCCGCCGCTCGCCTTCGCACCACGCCCCCGCTCTTCTCGCAACAACTGGCCGAAGTTTCCCCGCATCTTAGCCCCGTCCCCAGCCATGAGGAAACTTTTCCCAATGCGCAAATTCGCTCCCATCATCCCGTTTTTCCTGCTAATCGCAACTTGTTCTCCGCTCTTCGCCCAGAAACGCGTCGAACTCGGAGCCTTCGTCGACTACCTCAATATCTCCCAGACCAGCACCAACAACTTCGGACCGGGCGGCCGCGTCGGCTACTGCATCCACAGGAATGTGATGATGGAAGGGGAACTGGCTTACGACTTCCGCATCACCTTCGGGCCAATCGTCAGATTCTAATCAGCGCCGGCTGCCCAATCGTTATCGTGTTCTACGCGACACCATCGGTTTTTTTTTGACTTCCCACGCATTCGGGCCGTATCCATTAAAATCAAACCGTGCGAACAGTTAGAAGACGATTTGCTGTCAACAACCGGAAGACGAACCGCCACCCATGAAGATCGGAGTCCTGGCCCTGCAAGGCGATTTCGACGCCCACCGCCGCCGCCTCGAAGAACTCGGCGCCGAAGTTGTGCTCGTCAAAAAGCCCGAGCAGCTCGACACCATCGATGGCCTGGTCATCCCCGGGGGCGAGTCCGGTACATTTCTGAAATTGCTGGGAGAAAAAGGCTTCGAAAAGCTAAAGCAGTTCGTCCGCTTGAAGCCCACCTTTGGCACCTGCGCCGGAGCCATCCTTCTCGCCACCGAAGTCGAAAATCCAAAACAATCCGGCCTCGGCGCCCTCGATATCACCATCCGCCGCAACGCCTACGGACGCCAGCTCGATAGCTCTATCCGCGAAGGCAAACTCTTCCCGGCCGACGGAAGCAATAAACACGGAAACAATAAGAGGGAAGCTACCCCGCTCGAAATGGTCTTCATCCGCGCCCCCAAAATCGAACGCGTCGGCCCCGACGTCAAAATCCTCGCCACCGAAGGCAAAGACCCGGTCGCCGTCCGGCAGGGAAGAGTCATGGCCGCCACCTTCCATCCCGAACTCTCCGACGATCCCCGCGTCCACCAGGCATTCCTTGACCTATGCAAGGCGGATGCTCCGCCCCGTCGCCCCTGACGTTGGTTATGACTTCGATTTTGATTGTGGCTCCCCGAGACCGCCGCGCAAAGCGGCTTCCAGCGCTATAATGGCAGTCGCTTTAGACGCGCTGTTCGACAAACGGAGGAGTTTTTCTTTTGCCAGAGAAGAGAATTCGATTCGGCGATTTCCAGTTAGATTACGGCAGTTACCAACTCTGCCGCCGCGGTATTCCCGTCCGCCTCGAGGGCCTGCCCTTGCAACTGCTCATGTTTCTCGTCGACAACAGGGGACAACTGGTTACCCGCGGCCAAATCTCCACCGAGCTGTGGAGCAGCAAAGATGTGTTCGTCGATGTCGAACAGGGAATCAATACCGCGATTCGCAAGATCCGCCGCGCTCTCGCCGACGATGCCGACCAACCGCACTATCTTCACACCGTCGTCGGCCGCGGCTATCGCTTCGTCACCCCTGCCCCCGAGGACGACCTCCACAGTCCCGCGCCCGCTGCGGAATTTGTATTCTCCCCCGAAGACCTGGGCCGCGCCATCATGAGTGCCGCCGGTTTGGATCCAGTAAATCCCCGAGGAACTTCGAAGTCTCCAGCCGCAGATGGGGTCAAGTCCGAATCTTGACTCCGCATCTCCTGCTTGTAAGCGTCAACAGAGCCGACGGCAGCTCCCCCGCTACCGTCGGCTCGTGATTTTGTTGGGAGGTGCTGCCGTTCACTAAGTTTCCCCCGTGCACGCTCCCAACGCATGCCATAGTGCGCGAGATCCGTTTCCGGTGCAATGGAGAGCGTCTGAAGTTCATCTGAATTCATCTGAAGAAGTTATCTGCAACGAACCATGCGGGACGCACAATGTGAGACACACAATGTGGGACGGACACTCCTGTCCGTCGCTTTTGACCTTGTTTTTGACTCCCCCCTTCACCCGCCATAAAGATTCGCCGCATAAGGATTCGCCGGACCCTGCCGTCCCGTAAAGTAAATGCGGCTTTGTCCCGACATGCAATACACCAGCCCCTTCGCCACCGTCGCCGTCACTTTTCCCAGCGACCGCACATTCACTCCGTTTCCCCCGCTATCCGCCGGAGCTCCGCTCGATTCCGCAATGTCCAGATCCACCTGGTTCGTCCCCGCAATCGCCGTCGCCGACGACACCACGCCAATATGAAACGCCTGCGATCCGGTTTTCGGATCGTACTTTCCGTCATCCCCTTTTTGCGCCGTAATATTCGGATCGTCATTCTTCACATCTTCAAAGAACACCGCCGCATCGTCCGCTTGAATCTCGCCCGCCGCCTTCCGCTGCTGCTTCGGATACATCCCCCAGATCGTCCTCGGCTTAAATCCCGTCGCCCCATTCGGATTTGGCGTCGTCACATCCGGACGCCCGATCCCCCAATAGTTCGCCACAAAACCGCCGCAATCGATCCCCAGATTGCTGTCCACATAATTTTTCAGCGTCGCTTCATTCACCAGCCCGCACACCGACGCCAAATAAATCGCGTTCTGAATCTCATCCGGCGCACCCTTGCCGTTATAAGCCCGCCACAACGACGTGCTCACATACTTATCTCCCTTCACCTCAAACACCGCCGGCAACGCCCGTCCCGCCGGCACTCCCGCAACTTTCGGCAGCGCAGCCAATAGTTTCGCGTAAGCCCCTGCCGCCCGGCTGGCCTGCGTTCCTAATCCGCTCTGCAGGTAGTTGCGCACCTGCACCACCGTAAACGTGTCATTCACCCAGCACCACAGCTGCAGGTAAGTCCTCACATAATCTTCCGCCGTCATGAATCCCCCTCCGTCGCAAACGTAAGAGATTCTCCCCATTCCCGAATTCTTGTCAATAGCAGGGCTCTGGTAAAGCGGGCATCTCTGACCGAGCAAAATTTGAAACGATCCACCGCCCCGACTCACTATAATGGCAACCGCTCTCAGGACGGCCGTGTCGGATCGAATCTCAACGCTGCATCTGAACGCTGAATCTCAACCCTAAAGAGGATCGCATGTTACGAATGCTCGCTATAGGAATGAAAGGTCCTGATGTCGCAGTCTTGCAATCAAAGCTGAATGCGGCCTCGCCCTCGGCCATGGCCCCATTGTCCATCGACGGAATTTTCTGGTCAAAGAGTCAGGCGCGCGTGAAAGAGTTCCAGCAGGCCAATCAGCTCAAAACCGATGGGATTGTCGGGCCGCATACTTGGGGAAAACTTCTCGAGGACCCGCCGGATCCGAGCGACTCCGCCCGTTCCTGCGATCCCTCCTGCGATAACAGCAATTCCATTCATCTGGCTTCCCTGAGCGAGGTTGCTCTCCCGGCCGCGTCGGTGGCCTCAGGAACCGCTGCCGTAGCCTCGGGATCCAGCGCGCCCTCCAGCCTGCTTGGTTTTACTCTTCCTAAATTGCCTAGCTTGCCAAAAATACCCAGCCTGCCCAAACTCCGGCCCTACGCCGGCAGTCCGGAAGAAGCAATCGGAAAATCGGTTTATGGCTCAAGTATCGACAGCTCCACCGTCTATCTTTCGGATAAAACTGGCATCGGCAATCGAGCGTTCACATTGGCTGTGCCCGGTACCGTGCTCACCGCGGCGCAACAGATTATGAATGTCGGTCCACCCGCACCGGGACCCACCTATCACGATACGATCGTGCATGAACTCGCTCACGTCTGGCAATCGCAGCACGCCACCAGCCCTACGCAGTACATGGTGAATGCGGTCGAGAGCCAGGGCCTCGCCGAGGCCGCCAACCGGCTGCTGAAAGTGAAATCGTACTCGGCCTATGGTTACCGCCCCGGAAAGAAATTCAGCGAGTACGCCGCCGAGCAAATCGCCGAACAATGCGAAAACGGAGAAACCGCCATCATCGCCCACATGGTTGCCATTGCTCCGGGAAAAGTCGATCCCGATAACGACGTGGGACTGCGCACCGCTCGGCTCGAAGACACCAGCTTACCCGGGGTTAAAAAATAATCGCTGCAATACGCTTGCTCCACCGGCAACTGAGAGTAGGGAACTGTGCTCAAGCAATACTGGTTCAAGCAATACTGGATTCCGGGCCTCTGGCTGTTATCCGTGCCACTGTATTTCTGGGCAGGCACCGGTTCTGATTCCTATGCCATCGCCGTTCTCCACACCAATCCGTCCTACCCGGTTCGTGGAGTTCTAACCTGCATCGCCGTCACCGCCATCGAATCGCTGGTGCTTTACGCCATCCTGCGCCCCAAAAGCTATTTGCGATCCTGGAAGCGCCCCTTCGCTGCGCTGCTGCTGTTCTTTCCCTGGCTCGCCGTCTGCACCATTCTGCTGATGCACCAACCTTTCTACGTCTTCATGCACGCCGCCTGGCTGCTTCTGGTGAATCTCATCCTGGCGACCTTGTGCGTCTATTCATTAGCGGCAAGCTTCTCCGAACACCGGCGCCTGCAGCGGACCTCATCTTAATCTTAGCCAATCCTTCAAGATCCACAAAACTCACGCTTCCACAGACCAGCCAATTTCTTGTCAAGTCCTTTTGACTCAGCTTTTTTTGTAAGCACTTGATTCGCATGCAGATATATTTTCCGGAAAATGTCCCATTTAACCTAAGCTTTGTGATATAATAGTTACATAAGACAATAACTCAACGGCGCGGCCCTCAGGGATCCGCGCCGTTCGCATTTCCACTCAACTCTCAAAGGAGTTTTTCCAGGCGCAGCCACCCGCTGCGCCATTTCTTATTATGTCGGCCACCATCGTCGTTCGCACCCAAAACTCGCGCCCCAACCTCGAGCGGCAGCCCATCACCATCCACGCCGTCTCCACTCCTACCCGTAAGCGTCGCGGAGAAGCCGCCGAAGCCGCCTTCCTCGCCCGCGCCACCCATCTCGGCTTCACCGTCCTCATCCCCTGGGGAGACAGTAATCGCTACGATTCCGTCGTCGAACTCGACCGCGGATTCCTCCGCGTCCAGGTGAAATCCGCAACCCGCTGCGCCGAGACTCGCTACCGCGTCAAAACCTCCGGAGCCAACGGCCAGGTCTACACCAGCAAAGAAATCGATTTCTTCGTAGCCTACGTCGTCCCCGAAAATCTCTGGTACATCATCCCCATCCAGGCCGTCGGCTCCCGCAAAGCCATCCGCTTCTATCCCACCACCCGCCGCCCCTCCCGCGCCCTGTACGAAAAATACCGCGAGTCCTGGTGCCTCCTCGACAGTTGCCTCAGCGTCCGCCTCCGCAAATCCGCCCCCGCCCGCTGCCGCAGCAAAAATCTCGAAGTCCGCTGCGCCCTCTGCCCCCAGCGCGGCTAATACATCGTCTCCTGAAGACGGGAAGCTCCTGCCGCTCATGGAGAGGCGGACGCCTTCGTCCGCATGCTGTCGCCTCGAGGCCGGGGCCTTGAAAGGCGCGGCTTCAGCCGCGCCGTCCAACCCGTCCTTGGACGGAACAGCTCTTGGGTGGCGCAGCGCTTCAGCGCTGCGATCTGATTCGAGATCGGGAAGGGCACGACTTCAGTCGTGCCGCGCCTTTGGGTGGCGCAGCGCTTCAGCGCTGCGATCTGAATTCGAGGTCGGGAAGGGCACGACTTCAGTCGTGCCGTTAAGCAAAGCAAAAATGCGGGCTTCAGCCCCCGAGGGACGCTGCCCAGAAATCCCGCCACACGCGCCCGCGCAACCGTGGAAGAGCGGCGCTTCAGCGCCGCGTAAGCTCCGCCTTAAGGAACCTGCGTTCCCGAGCAGCACCACCAACGGAGGGTGCCCCACTTCTCGCCTCCTTTGCGAGAAGTGGGATTCCACCACAGACCGAAAAGCCGATTGGGCCGGAGCCATCACTCCTTCGCTGTCATCCTGAGGCAGCGAAGTTCCTCGCGAACGCGAGGAACTCCCAACGAAGGCCTATGCATTTTCTCGCCGCCACCGACCGACGTCGTGCTTTAGAAAACGCTCCAGAAACGAAATCGCCCGGGAAGGACACGGCTCCAGTCGCACCGTCGAGTGCCTTTGGGTCGCTCAGCGCTCCAGCGCCGCGATCTGAATTCGAGATCGGGAAGGGCACGACTTTAGTCGTGCCATTAGGCGTAAGAAAGAATGCAGGCTTCAGCCCCTGAGGGACGCCTCTCAGAAATTCCGTCACAGACGCCCGCGCAACCGTGGAAGAGCGGCGCTACAGCGCCGCGTGGGCTCCGCCTTAAGGAACCCGCGTTCCCGGACAGCACCACCAACCGAGGGTGGCCCATCTTTGGCGTCCTTTGCCAAAGATGGGATTCCACGCCCCTCGCCCTCTTGGGATTCTGATCCTCAACTCCGACCACGAGAGCCATACCACGCCCCATCCCACCACCCCGTCATTCCGAACCGGGCGCCAAGCCCGGTGAGGAACCCGCTTCCGAACTTCGCAGCCAGTTAGAAAAAAACCGCTCGGGAAGGGCACGACTCCAGTCGCACCGTCGAGCGCCTTTGGGTGGCGCAGCGCTTCAGCGCTGCGATAAGAATGGTTTTCGATGCGGGCTTCAGCCCCTGAGGGACGCTGACTTGACCGATGCACAGCCGCCGGCGCAACCGTGGAAGAGCGCCACTTCAGCGCCGCGTAGACTCCCACAATCTTGTCATTCCGAACCGGGCGCCAAGCCCGGTGAGGAACCCGCTGTTGCTGCGACCTCGTCATCCTCAGAAAAATGCTCGGGAAGGGCACGACTCCAGTCGCACCGTCGAGTGCCTTTGGGTCGCTCAGCGCTCCAGCGCCGCGATCTGAATTCGAGATCGGGAAGGGCACGACTTTAGTCGTGCCATTAGGCGTAAGAAAGAATGCAGGCTTCAGCCCCTGAGGGACGCCTCTCAGAAATTCCGTCACAGACGCCCGCGCAACCGTGGAAGAGCGGCGCCACAGCGCCGCGTAGACTCCCACAATCTTGTCATTCCGAACCGGGCGCCAAGCCCGGTGAGGAACCCGCTGTTGCTGCGACCTCGTCATCCTCAGAAAAATGCCCGGGAAGGACACGGCTCCAGTCGCACCGTCGAGTGCCTTTGGGTCGCTCAGCGCTCCAGCGCCGCGATCTGAATTCGAGATCGGGAAGGGCACGACTTTAGTCGTGCCATTAGGCGTAAGAAAGAATGCAGGCTTCAGCCCCTGAGGGACGCCTCTCAGAAATTCCGTCACAGACGCCCGCGCAACCGTGGGAGAGCGGCGCTACAGCGCCGCGTGGGCTCCGCCTTAAGGAACCCGCGTTCCCGGACAGCACCACCAACCGAGGGTGGCCCATCTTTGGCGTCCTTTGCCAAAGATGGGATTCCACGCCCCTCGCCCTCTCGGGATTCTGATCCTCAACTCCGACCACGAGAGCCATACCACGCCCCATCCCACCACCCCGTCATTCCGAACCGGGCGCCAAGCCCGGTGAGGAACCCGCTTCCGAACTTCGCAGCCAGTTAGAAAAAAACCGCTCGGGAAGGGCACGACTCCAGTCGCACCGTCGAGCGCCTTTGGGTGGCGCAGCGCTTCAGCGCTGCGATAAGAATGGTTTTCGATGCGGGCTTCAGCCCCTGAGGGACGCTGACTTGACCGATGCACAGCCGCCGGCGCAACCGTGGAAGAGCGCCACTTCAGCGCCGCGTAGACTCCCACAATCTTGTCATTCCGAACCGGGCGCCAAGCCCGGTGAGGAACCCGCTGTTGCTGCGACCTCGTCATCCTCAGAAAAATGCCCGGGAAGGGCACGACTTCAGTCGTGCCGTCGAGCCATCAGCCTCGTTTTTGCCGCTGGGCGCTCTGACTAGCCTGGATGGGTGGCGGCGCGTATGCTATTACGGCGGCTAAGGAGCAGGAGCAACTTGATGAGCGTGATTCCTCTGACCACCGATGGCGTAGGTCGCAGCGTTGTCCAAACTCAAGACGACTTTAAGATTGACGGAGATGCGGTATTGATATCCGACCTCGATATCGCGCAACTTAAGGAGGCACGCGCCTCGAATGTCAGCTACGACCTCCGCGTCGGTAAGAAGTACCGTGATCATCGTGAAGACGATCCAAAGGAAATTCCCGTGGGAGGAGTCGTTACTCTAAACCCGGGATCCGCGCTCATCATTCAGACTGAGGAATACGTCCACTTCCCCAGGAGCCGTTTCGGGATGATCGCCCCCAAGGTACGTCTTCTTGAGAATGGTCTTTCAACGACATTCTCAAAGGTAGACCCCGGGTACAGCGGACACCTTCTTATCACACTCTTCAACTTGGGCCAAAGAGTTCGCACACTTCACCGAGGAAGCCCTTTTTGCGCGCTCACAGTAGTGGACGTTGCTGACGGGGCACGCCTATATGAAAAAGGGCCGCAGGAAATTACAGCGCGGCTCGCCGACCAGCCGCGTCGAACGCTTCGCGAACTGATGGAGCCACATCTCGCCACCGTCACCTTGGGGCTTTTGGTGGCCACGTTTCTGCTCACAGTGGTCACCGCATTCGACATCTGGTCTCGAACGCATCCCTAAGCGGCCCTGCGGGCTTATTCCGACGAGTTCGTCCAAGAACGCGGAGCTCAACACGACAAGCGGTTTATACTGTGAAAATGTCTGGGGACTCCAACAAAACTTTCTACCTCGAAACCTTCGGCTGCCAGATGAACGTCCACGACTCCGAAAAAGTCATCGGCACGCTCATCCACGAAGGATATAAACAGGTAGAAACAGTCGAGCAAGCCGACCTGATTCTCTACAACACCTGCTCCATCCGCGACAAAGCGGAGCAAAAAGTTTTCCATCGTCTGGCCGACTACAAAAAGCTCCTGGCCCAGGGCAAAAAGTTCGGCGTGCTCGGCTGCGTCGCGCAGCAGGAAGGCGAAAAGATTTTCGAGCGCGCCCCGCATGTCTCGCTGGTCTGCGGATCAGCCAGCTACCGCAACCTGCCGCAAATGCTGGTGCAATTGGAAGCGGGACAAGTGACAGCAGGGAACTCACGTGACAGCAAGACCGATGCCGGAAGCCTCATCCGAATCACCGGACTCGACGATCGCGAAACCGACGAATGTTTCGAAACCGAATTCACCGCCCGCACCAATCCGCATCGCGGATACATCACCATCATCGAAGGCTGCGACAAATTCTGCGCCTACTGCGTCGTCCCCTTCACCCGCGGAAAAGAACGCAGCCGCACCTCCGATTCGGTACTCGCCGAAGCCCGCCAGATGGCCGATCTCGGCTACACGGAAATTCAGTTGCTCGGCCAGAACGTGAATTCCTACAAAGATCCGGCAGGGAAGAAGACATTCGCAGAATTGTTGGCCGCGGTTGGGGAAGTCGCGGGAATCAAACGCGTGCGCTTCACCACCTCGCACCCTCGCGACTTCGGACGCGACATCATCCACGCCATCGACGCCGTCCCCACTCTCTGCGATCACGTTCACCTTCCCGTGCAAAGCGGATCAGATCGCGTGCTGAATGCCATGCAGCGTCTGTACACTCGTGAACAATATCTCGCACGCATCTCCTGGATGAAGTCCGCAAAACGCCCGATCAGCATCACCAGCGATATCATCGTCGGCTTTCCCGGGGAAACCGAAGAGGATTTCACCGAGACTTTATCGCTGCTCGATGAAGTCGGCTACGACGCCGTCTTTACCTTCAAATACTCTCCACGCCCCAACACTCCATCGCTCGCGTTAGAAGATGCCATCCCAGATCAGGAAAAATCACGGCGATTAGAAGCCCTCATGTCGCGCCAGAAAGAAATACAACTCTCACGCTACAAGAGATATATAGGAGAAACATTAGAAGTAATGGTTGAAGGAAAAAACGAAGCCCGCAAACAATGGATCGGCCGCACCAGCCAAAACAAAACCCTAAATTTCACCACTCCTGACTCAGTCATTCCACAAATAGGATCGTACGTAAAAGTAAAAGCAACCCAAAGCTTTCCCAACAGCCTCCTAGGAGAATTGGTGATATAAAAGCGAAAGCAGCGCTTTCAGGAGCCTCCCATGGAAGTAGAAATGACAATCCGCGGCCTTTTGATGGATCCGGTGACGAATACGCCTATTGTGATTTTGAAGGATGTGGCGGGGGAATCGGTGTTGCCGATCTGGGTGGGAGTGTATGAGGCGAATGCGATTGCGCTGGAGATGGAAAAAGTCAATACGCCGCGGCCGATGACGCATGATCTGATTAAGAATGTGCTTACGGGGCTGGAGACGCAGGTGCACAAAGTTGTCGTGACCGAGTTACGCGAGGATACGTTTTATGCGGTGATCTGGCTGGAGCGCAGTGGTGAGGTGGTGAGCATTGATTCGCGTCCGTCGGATGCGCTGGCGCTGGCGTTGCGGGTGGACTGTCCGATCTTCGTGGATGAGATTGTGCTGAAGAATTCGAAGCAGGCGGCAAATATGTCAGACCGGGTGAGCGCCGAAGAACTGCGCAAATACCTGGAGGGGCTGAACGACGATGATCTGGGAAAGTACAAGATGTAGCTTCTCAGGCAACCGCTTTGTGGATTTTGTTTTGTTTTGCCGCTAGGTTCAAAATCGCTAACCACGAAGGGCACTAAGGTGCACTAAGTTTAACCAAGAGCCGCTCTAATGGCCCTATCTTCCGTAGTTGACATAATACCTGTTATCGGACATTGTAACTATCCTGTAGAACTTCTGCTCTTCCTCAGATCGCCTATGCTTTTGCTTATGGTTGCACGGTTTCCGTTACGGAGGCCGAGCTGCCTGAGATATTTGAGTCGCCGTAATAAGCTGCCTTGACTGTGGTTGTGCCGACGGCCAGCGTCGAAATTGTGAATGTGGCTTTGCCATCCACGAGCTGAACCGTCCCGAGCACTGTCTTCCCCACCGTGAAACCTACCGGGCCTGTCGCTGTGGCCGTCGGGGATTTGATGGTGGCGGTAAATGTTACTCCTTGACCGGCAGTTGATGGGTTGGGGGACGAGGTGAGCGCGGCCGTGCTCGCGGTTTTCTCGACTACTTGGTTCAGAATGGCGGATCTGCTGGCCAAGTTGTTTGCATCTCCTCCATACACGGCTGTCAGCGGATATGTGTCGGCGTTGAGGGCGGACCTGGTCAAGGTGGCCACCCCGCTGGCACTGAGGCTGGCCGTACCGATTGAATAGCCGTTCCAATCGAAGTTCACTTTTCCCGTGGGTGGTACGGAGCCTGAGGTCGTCACCGTCGCCGTCCAAGTTACCTTTTGTCCGTAGATGGAGGGGTTCAGGCTGGATACCAAGGTCGTCGCGGTCGCGGATTTAGTAGTGGAGTTGACTACCTGCCGCAGACTGGGCGAGGTGCTTGGTGCGAAATTGGCGTCGCCATTGTAGGCTGCAGTGATGGTGTAGATGCCAGCTAGCAGCGAAGAGGTGGTCTGGGAGGCGGCCCCTCCGCTGAGCGGGGCCGTGCCAAGAAGAGCCGAACCGTTGTAAAAAGTGACGGTTTCCCCGTTCGGCGGGCTTCCCGCAGTCGAGCTTACAGTGGCCGTGAAAGTTATGGGCTGGCCGACCAGCGAAGGATTAAGTGAGGACGTCAGCTTGATCGTGGTTGCGGCGAGGATCGCCTGATGCAGAATGGGAGACGTGCTGCCAATGTTATTGCCGTCGCCATTGTATTTTGCGGAGACGGAGTAGTTTCCGGCGGTGGCGAAAGAAGTAGTCAGAGTTGCACGATTGCCGCTGAGGGTCGCCGTGCCCAGCGTTTGCGATCCGGAGTAGAACGTCGCGGTGCCAGTGGCCGTACCGCCATACTCGCTGGCGACGGTTGCAGTGAAGGTGACGGATTGACCGGTCGCTGCCGGGTTCAGCGATGATGTAAGAGAAGTTGTAGTAGTAGCGATCTTCACGGTTTGGGTGAGTGGAGCGGATGTGCTGGCGCTGAAGTTGATTGAACCCTGATACGTGGCGGTGATCGAGTGCGTGCCTGCGGCGAGCGAGGAGACTGAGATGGATGCGGTCCCGCTGGCCAGGGTGGCGCGGCCGAGAGTGGTAGAGGTTGAGGTGTCAGAGAAAACAACTGTCCCGGTTGGCGCGCCCGATGTCGAGGCCACCGCAGCTGTGAAGGTGACTGGCTGTCCGAAGATTGACGGCTCCGGCGTGGAGATCAGAGAGGTGGTTGTGGAGGTCTGGGATGACCCGGTGTTGTTCAGCAGCACGCTCACGGCGCCGGGGTTAGTGCCGTTCGAACCATAGTCCGCCAGCACAATGTCCAGCCGACCGTCGCCGATAAGATCGGCGACTGCAACCGAGGGGGCCTCGTTCCCGCCAGAAAGGTAGGTCTGCACCGGCTGGAAGGTGCCGTCTCCGTTGCCCAGCAACACGCTAGCGGCGCCGTTATTCGATCCGCCATTCGATGTGCCCCAGTTTGCTACAACCACATCCTGTTTGCCATCGCCGTTCAGATCCGCGACCGCGATCGAGAAAGGCCCGTTCGCCGCACCATAAGGTACGGCGGGCTGGAAAGCGCCGTCGCCGTTCCCTAGCAAGACGCCGACAGTGCCACCGGGACGGCCAGGTCCACACGTCTCCGGGCCGCAGTTAGCGGTCAAAAGGTCAGGCTTGCCATCTCTGTTCACGTCCGCCACAGCAACGTCATAGGTACCGGCCCCGCCGGGATCATAGGTCACGACAGACTGGAAAGTTCCATCACCGTTGCCGAGCATGATACCCACCACCCCGTCCGGGTACGGATAGGCGGTGCCACAGCCGCTGCCGGGGCAAAAGCTGGTTACGACAAGATCCGGCTTGCCATCGGCATTCGTGTCGGCAATTGCGACCGAGGTAGCGCCGCTGCCGCCAGAGTTGTAAGTAACCGCGGCGTTGAAAGTCCCATCGCCGTTGCCCAGAAGAACGCCGACATTGCTGGCGTTCTCGTTCGCCACGACAATATCCAGCTTGCCTTCGCCCCTCAGGTCAGCCAGCGCGACCGAAGAGCCGAAAAGACTCGCTCCGCCCGAGTTATAGCTATGGGCGGGCTGAAACGTTCCGTCGCCGTTCCCCAATAGGACGCCGACCGACCCTTCGGCAGAACAGTAGGTTCCACTCGCACAACCGTTCCCGACGACGATGTCCAGCTTGCCGTCCCCGTTCACGTCCGCGACGGCGACAGAGTAGCCAAAGCCTCCACCGGAGTCGTAATCCACTGGAGGCTGGAACGTGCCATCGCCGTTACCGAGCAGAACGCCGACCGATCCTTCGCCGTTATCAGTGCCTTCATTTACAACGATCAGGTCGGGCTTGCCGTCGCTGTTCACGTCGGCAATCGCGACCGAATAGGGGTTATTTCCACCGGTAGCGTAGGTCACCGCCGGCACGAACGAAACCGATACCTCAGGCAGAACAATTGAGAAGTAACTGGTGTTGGAAATGCCGCCGCCCGGGATGGGATTAACTACTGTGACCGAGGCCGTAGAAGCCGTGGCGATGTCGGACGCGAGGATTTTTGCCGTCAGTTGGGAGCTGCTTACAAATGTGGTGGCGCGGGGGGTGCCGTTCCAGTTCACCACTGAGGCGGGGACAAATCCGGCGCCGTTTACGGTCAGGGTAAATGCAGCCCCGCCGGGCGCGGTGGCATCGGGAACGAGTGGCTGGTCGACGAAGGGCACTGGATTCTGAGCGAAGGCCGCCGTGGCCAGAGTCATTAAGACCGCAAGAGACGCGAGAGGTAGAGGAAAGGTCTGGCGGATGCGGGTCGCGAAAGTGCGGGTGCTCGTCATGGGAGACCTCCTTGCCTGGTACAGGGCCCTGACGTATTTCGGAGGCGCTTACGGATTTTTTCTGATGAACATCATCGGTCGACTACCTTCCTCCGGGGGAATGCGACGCGCGGAGGTGCGGCAGGGACGGCAGAACTGGCGAACGTTAGCACTGAAGGGAGGGCGAGTCAATGTGAAATGTGGGGTGGATTGGGCACAGCAAGATCGAAAGCGACGGACAAGAGTGTCCGTCGCATACGACAGCTTCGGCAGGGCGGGCTCTCACCGGGTTGTCGCCCGATTCAGAATGACAGAGTTTTCCGCCTGATGATTATTCGGGCACGTGATTTCCGGTGCGTGGTGGTTCGGCGGGAAAGACGATTTTGGGGTGGAAGAGGGTGCCGGCGACGCGGGTGGCGATGGCGAGCAATTCGGTTTGGCTGGCGAAGACTTTGACCTGGCGGGCGCGGGAGAGTTCGGGGAGGTTGATGGGGCGTCCGCTGCGGATGCGGGCGGCGGTAGGCTCGTCGGCGGTGACGGAGGGAAAGTGAGGCAGGAGCTGGCGGGAGTGGATGAAGAGAGTGTCCAATTGCTGCCGGGGGTGGAGTTCTGTTGAATGCGTTGCTGCTGGTGGGATTGGCGGGCGGGGGCGCCCGCCCCACACTTCGGAATGACAAGTGGTTTCGATTTCTTCTATGGTGTGGGCCTGGGTGATGTCGAATTCGGCGACGGAGGTGCGGCGGAGGGATGCGAGATGGGCTCCGCAGCCGAGGCGCTGGCCCATTTCGTGGGCGATGGAGCGCATGTAGGTTCCGGAGGAGACGCGGGCGCGGAAGTGGGCGCGGTCGTTCTCGACGGCGGTGATGGTAAATTCTTTTATTTCGACTTGAACGGGTTCGAGGATAACTTCTTTTTGTTTGCGCGCGAGTTTGTAGGCGGGGACGCCCTGGATTTTTTTCGCGGAGAATGGCGGAGGGGTTTGCTGGATGGTGCCGTGGAATTCGGCGGCGAGGGTTTGCAGAGTGCTTAAGTTGAAAGTTGCTATTGCGACGGGACAGCCCCTGAGACTGCGCTCAGGGCAAGCTTGGGCGGCTGCTTCTACATGTGTCTCGACCGGCTCGCCATCGGCGTCGTAAGTATTGGTGGCGAAGCCGAAGCGGATCACGCCTTCGTAAGTTTTTTCCGAGGCGATGTAGAACTGAGCGAGGCGGGTGAGCGATCCGGTGACGAGGGGAAGAACGCCGGTGGCGAGGGGATCGAGGGTTCCGAGATGGCCGATGGAGCGCTGCTGTAAAATGCGGCGCATGCGGTTGACGACGTCGTGGGAGGTCCATCCGGCGGGCTTGTCGATTATGATGACGCCATTCATGAGAGGATTGAGGGATTGAGTAATTGGGTGATTGAGTAATTGAGAAATTTACCTAGCGGCGTGGCTCAAGCCGCGCTTTTCAAATCGTAGATGAATTAGTGACGCGCCGAAGCAACGCTGGTTCGAACCAAGTCTAAGTTAACAGATTCTCTATTTCTCTATGCTGCCGATTCGCGACGACCAGGTTCGATATAGCACTCCGTGGGTGACTTGGTTTTTGATTGGGCTGAATCTGGTGATTTTTTTGATGGAGTCGGCGCTGGATCCGCGCAGCTTGAATCTGGTGATTCATCAGTTTGGGGTGGTGCCTTATCATCTGGCGGCGTTTCTGGCGGGGTCGTCGAGGTTTCCGCTGCCGGTGGTCGTGCTTCCCTTCTTCACGTCGATGTTTTTACATGCGTCGTGGATGCACGTGATTGGCAACATGTGGTTTCTCTATATTTTTGGGGACAATGTGGAGGACTGGCTGGGGCACTTCAAGTATCTGGTGTTTTATCTGCTGACCGGATTAATTGCGATGATGGCTCAGGTTGCCATTAACTTGCACTCGACGGTGCCTTCGGTGGGCGCGAGTGGAGCGATTGCGGGAGTGCTGGGAGCTTATTTTGTTTTGTATCCGCGGGCACGGGTGCTGACGTGGTTTTTTGTGTTTGTGCTGTGGGTGCCAGCGTGGATCATCCTGGGATATTGGTTTGTATTGAATTTTCTGAGCGGGACGGCAACAGCGCTGGCGGTGCAGGGGCACAACATGGGTGGCGTCGCGTTCTGGGCGCATGTCGGGGGATTTGTTTCGGGAGCGCTGCTGGTGAAGCTTTTTGGGGAGCGGGAGCGGCGGTATCCGTACGCTTATCAGTAGCTCATTCGGAAAGCCTACAAAAAAATCAGAGTCAAAAGCGACGGACAGGAGTGTCCGTCCCACACGATCCGTTGCATAGGTCCTTCGGCCCGCGAAGTACGCGGGCCTCAGGATGACAGATTGCAGAGGGATTATTTTTTGGGGCGCGATTCCGGGGGGACGAGGCCGGCGACGCGATAGTAGACGACGAGTTGGCCGTAGTGTTCGCCGGAATGTTCGATGAAGCCGTAGGCCATGTCGAGGACGCGCATTTTCTGGTGGGCGAAGGGATCCACTATCAAGTCGGCCATTCCTTTATTGCCTTTGGACTGGATGGCGGCGGCGCCGTCGGCGAAGGCTTTTTTTACGAAGGCGACTACGTCTGCTTTGGTTTTGTAATCAGCACGCTTGGGGTCTTCTTCGGCGGGCATTTTCTTGCCCAAGGCGGCATCCGTGAAAAAATAATTTGCGTTGGCGGCGTGGAGCAATTGTTCGGCGAAGGTGCGCTGCGCGGGCGTTGGTTTGAAGTCGTATTTGTCTTCGGGGAAATCTTCGGCCATCGCGATGAGCTTGCGACCGATTTCGTTCCAGGAGTCGAGCAGAACTTTGGATGGACTGTCCGCGGGCTTTACGGCCACATCTTTCTTGGCGTCCTGGGCATGGACGGGACAACTGAAAATTGCAACAGCCAGGATTGCGGCAGTCAGAAACGGCGCTTTGCTCATGGAGGATATTCCTCGAGGAAATCGGGTTACGGACGGACGCCATTCTAGTCTGAAATTTTCGGGTTGTACAACTGCGGATCTGAAACCTCTTGGGCTTTGAATCTTTGAAAGGCAAATCTTTAACACAGGGGGCACGGAGGGGCACAGGGTAAACCGTTGCAGATTTACAGGGGTGAAAAAAGAAACGAGATTCTTCCAGTGGCCACGAATCAAAACCAGAACCAACGGACAAGAGTGTCCGTCCCACGCGATCCAATCACATGATCAAATGCCGTTGGGGCGCTGGCGAATCAGCGACAGAAACTCCGAACGCGTTTCGTTGGAATCACGGAAGCAGCCCAGCATCGATGAGGTGACGGCGGCGGAGTGTTGTTTCTCGACGCCGCGCATCATCATGCATAAGTGGCGGGCTTCGATGACTACGCCGACGCCTTGCGGCTCGATTACTTTTTGGATGGTTTCGGCGATCTGGGTGGTGAGGCGCTCCTGGATTTGCAGGCGGCGGGAGAAGAGTTCGATGAGGCGCGGAACTTTGCTGAGGCCGATGACTTTGCCGTTGGGGATGTAGGCGACGTGGACTTTGCCGAAGAACGGCAGCATGTGATGTTCGCAGAGACTGAACATTTCGACGTCTTTGACGATGACCATTTCATCGTAGGTGACGGAGAAGAGCGCACCTTTGAGCAGGGCTTCGGCGTCTTCGGTGTAGCCGCGGGTGAGGAATTGCATCGATTTGTGAACGCGCTCGGGAGTTCGTAGCAGGCCCTCGCGCGTCGGGTCCTCGCCGAGTCGGACGAGCATTTCCTGGACGAGGTCTTCGAAGGTGGCGCTGGTCAGGGTGGAGGGTTCGGTTTGGGGTTTCATAGTGGATTGAGTAATTGTGTAGTTTAGTAATTTTGCAATTGTGAAATTCAAAATCGGGCGTCGGCGCGACTGATCGAGAGGTCTGTGCTCTGGGAGATCCCTCGTCCCGCTGGTGAAAACGCGGGACTTCGGGATGACAGTCGAACAGACATCTCGGAAATCGCTTGCGTTCAGCCCCTATATTCGAACGAATTCATCATAGTCTCTTCTAATCGCACTCTTTCCAGATGCGCGTGAGTGAAGCCACGCTGCACTATTTCGTAAATCTGGATGCAAAGGTTTTCGGTGGTCGGTACTTCTTCGGTGAAGTCCTGCAGAGTATTCAGATTTTCGTGATCGAAGCGAGAGAGTACTTCCCTTTCCATGAAGCGGTCGAGATCGGTGAGGTTGCAGACCATGCCGGTTTGCTCGGAGACCGGGCCGCTGACTGTGACTTCGATGGTGTAGTTATGGCCGTGGCCGTAGGGATTGTTGCATTTGCCGTAGGTTTCCTGGTTCTCTTTTTCGGACATGGCTTCGCTGTGCAGGCGGTGTGAAGCGGAGAACATGTAACGGCGTGAGAGATGAGCGATCATGAAGAAATTGTTGATTGCTGATTTTTGATTGTTGATTCAAAACCCACGATTCCGGCAGTCTGCAAGGCCACCCGGCTTTTAATCATCAATCAACAATCATAAAATCAACAATGCTTTTCACTCCTCTCCGTAGAAATCGACGAATAGATCTGGGGTTTCGTAGACACGCACGCGATGCAGTTTGGCCTTTTCGAGCTTGCTGGCCAGGCGCTGCCAGATTGCGATTGCAATATTTTCTGTCGTCGGGATGCGATGGAGAAATTCGGGGACTTCTTTGTTGAGAAAGCGGTGGTCCATGGCATCGAGCACTTCGCGCTGCATGACTTCTTTTAGTTTTTTGAGGTCGACGACGAAGCCGGAGCGGGGATCGACTTCGCCTTTTACCGTGACTTCGAGTGTGTAGTTGTGGCCGTGGCCGTTGGGGTTGTTGCATTTGCCGAAGACACGGCGGTTTTCTTCCGGAGTGAACTCCGGGTTGTGATAAGCGTGCGACGCGGAGAATTCAGCCTTGCGCGTGAGATAAACCATGCTTCTCCTGCAATGTTGAATCTGATTCTTTCGCCGGGACCATGGCTTTCCGATTGCCGGGATACTGGCGGCCTTTCCATGCAACGGTTCCACGGTTGTGAAATAGTTTTGAGCGTAGCAGCAGATAGGAGAACAGAGGAAGACCGAAGAGCGCGAGTAAGTTCGCGTTCCAGGAAAAGTGAGCGCGGCGAATACGGGTGAGAAACACTGCATACAGAATCATGCAGAGTGTCGCGGCGGCGATGGCGGAGTGCCGATGTCCGCGCAGAGCATCTGCGATGGTGATTGCGAGGCTGGCCAGGATCAGGATGAACTCGAGGGCACGCAGCGCGGCTAAACGAACCGGATGTGGAAACAGGAGAGCCAGATTTTTGGTCCAGCCCTCGCGAAGTTGGGAGAACGTACGATACATGCGGGTACGGACGGCATCGGCGCCAAAGCGGAAGAATATTTTTCTGCCGGATCGTTTGACCGCACGGGCGAGTGCGACATCTTCCAGAAGATTGCTCGCGATGGCGGCGTGTCCGCCGACGGTGTTGTAGGCTTCGCGCGTGATCAGGACGTACTGGCCGTTGGCGGCTGCGGCGGATGAATTTGGATTGCTGACCTGCGACGGGCGAAAACTGGCGGCCAGTTCGGCGAAGATTACCGGCATCACTATTTTTTCCCAAAAGGTTTTTACGATCTGCTCGGGCGAGTAGGAGAGCAATGCGGCTTTGTGGCGGTTGGCTTCTTCGACGCCCCGCGCGAGAGCGCCGGGAAGATGGATGGTATCGGCGTCCGTGAAGAGCAGCCACTCACCGCGGGCGATTTTGGCTCCGGCGGCGACGGCGTTGTTCTTGCCGGTCCAACCGGCTGGGAGTTCAGGAGCCTTGATCAGCTGTACTCCTTTTGCGGCGAATGAGGATGCGATCTCGGAGGTGCGGTCGGTGGAATGATCGTCGATGACGATGATTTCGAAAGCGACCCCTTGCTGTGCGACCAGCGAAGTCAGACAATCGCTTAGGGATGCTTCTTCGTCGCGAGCGGGGACGATGACGGAGACGGTGAGCGGATCGTTAGTTGTGTCTCTCGCGGGCATAGACCGAATCTATTATTATAACGGGGTGCGACTCATGATTCGTTTTACAGGCGTGAAGTCGAGCTTCGCTCGACCGGACTGCCGCTTCGGATCCGCTCAGGGCAAGCTTGGGCGGATGACCCCACATAAGTTATTTTGCTCAATTGCGACTGGATTGATTCTGCTGGCGATGTCCGGGTGTTATAGCGGGTCGCGGCCGGCGAGGATTGGGTCCGCGGCTCCGGACTTTACGGTGCAGGACGCCGGACGCGCCGTCACACTCAGCCAATTCAGGGGGCAGGTCGTGGTGCTGAATTTCTGGGCGACGTGGTGTCCTCCGTGCATTGAAGAGATGCCGTCGCTGGTGCAGATGCAGGAGCGTATGAAGGCGAAGGGCGTGACGGTGCTGGCAGTCAGCGTGGATGTAGACCAGAGCAATTACCAGCGGTTTTTGCGGGATCATAATGTGGACCTGTTGTCAGTGCGCGATGCCGATCAGAAGAGTAATGCGCTTTATGGAACGTTCAAGTTTCCGGAGACTTACATCATCGATCGCAATGGCGTGGTGCGGCGGAAATTTATTGGGCCGGTGGATTGGACGGAGCCGGATGTGATCGAGTATTTGAGTAAGTTGTCGGACAAATCCCTCAGGGGCTGAAGCCCCGATCATTCTTCGCTGTTCGCGGCCCATTCGATTTCGCTCAGAGCGGGCGCTGAAGCGCCGGGCTGATATGGTTGCGCAAGCGAACGGCAGGTTCCTCCACTTCGCCGTCGCTGCGCTCCGGCTCCGGTCGGAATGACAAATTGGGGAAGGGGCAGGCAGGGACTAAGCAGAATCAAGCTCGGCAGCACAAGTAAAAGCCTGTGGTCGCGCTGCCAGAGCGGCGCGGAGGTCGCGGGAAGAAGAGCGGGTATTCTTGCCGCCGGCGCTGGCGGAGGAAATCACGGTGGCGAGCAGCGGAACTGCGGTGATGAGCCCCATCCGCTGATGAATTTTCAGCATGTAGGTGCGCTTATCGAGCGGCGCCTATTCTTTGGCGTTGGCTTGAGACTCAGAGGCGGGAAAGTCCAGATCGCCGAGGGACGGTTCTGTCTGACTGCTGGAGGGGGCGTTGGGCGATTCGGCCGGAGGCGGTGCCTGCTCACGCCCGATAAAAGACCGTGAAACATGAGCAGGGATTCTATTCCATCGGTTCGATCATTACTGTGTCGGCGATCATCTTTCCTTCCGGTATTTCTCTTTCCGGTTTTTGTCTCTGAACGATCACAATGGCGGCGAGGACAAAAACGATTCCTAAAGTCTGAATGGGACGGAGGACTTCGCCTAACAGCAGGGCCGCGAGAACGATCGAGAATACGGGCTCCAGACAACTGGCGATGATGGCGCGGGTGGGCTCCAGATACTGCAGGCCAAGGAAGTAAAGAGAAAACGCGCCCAGCACGGAGATCATGGAAAACACGGAAAGGAAAAGCCATTGCGCCGGAGCGTAGTGGGCAGCGGCGATTTTCCAGGGAGGATTGACGATGAGCCAGAACAGCGATGCGGCGGCGAGGGTCCAGACGAGCACGCGCCAGCGATCGTGGCGGGCGAGAATGCGATGTCCGCCGACGTTGTAGAAGGCGAAGGAGAATGAGGCCAGCAGCGCGGCGATGATGCCGTAGGTGTCGAGATGAAGAGCCCCGGAACGGGCGCCCAACAGGTTGATGACCAGAGCGATTCCGGTTACAGCCAAGGCGACTGCGGCAATTTTTTGTAGCGTGAGCTTCTGCTGGCGTCGGGCGACTACATAGAGCAGCACCCAGACGGGAGCGGTGTATTGGACGATGATAGCGGTGGCCACATTGATGCGCTGGATGGCAACGTAGTAAAAGTAATTCGAGACGGCCACGCCCAGCGTGCCGAGAAGAAAGCAATATGCGAGATCGCGGGTAGGCAGCTTGATGCGCTGCCAGCCTTTTGAGGCGACGAGAAGCGGAAGCAGCACGAGCAGAGAGAATGTGGTGCGCGTCTGGGAAAGAATCAGCGGATCGATGGGATGGAGAATGCTGCCGGAAAGTAGCCTGCCGGTAAAGACGGCGCGCCCCAGTGCCGCCGAGACGCCCCACAGGAATGCGGCGGAAGCGATGAAGAAATATCCGCGGAGGGGATGCGGTTGCGGGCTTCGGCTAACGGTGTTGGAGATGGTATTCCTCGCGGATGGCCTCGATGATCAGGCAGCGGAGAGTAAGAGGTCAAGGCGATCGGGATCGAAGCCCTCAATCACTTCGGCGCCGGAGGCCGTGAGAATCACCAGAGTTGGAGCACTGTGGCTGTGGTAGACCTCGAGCAATTCGAGGCGGGCGGCGGAGTCGAGGTCCATATCGCGCTCTTCGAAAGGAAGACCCCGGGCCTCGAGAAAAATTCTCATGACTTCGCAGGAGAGGCAGCCGGGCTGGGTGAAGAGCAGAATTCTAGGAGTCACAGGATTTTTATTCTACGCGTCCACGTATTCGATCTCACTGGTAATTTTGGCGGTCTTTTGCAGCATGGCGGAGACGGAACAGTACTTCTCTTTCGATAGGCGAACCGCGTCCTCGACAGCCTTGCGCGATACTTTGCCAGCGACGCGGTAGATCAGTTTGATTTCTGTATATACCGATGGCGGATCTTTGGCGCGCTCGGCCTGGGCGCGGACTTCAAGGCTAGTGAAGGGCTCGCGCTTTTTCTGCAGGATGGAGACGACGTCATAGCCGGTGCAGCCGCAGAGACCGATCAGAACGAGTTCCATGGGGCTGTTGCCTGCGGCTTTGTCGCCGTCGAGGACGATTGTATGGCCGCTGTCGGAGACTCCGTTGAATTGTTGTTTGTCGATCCAGGTGGCGCGGGCGTTGGTAGTCATGAAGCTCTTTTCTGTGAAATTGCTGATTTTTGATTGCTGATTGTTGATTGAGAACTCTTTCTTGCGGTCACCCTCGAGGCGTTGAAAATTGCCACTAGCTGATTGGCTTCGGACTTAAGGTCTTTCAGCTTTGCCTCCGATATTAGTCCACTCTCGACCAGCAATTCCAGCCAGAAGGCAGACTCGTCGGCCTCTTCGATGACAATTGCGAGCTTTGCGAGGAATTCTGGGCGAGACCGGGCGCGGCAAACTGCACGATAGTTAGCGGCTACGGAGGTACCGGAGCGTAGCAATTGATAACCGATGATCCGTCCCTCAGCTCCAGGTGGCAGGGACCGGATGACGCGAATGATTCTCAATGCGAAGGCTTTGGTTCGATCCTTCAGCGCTTCGGCTTTGTGATCCATCGGGCAGACTCCAATCAGCAATCAACAATCAGAAATCAACAATCAGCATTCAGCAATTTGTAGCCTATTCTCTGGATCCGTCTGTGACAGATGTCACAAGCGAGATCGCTACCTGCGGTTGTCGGTGCTAGGCTCGGGATGGATGAGTACGCGGAAGAGTTCTGGGGCGGCTTGTTTGAAGCGGATTTCGAGTTCGGTCTGAATGTCGTGGACGCGGGACAGGGAAAGGTCGTCGGAGAAGGTGCAATGGCAGGAGACGTAGAGGCGTCCGCGAACCTTCTTGATTTGAATGTCGTGCATGTCGACAATCTCTGGAAACTCGGCGGCTAGCGATTTCAGGCGACGCTCAAGGGCGGCGTCGCGCACTGGCTCGTCGCCGGTTTCAATGGTGGCGGGTTCGCTTTCGATATGGGTGAGGATGTCGCCGATCTCGCGGACGTCGCGGCGCATATCGGCTTCAAGTTCGGTGACCTGATCGTGAGCACTTTTGAGCGACATGCGTTCGTCGAGCTCGACGTGTTGCTCCACGTGGAGTTTGCCGGCGAGATCCTGCACGCTGATGTCGTGGACGTTGAGGTTGTGGCGGGTGGCGACGGCGCGGATGCGGTCGAAGATATTTTCCGACCGCTGCGCGCGGGGCAGGGGTTGAACGGTGACATCGGCGTCGGGAAGAATGTTGCGCACGGCGGCAGTCACCGCTTCAACCAGTTGTTCAGAACGCTGGAAGGTAACCGTGCGGGCGAAACCGACGGCTAGATCGGCGAAATAGCGGTTGCCGGAGCGGCGAATACGGACGCGGCCGATTTCAAGAACACCGTCCACGTGGGAAACGGCGTCGGTAATTTGGGCGCGCACTCCGGCGGGAGCAGCATCGAGCAGGGCGTCAACGGTGCGGCGAGCGAGACGCCAACTGACGGAGACGATGACTCCGGCGACGAAGAGGGCCGCGATAGGATCGGCAAGGCGAAGCCAATCCACGTGGTAGACACGGCCGGCGAGGATAAGCGCAAGGCCCAGGACAACGACGCCTGCGGACCAGACATCCGTGGAAAAATGCAGTGCGTCGGCTTCGAGGGCCTGGCTTTCATACTTGGTGGCAATGCGGCCGAGAGCGCGGGAGCGCCACACGTCAACCGCCATGGAAACCAGCATTACGGCGAACGCCCATACGGAAGGCTCGACTTCGACGCGACGAAAAAATAAGCGTAAAACAGCTTCGTAGACGACCCAGATGCAGGTCAGCAGAAGGAGTCCGGTTTCGACGAAGGCGGAAAAGTTTTCTACTTTGCCGTGGCCGTATTGATGGTCGGCATCGGCGGGCTTATCGGAGACGCCGACGGACAGATACGTGAGTAAGGCGGCGATGAGATCGAGCGCAGAGTGCGCGGCTTCGGAGAGAATGCCCAGGCTACCGGTGGTGACGCCGACGACTACCTTGCCAGCCGTGATGAGGAGAGCGGCAATGACCGAGTTGCCTGCGACGGCGCGCTTCTCGGCGCGCATGGCATGGGGCGAGTAAAGGGCCGGAGTCCCGGACATGAAGGGATTATCGCCGTTAATGCGAAATTGCGCCAAGGGAATAGCGCAAAGGTGGAGGGTGAACGATTTTTCAACAACTACAGGCGATAGCCCTCGTCGATGGGTTTTGAGTGAAGTGCAGTTGCGGATGGGTTACCACGAGAAGGACTTGAGAATTTGCTGGACTGTGGCGAGATTGTGGTCCATATCCGCGTACATGAAAACGAGGACGATTGTGTTCCCATTCTTTTCCGTCGCGTAGAAATCGACGTTCGCGCGCCCTCCATAGTCGCCGTACCAGACGTCATACGCAATCAGGGTTCGATGCCATTGTTCTGACTCCACATTCGTAAGGGAAGCGTTGCGGATGGTTGGGCTTGGGAGCGCCTTGGCGGCGGAGAAAGCTTTAGTCGCTATTTCCACCTCGACCTTAGGGGCATTGCGATTCGTCACGTAGGCGCGCA
This sequence comes from uncultured Acidobacteriaceae bacterium, assembly GCA_963724815.1. GTDB lineage: Bacteria > Acidobacteriota > Terriglobia > Terriglobales > Acidobacteriaceae > Sulfotelmatobacter. The sequence goes on from CAVRWS010000006.1 coordinate 76,345, forward strand.
CTGTAACGCCGGCAAAAGTTGGCGAGTTCCAGAGGTATCGTCCCGCCTGTGCAGAACAATCGGTGAATGGCAGTGCGGCGTTCCCTACTTTTGCGTACTCCGCGTACCACTCTCCTCGTCCCCGCTTCACTTTCGTTAGCTCAGCTTGTTCGAAGTACCAGCCATCCCAGTCACTCGGAATCTCAAACGAGGCTTCAGACGGCTGCAATCGGATGGTTGTTCCGTCTCGCGTGGAGAAATGCTGCTCTTTCTTCTCGAAAGCTTGTGCCAAGGCAAACCCGAATAGAATAGTGGCGACGAGAGCAAGTAACTTTAGTGAGTGGAGTCGATGTACGGAATCCCCAACCATGCTTCTGGAAACCTCAGCTATTCTCGGAAGGAATTATGCCCCAAATTCCGCACATCAATCTGTAACTCATGTAACCAGGCGCGATTTCACTCAAAACCCGGCCGCAGGGTCGGAGAATTAAATGGCGATGTTTCGCCAATTTGACGTTACGGCTTCGAGGCAGAGCATCTCCACAGGTTATAGACACCCCGTCGAGCGGGGCTCACGCAATCCGTCTCAGCGTGATGACATTCTCGGTACGTCTGCGCGCGTACTTCCCTGGGCCGTAGTTGATGTTGCGAGCTGAATTCATCAACCTCAAACCTTGACCCTAAATTCATTGACCACGAAGGACACGAAGTTCCACGAAGGGAGAGCAGGAATGCACATGTTCTTCTTGGCTTTTTTACGACGAAGGGCTCTATGCTAGGATGTTTGGTCCGAGTTTTTCAACTTCCTGAAGTACCAATCCTGGAGGATTTTTTGTATGCGTAAGAGTTGGCTGCTGTGTGCGTTATTGGGAGCGATGGCTTGGGGACAGGCACAACCGGGGCAGACTCCAGCTCCGGCGGCGGGTCCGAGCGGAGGTGCAAAGGCCGGGAGTGCCGCTACCCCAGCCGCAGCGGAAGTGCCGGAGAATGCGGCGGTGATCACGATTGTGGGAGTTTGCGCGCCCACCCCGAAGGCGGCTACGGTTTCCAAGACTGCATCTGGAAAAGCAGAGGCTGCGAAGAAGCCTGCAGACTGCAAAACGGTGATTACACGGGCGAAATTCGAAAAGCTCGCCGGCGCGCTGCAGCAAGGGACGACTCCGCTAACGCCGCAGCAAAAACATATGCTGGCCGGGCAGCTTCCCGGGCTGATCGCGATGTCGGAGGCAGCGGAAGAAAAAGGGCTGGAGAAGAGTGTGCGATTCGAGGAAACGATGAAGTTCCTCAAGATGCGGGTCTTGAGTGCCGAACTGCAACATGCGGTGCAGGAGGAGGCGGATAACGTCCCGGAGCAGGAGATTGATGAGTACTATAAGAAAAATCCTGAGGCTTATGAACAGTTTTCTCTGGAACGACTGTTCATTCCGCGCTTCAAGCAGGAGAATACCGAGAAGGTCAACCCAGAAGAAAAATTGAGCGAAGAGCAGCAAAAAGCCAAAGAAGCGGCGGACAGAGCCAAGCAGGAGCAGGGCGAGCAGGATATGACAAAGCTGGCGGACATCCTGCGCGCGCGGGCCGCGGCTGGGGAAGACTTCAGCAAGCTGCAGAAGGAGGCGTTTGAAGCTGCAGGCATGAAGATGGATGCGCCGACCGTGAGTTTGCCTACGGTGCGGCGCACAGGACTGCCTCCGGGACACGCGGCGGTATTCGATTTGAAGGTGGGCGAGGTCTCACCAGTTCTTGCCGACAACGGCGGGCATTATGTTTACAAGGTAGTAAGCAAACAGACGCTGCCGCTGGAACAGGTAAAGCCGGAAATTCACGCCACGCTAAAGATGCAACGGATGAAGGAAATGATGGATAAATACACCAACTCGTACAAAGCGGAGACCAACGAGGCGTATTTTGGGCCGTCGACGCCGATGGGGCCGGGAGGACGGCCGATGCTGCCTCGTCCACCGCGAGTCCAGCCGTCGGAGAACGCTGCGCCAGCGGCGGGCTCGCAGCCGCAACCTTCGGCGCAACCGGCACCTTCCTCCAAGCCGAACTGATGGAGAGCACAAAACCTGCTGTCGTAGTTACTGGGATCGCGGGAAACCTGGGATCGAGGTTGCTCCCGCTGCTGGGAGATTTCTCGGTGATTGGGGTGGACGTGAGTCCGCCGCAAGCCGATTTGCCCTTGCAATTTGAGAGCATGGATTTGGGCGACGAATCCTGCACGCGTGTGCTGTACGAACTGTTGCGCGACACGCGGCCGGTTTCGGTGGTTCATCTCGCGTTCGTGATTGATCCGGTGCGCTCGGGCGTGCTTGAACCGGAGCGGATGTGGCAGATCAATGTGGCGGGGACGGCGCGGGTGATGGAAGCCATTACCGAGAACAATCGCACTACCGATTCCGGGATCAAGCAATTTATTTTTCCCAGCAGCGTTGCGGTGTATGGTCCCAACGTGGCTGCTCCGGCAACGGAGGAGTCGGCGCGCGCGGCGCATACGCTGCCTTATGCGATTCATAAGAAGCAATGCGACGAGGTGGTGCAGCAACGCTCCTCGGCGCTGCGGGGCTGCAGCGTTTACATCTTGCGGCCGCACATCTTTGCCGGAGCCAGCGTGGAGAATTATCTTTTGGGAGCGTTTCGGGGAACACCCAACGGAAAGGGCGCGCGCGCTGAGAAGATGCGAAGCGCGGGCAAGCGACTGCCCTGCATGCTGCCGCGCGGGCAACAGTATCTGGATAACAAAATTCAGTTTGTGCATGTGGACGACATGGCGCGTTTGCTGGCGCACATTCTGCATCGCGATCCGGAGCCGCAGCGGTTGACGGTTTTGAATGTTGCCGGGCGTGGAGAACCGCTTACTTTCGGGCGTTGCATTGAGATGGCGCAGGCAAGACTGATTCGCGTTCCGGGAAAGTGGGCCATGGGGATGGTGTTGAAGTTTTTGTGGAAGCGGCAGATCTCGGCGATTCCGCCAGAAGCGCTACCCTATATGACCGGCGAGTACATCATGAATACCGACCGGCTGCGGGCATTCTTGGGCAAGGAGTACGAGAGCGTGATTCGTTACACGATCACCGAGGCCTTCGCAGACAGTTTTAAAGTATCAGCGCCCGCGCCGCCGACGACTATTTCAACTTAGGGCTTTCCTTTTGAGGGACAATGCCCCTCGTTCCAAACCCCTCCCAAGAAATAATCCTGATCGTTTCGGGAATAAATTCGCGGCTGACCGGTTTACTCTATGCGGGTGCCAGAACAGCAGCCCAACACGGCGACGTTTGAAGAGCTGGCTATACCCCTGTTCGATCAGCTTTATAACTTCGCGCAGTGGCTTACCCAGGATCGGACCGAGGCCGAGGACCTGGTGCAGGAAACTTTCGCGAAGGCGTTGCGCGGATTTTCCTCGTTTCGCGCTGGTACGAATTTTCGCGCATGGATTTATCGCATTCTGCGGAATTCTTTTCTGAGTTCGCGGACGGGATTGAAAACGACGGTTGCGCTCGATGAGGAAGGCGCGGCCGAATTGCAAGCGGAGGATCCCACGCCGGAGATTCGGCTGATCGAGCAGGCCAATCGAGAAATGGTGCAGCAGGCGTTGGAGAGATTGCCGGTGCCGTTCCGCGAGATATTGCTGCTTTGCGAAGTGGAGGAGATGTCGTACCAGGAAATTTCCGAGACTCTGTCAATTCCGATGGGCACGGTGATGTCGCGATTGTCTCGCGCGCGCAAGGCGCTACGTATCGATTTACTGGCTAAGAGAGAGGGAGCACGGCATGGCGTGTGAAACCTGGCGCAAGCAGCTTGAGCTCTATCTCGATGGCGAACTCGGGAGTTCTGAGGCCGCAGCGTTGTCGGCCCATGTGCGCGGGTGTCCGGCATGCGCAGGTGCGATGCTGGAGCGAGTGCAATTGAAACGATCGGTGCAGATGGCCGGAAAACGGTATGCGCCGAGCGCGGAGTTACGAAGCAGGATTTCGAAACAGGTCCTTGCGCGACCGGGAGCGGGAAATGTCAGAAGGTGGCGACTGGTTTTAGTTCCAGTGCTGGCCGTGCTGATTGCGGCGGTTTTGCTGAGTGCTTACTTCGAGCGGGAGCGAGCGGCACAAAGGCGGTTGTACAGCGAATTGGTTGACCTGCACGTGGCCACCCTAGCCAGTTCTTCGCCGGTGGATGTGGTTTCCACGGACCGGCATACGGTGAAGCCGTGGTTTCAAGGGAAGATTCCGTTCACGTTTAACTTGCCGGAGCTGGCGGGATCGAACTTTACGCTGCTCGGGGGACGAGTTTTTTATCTTGAGCAAACGGCTGGCGCACATCTTATCTATCAGGTCAGAAAGCACGAGATTTCTGTTTTTATCTTGCCGGAGCGCAGGGATGAGATGCAGCGGCTGGGTTCGGGAACGGTGGATGCTCTCTCATTTCAGATGGACTCCTGGACGAAGAATGGACTGCGATATTTTGTTGTGGGCGATGCCAGCGCGGATGATATTCGGGCGTTAAGCAAGTTGCTGCGGGATACGGGTTAAGCTTAACTTTTCTTTGCGCGATAGAGACCTGCTATACCGAGCGTGTAGGGAGTCCAACTGACTTCGCGGAATCCGGCGCGGCGCATGCGATCGAGCATTTCTTCTGGCTGGGGAAAACGTTCGACGGAATGAGGAAGATAAGCATAGGGTCCGCGAACACCGGAAATCAGAGTGCCTACGCGCGGCAGCACTTGTTTGAAGTAAATGCGATACAGGCCGCTCATCATGCCTCGCGGTTCGCTGAAGTCGAGGATGCCGCACTCACCGCCGGACTTTAACACGCGGATGATCTCGCGCAGACCGGCATCGTAATCGGCGAGATTGCGAAAGCCGAATGCTGAGGTCACGAGGTTGAAGTGTGCGCTGGGAAACGGAAGGCAAAGAGCATCGGCTTCGATCCAGCCAGGGCCTAGAGACTTTCCATTGGTTGAGGCTTTATCGAAGGACTTCGCAGAGGCGCGTTGGAGCATAGCGTGAGAGAAGTCGGCGCCCACGATTTTTAGATTGCGCTTCCCTGCTTGCTTGAGCAGAGCGAAAGTCATGTCCCCGGTACCACAACACAGATCGAGAATTCTGGAATTCGGCTGGGACAGAATATGCGCGAAGGTGCGTGCGGTGCGCCGCCACCACAGGCGATCCACATTGAACGACAAAACGTGGTTCAGAACGTCGTAGCGCGGAGCGATGGAGGTGAACATCTCGCGGACATAGCGAGATGCGGAAGTGGCGTCAGTGGAACCGGCGGGTGCGGCGCCTATAACCGCCGGGCTATGCGTGTCGGATCCCTGCGTTTTGAGTCCTTGAGGTTCGGATGTCTGAGTTTCGGCCACGCGAGTTACTTCTTCCATACCCAGCCGCCGTGGGACAGGCGGCGTAGTTCTTCGACCGCGTTGAGGATGACTTTGTCGGGCACGTCGGAGGCGATTTCGACCTTGCCGATTTCCCGGGGAAGCACAAAATGTACGGCTCCATTTTGCGTTTTCTTGTCCGCCTGCAAGCGCGCGAGAATTTTGCGGGCACTCACTTTTAGTTCGGGCAAACGGCCCAGGCTGAGAACGGCATCGGCGATGCGGCCGGCGGTCACACTATCGGTGCGGCCGACGGTCAGGCCGATGTTGGTTGCGGCGATGATTCCCCAGGCGACGGCTTCGCCGTGAAGCAGGCTCTTGTAGCCGGTTTCGGCCTCGAGCGCGTGGCCGATGGTATGGCCGAGGTTGAGAACGCGGCGCAGGCCACCCTCTTGCTCGTCGGCGGAGACGATTTCGGCTTTCAACTTTACGCTCGAGGCGATCAAGCCTTCGAGTTCCACGGGGTCGCGCTTCAGGATCTGCGAACGCTTTTGTTCGAAGCGCAGGAAGAGATCAAGATCGCCGATGATGCCGCACTTGAGCGCTTCGTAGAGACCGGCGCGGTACACGCGGTCAGAAAGAGTGTGAAGAACTTCCGGGTCGATGAGAACCACGCGGGGATGGTGATAGGTGCCGAGCAGGTTCTTCCCTGCTCCGAGATTTACCCCGGTCTTGCCACCGACGGATGCATCCACCTGGGCGAGGACTGTGGTGGGAATCTGAACCAGGTCGATGCCGCGCATATAGAGCGAGGCGAGCAGTCCGGTGACGTCGCCGACTACGCCTCCGCCGAGCGCGACCAGAACGGCTTTTCGGTCGGCACCCAAGCGGACCAGTCTTTCGGCCATGGTTTCAATGGTGGCCAACTTCTTGGCAGGCTCGCCGTCAGGAATCTGCAGAGCCTGTGCTTTGAAGCCGGCGGACGCCAGCGAGCTCAGGAGTTTTTTCCCCCAGCGGCGGCGAACCGGGGGAGCTGTAACCACGAAAAGTTTGCTGGCCTGGGGCAGAAGTTCGGCGAGGAGAGCCCCAGCCCGTGGCAGGAGGCCGTTTTCAATTCGCGCCTGATAGGGCCGCGGGGGGACGTGGATGGTGACTTGCGCCATGGAATTCCATAATAGCCTATGCGGCGGCGGGGTTTGGCGGACTTCGATCGGGTGGGCTTCGGGGCCAGACCTGGAAGTGTTACCATTTGCGCGACTATGAAAGGCCTGCCCTCCGAGACCGATTTTGTTGTGATTGGAGCCGGGGTTGCCGGATTGCGCGCCGCCATCGAACTGGCGAGTGCGGGGCGGGTGTTGGTGCTGGCGAAGAAGGAGGTTTCGAATACGCAGCACGCGCCTGGCGTTGGGGCGGCGTTAAGCGACGAAGACGAAATCAGCCCGCACTTGCAGGATACGTTGATCGCCGGAGATGGCCTGTGCCTGCCGGAAGCAGTAAAAGCACTGGTGGAAGAGGGTCCGGAGCGGATTGAGGAGTTGATTGACTGGGGGAAGCAGTTCGACCGCAAGGGAACAAAACTGGTGTTCGGGCGCGAAAGTGCGCAGAGCCGGAACCGGATTTTGCACGCGCAAGGGGATTCGACGGGACGGGAGATTTTGCGGGCGCTGTATGCCAAAGCACAGGCGCTGAAGAATATTTCCTTTTGGGAGTTTGAATTCTCCACCGAACTCGAAAGCTCGAACGGGGGCGTGACGGGCATTGGGTTCATCAGCGAGAAAGGTTTGCCGCGACAAGTTGCGTGCTCTGCGGTTTTGCTAGCCACGGGAGGCATGGGGCAGGTTTATCGCAATACGACTAATCCCGAAGAGGCCACCGGCGACGGGATTGCCATGGCGTTTCGCGCAGGCGCGGAAGTGAGCGACATGGAGTTCATCCAGTTTCAGCCTACGGTGCTGTATCTGAAGAAGGCTCCGCGATTTTTGCTGTCGGAGGCGTTGGAGGGCGAGGGCGGCTATCTGCGCAATATTGAGATGGACCGTTTCATGGCGAAATATCATCCGCTGGCGGAACTCGCGCCGCGCGATTTAGTGGCGCGCGCCATTATGCATGAGATGGAAGTGAGCCGTGCCAAGGACCCTTACGTTTACCTTGATCTCACCCATCTGAAAGCGAGCCAGGTGCAGAAGCATTTTCCGCGGATCTACGCGACTTGCCTGCAATACAACATCGACATTACGGAGGATCTGGTTCCGATTCGTCCCGCGGCTCACTATGCAATGGGAGGTGTGCGCTCTGATTTGAACGGCAAGACAAATGTTGCCGGTCTTTTTGCAGCGGGGGAAGCGGCGGCGAACGGGGTGCATGGCGCGAACCGGTGGGCTAGCAATTCCCTGCTGGAAGGGCTGGTGTATGGGGCGCGGGCGGGAAAGGCGATGCAGGAGGAGGTAAAGGAATCGCGCGGACCGGCGAAGGCTCCGAAAGCGGTGACACAGAACGGTCCGGTGGACGCGGGATTGGAAGAAGTGATCGGACAGATTCAGGACATTATGTGGAAAGACGCGGGCATTGTCCGCAGTCGAATGGGGATGCAGGAGGCGCTGGGAAAGCTGCAGGCTTTGGCTTCACGGGTGGCGAATCCGCGGACGAGGCGGGCGTGGGAGGCGGCGAATCTGCATCTGGCAGGAACGCTGGTGGTGAGAGCGGCGTTGGCGCGCGAGGAGAGCCGGGGCGCGCATTACCGAACCGACTATCCCATGCATGATGACAAGAAGTTTCTGAAGCATTCGGTATGCAAGGGTGAGAGTCTGAAATTTATGTAGGCGAGAACTTCCCAATCGCCTTTCCCGTATTCACAGGTTACAATCGGGTCGTTTCTGGAGGGTATTCCATGAGGCTTGTAGCAGCCGTACTGGTACTCGCTGGGGCTTCGATGGGGCAAGCTTCGCCTGCGCCGTCCCCCAATCAATTCGTGGGGACCTATACAGGCACGTGGCAATCGCAATATCTGCACGACCGTGAAGGGACGGGCGCTGCGGTCCTAAGCATTACGGTGCAGAACGGTGCCCTGGAGGGCCGCGTCATGCTGACGGGCAGCCCCGTGGGCTACAAAGGCGATGCTCTGAAAATCACGGTCGCGCATTTCGCGGATGACATTATGACCATCAATTTCAAAGCAAAGCATGGACGCCTGTCAGGCACGGGAATATTCCAAAATGGAACTTTCGTGGGGGACTATCGATTCAGATACCTCTTAACAGTGGATCGCGGTCAGTGGAATTTGCAGAAGTGACGCGCTCCCTCGACACATACCACAGCGCCAACTCTAGCCGTGCGTCCATACCTGTCTTATCGGATCACCCAAATAGTTCTTCATGATGTGCTGAGTGTTTCCTGCCCGTGCGCCCAACTTTCGTTCGCCGGGCCTTCCATCACGAACTTAGGAGTCCGCCGTTTCTTAGCGCTCGGTGGATGCGGCATCGGTTGGAAATACCAGCGAAGCCAGCATTGAAATTGCAAGAACCCCGGCCACCACAGCTAGCATTACCAAAGTCGGCACCTTGAAATAATTCGCCGCAATCATTTTCAAACCCATCAGGACCAGAATCACGGCCAAGCCAGTGTGAAGAAAGCGGAAAACTTTCATCAGGCCAGAGACTGCGAAAAAGAGCGAGCGCAGGCCGAGTATGGCAAAGACGTTCGAGGTGTAGACAATGAACGCGTTGAGCGTGATCGCGAGAACGGCGGGGATGGAATCGACGGCGAAGAGCAGGTCAGTGGTTTCGATTACTACCAGCACCAGCAGCAACGGCGTGGCATAAAGGCCGGAGTTTCCTTGCCAGCCCCGCACGAAGAAATGGCCTGCTTGATAGCTGTCGGTTACAGGTATGAGGCGGCGCACTGCCTTTACCACCGGGTTTTTTGCCGGATCGACTTTGTGTTCGCCGGTGAATCCGAGTTTTATTCCGCTGTAAATCAGTAAAGCGCCGAGAGCGTAAAAAATCCAATGGAAATGCTGGATGAGACCGATGCCTGCGAGGATGAAGGAGGCACGCATGAGCAGAGCGCCAAGAATCCCCCAGAAAAGCACGCGGTGCTGGTACTCCTCAGGGACGGCAAAATAGCGGAAGATTACCAGGAAGATGAAAAGATTATCGACGCTGAGCGAGAGTTCGAGTACATAGCCGGTAACAAACTCGATGGCAACTTGCCGGCCTTGCCAGAAAAAAACCAGCGCGGCGAAAGCCGCGGCCAGGGTGAACCATAGGGCGCTGCGAGCTAGCGCATCGCGGGAACGCACCCGGCCGCGCTGGTGCAGGATGCGGAGATCCAGCACCAGCATTCCGACGGCGAAGAGATTGAAGATGATCCAGAAATAGAGCAAGGGACATCCGTTGGAAACAAACATTGCTGATTGTTGATTTTTGATTACTGATTGAGAGGCTATCCGGGCTGGAGGTTTTCAATCAACAATCAAAAATCTACAATCAGCAATAACCTCTACTTCTGCCGGCCGAGTTTTCCGCTCTGCCACGCATCCCACATCCCGGAGTCCTTCAGCATTTGTTCGGAGCCGGTTTCGCGCAGGGATTGTTCGATCTGTGCGCGGGCGAAACGGGGGCCGATTTTTTCCGGCAGATTGGCCAAGGCAAAAGAAAATTCGGCGGCTTCGGCCACATTTTTCTTGAGCTGCACGAAATCTACTTTGTCGTAGGTATCGGAGACGGCGTGGTAGTTTTCGAGATAGTTTGCTTCGTCCTGATCGGCGACGAAGGTCGGGACACCTTCCAGCATGAAATCGAAATGATCGGTGCCCCACTCCATGTCAGTCTTGAGTTCTGTGAGCCCGAATTGACGGAGGGGGGCGAGAATCGTTTTCGCAGTTTCGAGGACGTCTTTGTGGCCGCCGGTGGAGAATCCTGTGGTCTTGCCGGTTCCGGAGTCGTAGATGATGACGCCGGCAGCTTTGTCGAGTTCGGGCCGGTGGGCGGTGGAATAGGCTCGCGAGCCGAGCAAACCTTCTTCTTCGCCGGAGAAAAGAATGAAGCGGATGGAACGGCGCGGCTTCAGGCCAGAAGCCTTGATCGCCCGCAGCGCGTCCACGACCATTGCGGCGTTGCAGCCGTTATCGAGCGCGCCGGTGCCTAGTTCCCACGAATCCAGGTGAGCTCCGAGAATCACGAATTCGTCGGGCTTCTCGCTACCTTTAATCTCAGCGACAACATTCGCGGACTTGATGGGACCACCGATGCGATCGGGAATGCTGAGGTCTGCCCACACAGGATGCCCGGAGGAGAGCAGGCGTCCAATGCGCTCGCCATCTTCGCGAGCCAATAACACCTGAGGAATGCGGTCGATTTCTCCGGCAACCGAATTGGTGTGACGGTAGAGGATGTCGTGTTCGCGGGTGGCGATAAAGGCGACCGCTTTTGCTTTGCCCTGCACAGCGGCAGTGATGACCGGCGGTGCAATTGCATATTCCGCGAAAAGATCGTCCCAGGTTTTGAGTACGACGGAATGCACGAGCACGATTTTGCCGGAAATGTCGCCGGCTTTTTTGAAGTCGGCGGCGCTGCCGTTGCCTACGTCGACCACCGGCACGTGCTTCACCGGAGCCAAGGCGGGAGCCCACGCGATGGATACACAGCGCACGCGGAAGTGAACTGTGGGAATTTGCGTGAGCTTGGGATCAAGGGCGGTGCCGGTGGCGCTGACGGTCATCTCGGTCGCTCCCTCTGCCCAGGAATGAGGGATGCTGAATTCTTCGGTATGGACGCTATCGGCTCCGGCGACTTTGAAAACATGCACTCCCCAATCGATGGCGCGCTGCATGGCGGGCGTGCCGGGAACGCGACCGCCGATTTCGTCTGTCAGTTCGCGCAGGTTGTGCTCGATCTGTGACGGTTGTAGCGCGAATTGAATGATACGCGCGTCGTCATTGGAGTCGGTTGGTTGGGGCGCCGCTTGGGACAGGCAGCCAAAGATTATGCAGAGACAAATGATTGTCACTGGTCGCATCGGGTGCATTAGAAATGAATTTGTGGAAAAGAGCAAAAGGCTTTATCGCAGAGTGCGCGGAGGGCGGACGCGGAGAGCGCGGAGAAAAACTTTTGCTTCAGCTTACTTGGGTGGAAGTGGATTCATTTTGTCGAGTATGTTGACTGTCTCAAGAATCGTGGCGCCGGTGATCTCCAGACTTTTGGGGCTGAGTTTATCGACGGTATCTTGCGGCGTGTGCCAGAAGACGTTGTTGTAGCCGTAATCGAAGTCGATGAGATCGGCGCAGGCTACGCCTCGTTGCATGAAAGGAATGTGGTCGTCGGTGACCTGATTATCACGGGCGAAGAAGTGAGACTGATAACCGAGGCGCGAGGCCGCCTGATAGACGACTGCTTCCAGCCAGGGGGTTGAGTTTTCGTCGCGGTCGATGTTGAGGTCGGCATCGCCGATCATATCGGCCAGAAGGAATGCTTTGACTTTCTTGAGAGTTCCATCTGCTTGCCACTTTTCCGCAAGATGGCGGATTCCATAGAGGCTATCTTTTTCGAAGGGCATTTCGGTATCCGGCTTCATGGCTTCTTCTGCATCGTCCCAAACTAGCCAGACGCTGTAGCCATCAAGTTTCTTGCCGCGCAGTTGATTGGCTATTTCCAGGAGGAGAGCGCTGGAAGAAGCGCCGTCGTTGGCGCCGATGTAGGAGGTGTTGCGCAGGGGATAATTTGTATCGTAGTGGCTGGCGATGACGATGATGCCGTCGCGGGTGCCGGGGAATTTCGCGACGATGTTGCGCACGGGAAATTTTCCCTCGGGAGTATCGGCGGTAAAGACGTCATCTTCGACTGCATCTCCCTTGAGCTGAGAAGTGATGAACGCTTCCACTTTCCTGTGATTCGCGCTGCCGACGGGACGCGGGCCGAGAGCGACCATTTCCTTCACGTATTGCATGGCGCGCGCGGAATCGAAGGCCGGAGGCGGTCCGCTTTCGGCAGGAAGCGAGAGAGTTGGGAGCGACGGAGGTTCGGCCGCAGGCTGGGTTTGCGCCTTTACGGGAGTTGCATCCTGATCGCGGTTGCAGGCCACGATGGCAATCGCGATGGAGAGCAACAAAATTCGCAGCGCTATTTTCCTGCTGATCATTTTCTTGCTGAACATTTTCTTTCCGAACATGTTCTTTCTGATCACGAATTGAACCTCAAGGGATAATGCCGATGTTTGCCCATATTACGCGGCCGACTTTTTTTCCTGGCGGGCGCGGCGCTGCTTGGGATGGACAGCCCAGGCTATGCCAATGCTGACCGCATACAGCGCGATCATGGGAGCGGCGAAGATGCACATGTTCAACACATCGGGAGTGGGGCTGACGATCGCGGCCACGATGAAAATGACGAGGATGGAGTAACGGAAATTTTTCCACATGAACCCCGCCGTGATAATGCCCATCAACGCCAGAAAAAAGATAAGGATAGGAAGCTCGAAGATCAAACCCATGCCCAGGATGATGCTGAGAAACAGTGACGTGTATTCGCCGATGGTGATCATGGGCTGGAACTGGCGGCCGAAATGGATAAGAAAGCCGAGTGCTTGCGGGTAGACGACTTTGTAGCCGAAATAGCCGCCGGCGGTGAAGAGCGCGATGGTCGAGACCATGAACGGAACTACGTAACGCTTCTCGTTGCGGTAGAGGCCGGGAGAGATGAACATCCAAACCTGGTACAGGATGAAAGGCGAGGTCAGAAACAATCCGGCGAGGGCGGCGATCTTCAAGTAAAGGTTGAAGGGCTCGGTGGGGTTCAGGTAGACCAGGCGCTCCGACATGCCGTTGTCTTTCAGCGCCTTCATGATGGGGCGCTGCATGATGTCGTAGATGGTTTCGACCTTCCACCAACAGGCGAAAAAGCCTACGGCCACGGCGGCGATGGAGTACACCAGGCGGGTGCGCAGTTCCTCGAGGTGGTCGAGAAAGCCCATGGTGGGCATAGGGTCGCGCTTCGGGTCGTTCTCTAAAGCGCGGGTTAGGTTTTCAAACATGCGAATCCTGCGTGGATGCGGCAACCTCTGGCTCAGGCGCGGAGGGGGGAGGCGCGGCTGGAGGTATTTCGGAATTTTCCGCGATCACGTTCGCGGTGGCCAGATTCGAAGTGGCCAAGGCGCCGCCAGTAAGGGTCGCCTCGGCGGGAGCGGCTAAAGTTGCGCGTGATTCGTGCGGAGTAGCCTCGTTGGTGGCAGGGTTCAAACTAAGACTGGCGACGGCACCTTGAGGCGGCGCGGCGGGAGGCAGAATTGTTTGCTTCTTCTCGACCTCCAAATGCGCGATTTCGGTTTCGATCTGGGACTTGAATTCGTTTGAGGCGCGGCGAAGCTCGGCGAGCAGACGTCCGGCCTGACGGGCGATCTCCGGTAACTTCTTTGGCCCGAACACGACCAGGGCCAGAACGAACAGGAAGATCGTCTCGGAAAAACTCATACTCACTCATCATAATGCGGGAGTGCGTAGGCGGCAACGTTTGGAGTTCGGTATGGACAGATCCGCAGCCAATTGCGATGAGAGCCTTGGAGAGATTGCTACGGGGACGGCTTGAGAACTACCGTGTTTCGTTCATCGCCAGCGATGATGCGATAGAATTTTTTCAGGTCTTCGGCCTTGTTGACGGGAACGCTTAGCTCTTTGACTTCAAAGGTGCGAGTGTAGTCGACCACGTTGCCGTTCACGACTGTCTTCGAGTGGTAACTGGCGAAGCCATAGTCCGCGTCCACGGGCGGCGGAACATCGTCTACCACGTATCCCGGCGGAATGGTGATTTCGAAAGAATCGGTGTCCTGCGCGGGTTCTTCGAATTCGATGGGAAACTTTCTCGGTTCTTTTGTCTCCAGAAATCCTGAGCCTTTCATTCCGATCACGCGAGGCCGCAACAGTAAGAGGTCACCGGCGTTCTTGGCGTAGTTGGGAGATTCGAACGAATAGTTGAAGCCGAAAGGCCGGTCGGTCTGTTGGGCGTTGAGGAGGGACGCGCGGGTGATTTGAAAACTTCCCAGGGAGGCGGCCAAAAGCTCCTCGATCGGTTTGATGCGGTCGGCGTCTTTGCTTACGGTGCGTAATCGCCATCGTTCTGAGGACGCGCGCTCGCCTAGGCGCACCTCCTCGACATTACCCTTCAGTGTGCCGTTCTTATCCAGAGTCAGCTGGGCGGTGCGGCGGATGCTGTTCATGTTTGAGGGCTGCTGCGGGAGTTCGATCAATTCGCCGCCGTCGGGAGTAACGAGTAGGCCATAGTTGGCCTGGAGATAGCCGGGGAGTTGGCCAAAAGGGATGAGGTCGTTGGTGGGATCGAAGAAGAGGAGTTTGCCTAAGCTTGGGATGTTGGACTGTGGCGATCAGCGAGGGGTCAGTCAATCCGTCGGGCAACTCGATGGCAGTGATCACATGGTTAAAGCCGTTGTGCGCTGGAGTTTTTGGCGTAACTGCGCCTCGTTCGGTGTAGATGACGACGTGGTAGGAGTCAATGCCGATCTCGCGCAGCATCGATCGCAACAGCGTGGCTTTGTCTTTGCAGTCGCCGTACCGGTGCGCGAACACCTCTGCTGCGGGATGGGGTTGGTAGCCGCCGATGCCGAGCTCGATACCGACATAGCGGACGTCACGCTGTACGAAAGTGGCGAGCGTCTGCATTTTTTCCAAAGTGGTGGTCTCGGATGCAGTCAATGCATTGACTTGCTGTTTGATTTCCGGCGAGGCCTCCACCCGACTGCCGATCAAATTCGCGTACCACCTCCCCATTTCGTTCCAGTTGGCAAAGCCGTTTAGAACACCGCCCGGCGGGAATAGAGAAATGATCATGAAGCCGGCTACGCCGTCTCGCGGCGGCATGTCCGGTTCTCTCCGGATCTCCTTCACATCATGAACGACCCACTGCGAGATATTTCCAGCGGCCGTAGTTGCTGAAACTTCCTCATGGTTCAGCCAGGACGCCTTATATTCCCAGCCGGCAGGAAGTTGGAGCGAGTAATGGCTCTCGCGCACCGGATCCGTTTCCTGAAAATGCCAAAACTCCTGAAGAAAGAAGGGCTGCTCTTCCACTTCATACTCGTAGCCGATAATGTTGCCGGGATCGGGCGCGGGAATACGAAGTATTTTGTATTTCACGTCGGAGATCAGTTCCCCGCAGGCAAGCCCTGCCAGCTCCAGCGTAGAGACACTGGCATGTAATTGCTTTTGTAGGGCTTCAAGGAAAATCGGGCGGTCCTAGTAAAGAGATCCTGACTGAGAATCCAGTGAGAATCGAAGATATATTTTTCGCTGAGATCGTAGGTCCAGCGATATTCGATAATGGAACCGACTTCGACATTACGGAGGGTGAAGGTCTTCGCGAGGTAGTGCAGGCCTCGGCCTTTGACCAATGACTTCTCGAATACGGTGCCGTCAAAGGGGACCTCGGATCCGTCGGGCTTCACGGTGCGGCCTCGAATGGCAACCACGTTCTCGCGCTCCTTGGAGAACGGGAGCTCGACGTTGGCGCGCTGGCGGCCTTCATCAGTGAGGACTTTGATCCGGATGTAGTTATCCTCGTGCGAGGTGTGGCCGTTGTCATCGCGGTCGACCTGGCGGTAGAGGATCACGGCGGGCGCGCCGGGAGCAAGAGGCTCGCTGGTCATCTTGAGTTCTTCGGGGGAAATGGGCGGGAAGCCGTCGCCGGCGTGAACGGCAGGGCTCCAATGATTACCGGCGGCGAGAACCAGACACAGGGCACAACTCGCCGCGAACACTACTCGACGAAGTAGCATGTTCGGACTCCGAGCGCTTCGGTGATAACCAAAACGGGCCCCCCGCGTTTTGGTGCGGCCACAATATAGCGGTTGAGCCGCGGCGTCAATAGCATTTCCGTGGGCAGCGGTTCCGTTGACATCACAGGAGAGCACCGAAAAATGGAACCTGCCGGCGGTTTGGCGCATCTCAATAGAAGAACGGTAGAGGATGGTTACCGACGGTGACGTTCCCGGTTCGCGGCCGTCTAAAGTGGTGATATACTGCGTCTATTCAGTGCGCTAACTGGGGATGCTCGAGATCCTCAACCGAAGGAAATATTTAAAATGGCACGTAGTTCTCGCCGCTCGCTCTTCCTGGTAGTTTGTTTTCTGCTCGCCTGCGGTTTTCTGGGGATTCTGTTTGCCCAGCGGACGGGGCAGCAGGCGTCCTCGTCCTCGAGCGATTCTGACGTTAAGGACAGCCTCAAACAGTTTACCGACGTTTATGCGGTGATTGAGGACAATTACGCGGACGCGGTGAATCCCGATAAGGCGATCTACAACGGTGCCATTCCGGGGATGCTGCATGCGCTCGATCCGCACTCGAATTTCTTCGATCCCAAGTCTTACGCGCTGATGCGGGAAGACCAGCGCGGCAAATATTACGGCGTGGGGATGACGGTCGGTCCGCGCAATAATAAAGTGATTGTGATTTTTCCGTTTACCGGCACTCCGGCTTATAAAGCTGGCATTCATCCTGGCGACGTGATCATCGCGGTGGATGGGAAATCGACGGAAAACATGAGTACGCCGGACGTTGCCGATCTGTTGAAAGGGCCGAAGGGGACGACGGTGCATATCAGCATTTCGCGCGAAGGCGTGGAGAAGCCGATGGAGTTCACGCTGGTGCGCGACGAGATTCCGCGCTACAGCGTGGATGTGCATTTCCTGATCCGGCCGGGTATTGGCTATTTGCACGTGACCGGATTCAACGAGACGACCGAGGAAGAAGTCTCGAAGGCGCTGGATGAGATGGGCGACCTGAAGGGCTTGATTCTGGATCTGCGGGGAAACCCCGGAGGTTTGCTGAGTGAAGGCGTTGGGGTGGCTGACAAATTCCTGAAAAAGGGTCAGTTAATTGTTTCGCATCACGGGCGCGCCTCTGCCGAGAAGCGCTATGTGGCGCAACATGGCAATGGCGGAAAAGATTATCCTCTAGTCGTGCTGGTGAATCGGTTGACGGCTTCTGCGGCGGAGATTGTTTCCGGCGCGATTCAGGATCATGATCGCGGCTTGATCGCGGGTGAAGTGACATTCGGCAAGGGGCTGGTACAGACCGTTTATCCGCTTTCGGAGAATACAGGGCTCGCGCTGACTACGGCGCATTACTACACGCCCAGCGGACGACTCATTCAGCGCGATTACAGCAACATTTCGCTTTACGATTATTATTACAACCGTGATGCGGAGTCGGGCAGCAATGCGAATCGCGAAGTAAAGCTGACGGACAGCGGGCGCACGGTTTACGGCGGCGGCGGAATCACGCCGGATGTGGTAATTCCTCCGGTGAAGGGTAACCACTTTCAGGACACTCTGCTGCAGCATTATGCGTTCTTCAACTTCGCCAAGCTCTATGTGGTGAATCATCATCCGACGAAGAGCTTTGAAGTGGACGATGCGGTGATGCAGGATTTCCGCAAGTCCCTCGACGAAGCAAACATTGCGTACACGCAAGCCGATCTGGTGGATAACACTGACTGGATTAAATCGAACATCAAGGCTGAGATCTTTGTGGATGCTTTCGGTCAGGATGAAGGCTTGAAAGTTCGGGCGGAATCGGATCCGGAAGTGCAGAAGGCACTGGAGCTTTTGCCGCAGGCCAAGGCGCTGGCAGACAATGCAAAAAAGATTGTGGCGGAGCATAACAGCGCCGGGGCGTTTAACCGGTAATCATTTTTTGAGTCTGATTTTGAGTGTGTGAGAGCCCGGATGAAAAATCCGGGCTTTTGTTTTGGTGGCTTTTTTTGGTAACGGCGGAGCCAGGGGAGTTCATTGACTTCACTATCGGGCTATGTGAAAATCCGCGTCAGTGGTGCCTGAAAATCACTCGTGACGAAGGCGGTTTGCTCCCGCGAAATCCGATCGATTGAGATGAATATTCAGCGAGATGAATAATCAGTTGCAAAGATGTTCGCAGGCGGCTGCGACTTTGAAGTGTCAGAGCCCAGCGGAGCCGGTTTGAAGCCGGTCTTGCTGGGGCTGGCGATGGCATTGGCGTTGGCGGCTGGTGGGACCGATTGGCGTTGGCGGCGCATCCCGAACTGGCTGACGGTTCCAGGGCTGCTGGCGGGCATCGCGGTGAATGCGGCAGTGAGCGGGCTGAGCGGGGTGAAGACTTCCCTGCTGGGCGCGGGATTGGGATTGTTGCTGCTGTTGCCGTTTGTTTTTTTGCGCAGTCTGGGCGCGGGCGACTGGAAGCTGGCGGGAGCTTTGGGTGCGATCGTGGGACCGGGAGCGCTGGTGGATTTGCTGATGGGCTCGATTTTCGTCGCCGGAATTATGGCGCTTGGGTTGGTCATTTACAAGCGGCGGGCTAGAGAGACTTTTCGCAACATCGGGCGGATGCTGAGGTCGATGGTGATGTTTCGCATGCCCGGAGCCGAGGTTTCGCTGGACAATCCGCGGTCGCTGAAAATTCCTTACGGAGTTGCATTGGCTCTGACCACTTTACTTTTTGGAGTTGGCAAGTTGACGGGAAGGCTTTAACCATGCGGACGGCGCGATGGGTGACATTACGGAACATCGCATGGAAAATCGCATGGAACATTGCGTCGAACATTGCGAAAGATACGCGCGGCACGGAGATTGTGGAAAGTGCCTTCGTGCTGCCGATCGTTTTTATGTTCGTGATCGGGGTCATCTGGTTTGGATTGGTATTTCTGATTTACGGGACGCTCGCGCAGGGGACGCGGGCCGGGGCGGAGGCAGCGGTAGCGCCGGTTTGCGCGACGTGTGGGACTACGCCGAGTCCGGCGGCGAGCGCGCAAACGGCGGTGTACAGCGCGCTGGCGGCGGCGCATTTGAATAAGAACAATCTGGTTCCCTGGGGAGGAACGTCGCCGAAGTGGACTGTGCCTACGCTTTGCACTTGCGGCACGGCGACGTCGAGCTCTGCATGCGCAACCGCGGCTCCATGCGACACTGGCGTCCCCGACGCTTGCGTTCAAGTAAATGTGCAGTTGTCTTATCCGAGCCAGGGTGGAGCGGGCACTTGCGGAGTGTCGGTGAGCGCACGGTATAAGTATCCTTATCATTTCAGTATTCCGCTGACCACGCTGGATATTGGGAATGTGCTGGTTCCGGGGCAGGCGCAGATGAGGGCAGAGACGCAATGAAGTTGGGCGCGAGCCGGCGGGTTGGGTTGATCGCGTCGCTATGGCACGGCTGGGGAGACGATCACGCCTCGCAGGTGGTGGAGCTCGCGCTATCGCTTCCGGTGCTGGTGCTGTTTGTGGTGGGGATTTTTGATTTCAGCGGGGCGCTTACGCTGAAGCAGAAACTTACGAATGCTGCCCGCGAAGGCGCGCGCGTGGCTGCCGCCGATCCGGCGAGCGATATGTCGATCGCCTTGCCGGCTGTTCCGGTGGCGGTGAGTGACGCATTCCAAGTGGTGGACAATTATCTGCTCTCGGAGAAGATCAACGATTGCGGCCTGTCGGGAGGAGGCACTCCGCCGACGCCGACGCAGAGTGCGCTGACGTGGACTTATACGTCTACTGGCTCGTGTCCGGGGAGTGGGATCACGCTTAGAATTAACCGTGGATATTCGCCGCCGCCGGTGAACGGCATCTACTTGATTGGCACCAACGTTACCATCAGCTATGCCTACAAATGGCAATTCAACAGCGTCGGGGGTCTGGTAGGCACAAGATTTCTAGGTCCGAGCACGATCAATACTGCCGCTGAGGCGTTCAACCAGAACTGAGGAATCTCCATGCTGCCACCACTGATCCGCCGGACACGAAAGAATGTGCGGCCTTGCACGAGGCAGCGGGGGTTCACCATGGCATTTGTGGCAATCACTATGGTGGCCATTATTTCCATGGCGGCGCTGTCGATCGATATCGGCACATTGTACGAGGCGAAGGCGGAGGCGCAACGCGCGGCGGACGCGGCGGCATTGGCTGGGGCGCAGGTGATCTCGACGTCGGGGATTACCGGCGATCCGACCAATGGTCCCACTGACGGGAGTTGGAGCGCGAGCTTGTGGCGCGGGCGGTCTGGCTACCTTGGCGGCTACGAATGTGGCGAATCAAAATCTGATCGGCGGGAATGCACCTTCCAAAGTTACGGTGAATTACGGGACCAGCGCTGGTGTACGGGGCGATCACGGATTGCGCCGGCTTGGGAACGGCTTTCGCAGTGAACCCCGTAGTTCAGGTTTATGTGCAGCAGGCCAAGCTGCCGACTTTTTTCGCGCGGATTTTTTCACTGATCCCGGGCGGCAACTTTTTCGAATTCCGGCGTGAGCGCTACCGCGGCGGCGGAGGCATTTAATCCTTCAAGTTAGGCGAGCGAACACCGGCATGATTCCGGTGCAGCCACGTTGCGTGAAGCCGTGGATGGTGCCGAATCAGGATCCGGGTAATGGAAGCTGCTCCGGCCCAGCTTGTCTACCTTTCGTCAATGCGTCAACCGGAGCACTCGGGACCGCCGGGATCTCTACCAGCGGTGCGATCGGTGAAACGTTCACCCTTACCGTAGACTGTGGATTCAGCGGACGCAGGCGTTCTCTACCTTGCACACTGGCGAACCAGCCGCAGGCAAATATTAACCCGAAAACTCTGAACTACGTGCCGGGTCAAGTATCGAGCCCGTCCGTCGCAATTGCTGCCAACAGCTCGATCAGCGCCTGTTCAGATACCAAAACCAATGATTATGCGGAGGCCGTTGCCGGCTGCGACCAAACCACCGTTTATGCATGCGGGCAGAAGTCTAGCGAACACTGTGGACTTGACGGAAGATCCGGGGCCGCCGCGGAACGATAGTGTGAACGCCGCGGCATGCCTGATAAACGCGAGTACAAACGGGCCCGATCAAGGTCAGGACGTCCTTGCACCCGACGTCGCACCTTATACCTACCCTTTTCAAATTCAGGCTGGAAGTAACAGCGCCATGCTGACGGCGGGTATTACTGGCCTGGCAAAGGACAGTCAGATTACTAGCAGCCCCTCGGTTGTTTCCCTGCCCATTTACGACAGTGGTACCACGATCAACTCGACCGGAACGACCCCAGTTACAGTTGTGGGCTTCGTGCAGGTATTTATCAACAGCGTCGATAGCACTACGGGAAATATCACCGTTACCGTCATGAACGTCGCGGGATGCGGCAATACTGTTGGAAGTGGAACCACATCCGTGTACGGAACGTCTCCCGTACCGGTACGGCTGATCACGCCCCCGGTCGTGGCAACGCCTTAGCGAGCGTCGTCCATTTCTTGTTTGTAATCTGGTTTGCAGCTCGTCGGCTTCGCCGAATCGAATCCAGAAGACTTGGCTTTAGTCTGGAACGTCGTTAGTCTGCGGCGCTTTGGTCTCGGGCGCGGCGGGTGGAACTGGTTGAACGGGAGGCTCGGGTTCACCATTATCCTGGGTCTGAGCGACTGCCGGTGACTGGGCGCTATAGACCGGCGCAGTTCCTTCCGGGCGTGCGCTGAGAATCACTCGATCGAGCGAGCGAGGATCGTTGGCCGAACTCAAGATGAGGAAATTGAATCTGGAGCCGTTCAGCAGGTGAGACAAAACTTCCGGCGCGGGCGCGGGGCCAAGAGCGGCCACTACTTTTTCCTGCTCGGCTCCGGCCGGGATGGCGATTTCCGCTCCAGTGCGCTGATGCACTGCGAAAAGAACTTCCGATAGTGTTGCCTGATTGGAAGTAATCGTGAGCAGCCCTGACTGGAATGTAACCACCAGGGGAGGTGGTGGCGGGGGTGGCGTGATTTCGAGCGACCCCACATGATAGGTGGTATTCACCAGTGCGGCGGGCGAAGGCGAAGCAGTGCTTCTAGAAATTTGCGGCCTGCCGCTGCCAATCTTAATGATGACAGTTCGGCCAGAGGGAAAAATCTGATAGGCCTGCGGACCGTTTAAATCCAGAACAACTCGCGTGACGGGCGGCTTCGAGGAGAACAGGCCTACGCGAACGCTCTTGATTTCCTGGCTGTTGAGGGTTTGATTGCGAAGTTGAGCGCCGGGGACGGCGTTGGCGAAATCCACCACCAGGCGATCGGGATCGGAGAGGATTTGGGCTTGCGGGATGAGGCTCTCGCTGCCTTCGATTTCTATTTCGAGGGGATTCTGTTTGCTTAATACCTGGACACTGCGCACCGACGACACCGCTTGCGCCTGTCCTGGGATTGGCGCGAAAAGACCCGCGGCAGCGCAAAGCAGCAGGCTGGCAGCGGCCCTGAGGGAGGGATTCATAAATATCCTTAATGGTATGCGAACGGTACGCGGTGCGATCTTGCGATTTTAGCAGCGTCCGCGAGCGGCGAGGCTTACGAAAGGACTACGCCTTTGAGTAGACAGTTCATGCCGGATGGTAAGTGCAGGAGCGCGCCTGTTAAAGAGTTGCAGCTTTTCGATATTAAGCGCGGAGCTTGCGGCGCGCCCAGTAGACGGCGGCCAATCCAGACACAAACAGGATCCAGGTCTCAGGTTCGGGCACGACGCCGGGAGCACCACAGGGGCCTCCTTTTTTCTTGGGGATGCTCACCTCGCCCGCACAACAACCCGCCGCGACATTGCCGTTCTTTTTAACCGGGCCGCACAGCGAAGACTCGAGCGGCGGCGGAGCAATGGGAATCCAATTTCCACCGACGAATGGATCGTACAAAGCCAGCGGCCCTGCCGGCCCCAAGCCAGGACCCGGAGGCTGCTGCAGAAGGGCCGACTGAAAGGGAGCAGGAGGAGATTGCATGGCCGTACCGCCGGTGGTGGCGATGGGTTGATCGAATTTTTCCGCAGGAGGCTCGGCACGCGAGGTAGCTTGTTGCGGCATTTCTTCTACGCGGTTGGCGCAACGGCCACGGGCCGTCATGCGGCCGTCGGTAATTAATTTTTCGCCTTTGTGAAGAGTGACGCGGTGACGGGTCCAATAAACGTGATTGCCAATGCGGTAAGAGAGGTAAACCGTTCTGGCCAGCGTGAGCCGGACAACGCGCGCGTGATCATAATCGAAACCAGCGTAGTGTGCGGCCACAATGGGATCGTGCTCCGCGACCCATTTCAATTCTTTTGCGTCCTGCACGCCGCCCGGCACAAGCGAATAGGGATATACAGGGCGATCGGCGGAGGGCTGCGCC
The DNA here is from genome assembly GCA_963724815.1 of uncultured Acidobacteriaceae bacterium. Classification (GTDB taxonomy): domain Bacteria; phylum Acidobacteriota; class Terriglobia; order Terriglobales; family Acidobacteriaceae; genus Sulfotelmatobacter. Next base: position 99,733 of record CAVRWS010000006.1, read on the forward strand.
TGGGAAAGAATCTGATTCATTTCGACGACGCGGCTGCGACTCAGTTCCGACTGTTCAAAGCTGGGAACGGCGGACTGACGCGCGCGAAATAACGAGGGGCTGAGATACTGCAGGGCAACGGCGGAGGCGGCGGCGACACAGGTGGCGAGAGTTACGAGGCTGAGCCAACGGCGAATGCTTTGATTGCGGCGGTGCCGACGGCTGCGACGGCGGCGTATTTTTCGGACGTTCCCTCCTACGGGATCACTCACTCACTGCTCCTACCTGAGGCGACGGCCCTGGACTCAAAACCGGCGGCACTCCCCCACGGGCTTAGCGGCAGTTGGAGCGCCACATCGCGACTTGCGGACCCAACAAACGAAAGAAGATCCGCTCTAATGTGCCGACCATGTTAGCAGAGTGAGAAATGGTTTGCACAATATAAGTTGTGGATTTCTCAGTGGCTTCCCAGATTCGTCCGGGATTACTTCTTAACGGGGCTGCCGGTTACTGAATGCTCCGGGGAAGGAATGGGGTCGGCGCTTTGGAGCCAAGCGGTATACCAGAGATCGAGCAGCATCTGCGATCCGGCGGCGAGGCGATGAGTGGTGAATTCGAAGGCCTCGGGAGAGCCTTTGCCGTGAAAGCCTCCTGCCTTGTCGATCGCATAGACTTTTTCCACCAGAGCGTGGGACTGCCTCAGGTAAGCCATGTAGGCGCCGAAGGGATCGTCCAGTTTTTCGGGAGCGTGCACGAGTCCAGCAAAATCATTTGCCGAGATATTGGCTCCGACATAGGCGGTCTCGAACTGCGCGTGGATGTCATGCTGCGTGGTATAGCCGCTGGGATTCGGTCCCACCCAGCCGTTGTACTGGATCGTCGTATGCAAGGGCTGTGAGCCATCGGCAACGTAATGGCCCAGCCAGGCCGCGTAGAAAATGATTGCGTCCTCAATTGGCTTGGTGGGCTGGTGATCGGCTTTCAGCTTGCGATACTCGCGGAAGCCTACCTTCAGGCGTCCGAAGACTTCCATCGTGATGTAGGGCTGCAGGCCGACGTGTTCGGGAAGGTAGTCGTCGGGGTGGTCGGTGGTCGCGGCGCGTTTCTCGTAGAGCCTGCGATAAAACTCGTAGCGTCCGGGCGGTAGAGGATTGAGCCAGTCGATGCGTTCGAGATCGATGAAGTGATCCGGCTCCTGCGAATTTTTGAGGGCAAACTCTGTGGGGCTGCGCCAGCGATCAGGCTCGGGGCCGAGATAAGCAATCTCGGCGACGGCGCGGCGCAGGAAACGCGGCATGCTGGCGGGAATTTTTTCAGCCGCAACGCGGTTTACGTAGATGTGACCTTCGTTGCCCCAGGCGACCGCGGCATCGGACTGCAAAAGAATGAGGGCGATCAGCATGCAACTGATCAGCCCTCGTTTGAAATTATCCGTTTTCATTTTGAGCCGACGAAATAGTCTCCCAAAAGGCCTAGAAGGCAAGATGCATGGCTAGCTGCAGAAATCGGTTACTGCCCACCGTCTGCCTGATCACCCCATAGTTCTTGGTGTTTGGCGAGGAGGGCGACAAAATTTGGGTGGTATCTGGAAAACACGGGTAGGGATTGAAACAAGCATTTAACGCAAGGTTGCTGTTCGGAGCATCGAAGTCCGGCTGGTTGAAGATGTTGAACGCGTCAGCCTGAAACTTTAGTGCGTAGCGCTCTCCGATTTTAAAATTCTTGAAAACAGAAAAATCGAAACGCGTCTGGAAGGGAGCGCGGAAGATGTTACGACCATTCGACCCGTAGCCGGTTTCCAGAGTGTCGCAGACGGTCGTTCCTCCGGTCGTAAGACCGCATGGAGGAACCCCGCTTTGGCCTGGACTCAGGAACGGGATCGAGAAGTCATTCGGATTGATATAGGGCACTCTCACACCAGCCAGAGGCCCGGACTTGAACGAATTATCCGTCCCACCTTCCGTTGCCTGCTTGGGAGAGATCCCGGGAGCCAGCGGCAGAATCGGATTGGTAATGAAGTCGTCAGCGCTGAAGAAAATACTGCCGGCGCTTCCCGAGAAATCGATAACGCTGAAAGGTTCTCCGCTCTGCGCCACGGTGACGCCCTGAACTCCCCATCCATTGGCCACTCCGCCCACCAGTTTGGAGCTGTTCCTAAGAGTCGGAAGCAAGTAGACATAGCTGACAGTCAGCACGTGCGTACGATCGAAGTCTGACGAGGCATAGGCAGTCCTGGGGACAAGTGGATTATTTCCATTGAAGAAAAGGCCCGCGCCCAAACCGCTGCCTTCGTCGAGCGAATGCGAGTAGGTGTAAGACGCATTCACCTGCAGACTGCGGGACATTCTCTTAGTCGCCTGCAGCTGTAGTGCGTTGTAAGTCGAAATGCCCTCCGCTCGCCAGAAATCTGCGTTCGGATTAAAACCGATGTAGGGCGTCCGCAGAGCCGTATTACCATCGGAGAACGAGAACGCTCCAATGGTCGTTTGCACTTGCTCCGTTAGCAGCGTGTTGAAGTTGGCGTCTTGCGCCTGGAAGCCGTAGGAGTAAATCTGTCCATTAATGGGGTGCGAAGGGGTGGCAACGCCGGGCTGATTAAAGGGGATCGGAATCGGCTGATGGACGCCGTGATTTCCAATATAGCCCAAAGTTAGCACTAAATTATTCTTCGCTTGCCATTGCAGATCCAAGCTCCAGTTTTCGGAATAGGGCAACTTGTTCGCAGGATCGTAACCGCCAAACAGGAAGTCGGGGTTGGCGAAGCCAGTAGGCGTACAAGTAGGAGTAACGGGTTCGGCACAACCGCTGAGCTGAGACTGGTTGTAAATAAGTCCCGCGACTCCGGATAAGTTACTCGGAGGGGGCGTGAACGGCGTGGTGCCAAAGGGGTGGTTCGCCAGACAGCCTGTTCCGACGCACGCTGTGTTTATCGGCACGGTGAAGGGCTCTTGCGTCGTAACGCTAAACGGACCGCTTATGCCCAGGCCGGCGCTGGCGGAGAGTTCAGTGAAATACTCGCCGCGGTCAGCGTACATTCCGAAGCCGGCACGAACCACCACGTTCCTGAGTGACGAAGGGCTCCAGGCAAGTCCGATGCGCGGAACGAACATCCATTGCCGGCCCGTGAGTGTGGAATCGGAGACTCCTTTGAAGCCGAACGCCTTGTTGTTCCCTGCCACGACCAGACCGATTCCGGGTTCGTTATTGGAGAGTGTGCCGAATGAGTCGGTCGCAAGATTGTATTTGTAATCGGAGGCATAGAAGTTGGTGAGCAGCCCGTTTTGTTCATAAAGAGGGCCGTCCCAGTCCCAACGTCCACCCAAGTTTAAGGTGAGATTCGAACGGAGTTTCACATTGTCTTGAATGAAAAGACCAGCGGAGCGGGAACGGAAGTGGCGATTAGTTTCGCCGTTGAGGTATTGTCCGCTGCTGTGATCCTGACCCAGCGTTCCGGTGAGAAAGTCACCGAAGCTATTAAAGCTGAAATTGGCCACCTGGTTCTCACGATTTTCAACATTGAGCTGCATGTAATCGAAGATGCCTCCGAAGGAGAGCGAGTGGCGTCCTCGCACCCAATGGAAAACGGATGATCCTTCATGTTCATTCTGGAAGATTCCCGCGTTGGCAAAGTTGGTCGAGGGCCCGATGCTCATTTGGTTCCCATTGCCGGGTGTGATTGTTCCGCCACTGGCCAATGCGGCACCGACGTCAGCATTTGAAATCGTGATGCCCGGAAAGAAGGAACTGCCAAGAAGATTGAGACCCACGTCACTGGGCTTCAGCGACTGGGCAGTGGTTGCGTTCGCCACTTCGCGAACAAAGCCGTAACGGTTTTCCCAGGTAGCGTTCGGGGTGAAGATGGTGGTGTTATCCAGAGAAAACAGCTGGCTGCCCGCGTGCATGGTTTGCGGGAAACCGAGAACCTGGCTGACGGCAAAGGGAATGGTGGTTGGGTCTTCCTGGAAATAGTACTTGCCCGCGATACGGTCTTTCGGACCAAAGTTATAGTCGATATTCCCGTTGATCTGAGTTGCATTAAACTGGCTCGACGGGCCCTTCACAAAAGAGTTGTAGGCCTGAGTTCCGCTCTCCCCCGTGGGCGCATTTGCGGAAGGAATGATGTACTGCCCGCCGGGTGCTTTAGCTTGCAGAATGGCTAGCGCGACCGGATCCACTTGTTTCGCGGTAATACATCCCGGACAGCCGTCGGCGGTGTTCACAAGGCTGGCAAGATCGGCTGCATTCCGATTTGTATCCGTAAGGCCTGGCAGTGTAGGCACCCCGTTGAATGCTCCGCTGAGAGCATCACTAATCCGCTGGCCCTGATAGGAAGCGAAGAAGAATAGCTTGTCCTTCTTGATGGGGCCTCCCACCGTGCCGCCGAAAACGTTGCGGTGCAAAGGCGGGGCGCCTGAAAAGAACGGATTGACTGCAAGAAAAGTAGGCGCCGCGTCGAAAATATTGTTCTGGAAGTATTCGTAGAGCTGGCCGTGCAGCAAGTTGGTCCCGGACTTCGTTGTGGTTTCGATATGAGCGCCACTGGCCGAACCCATCGAAGCGTCATACATTGAAGTGCTGACGTGAACCTCTTCGATGGTCTCGATCGGAGGCGTGGGCAGCGCTTGGCCGATCGCATCGAAAACTGAGCTGTTCGTTTGCACCTGGCCCCCGACACCGAAAATCTCACCCGTATTCAGGGTGAAGCGGCTGTCGGAAATATTACTAGTCGAGTTTCCGTTGAATAAGTTGTTGGCATTTACTCCGTTAAACGTGAACAGATTGCTGGTGTCGCGCTGGCCGTTGGCCACGATTCCCTGATTGCCCAAACCTTCGTTCGAGCCCGAGCCCGAAAGGAAATCCGCGCTGACGCCGGGCGCCTGAATGGCGAGCTGAGTAAAACTTCCGGTACCGAGCGGAACCGACTCGATCTGGTTCGCTCCCATCGTGTAGCCATTGCTGGTGTCAGTTTCATTTAGCAATGGGGTGGCTTCAACCGTGATGGTCGACGATACGGCGCCGGGTTTCAGCCTGGCATTCAATGTCGCGGTGCGATTGCCCTGCACGATGATCTGCGTATAGGCCTGTGTTTGGAATCCTTCCTTGGTGAACGTCACTTCGTAATTTCCGATTGGAAGATCGGAGATGCTGAAGTTGCCGTCCGACTTGCTGGTGGCGGTGACTTCAAGGTTGGTGGCCGTGGCGCGGGCTTTAATACTTACGTTAGACACGACTGCGCTGCTGCTGTCGGTGACCGTACCGTTGATGGCGCCCAGGGTTTGCTGGGCGAGCGCGAGTTGCGATGAAGAACTGAAAATAGTGAAGAAGAAAAGGATTGGCAGTAAGCGACCAGAAAAAACTGCAGTCAGTAGAGCGGACGACCGACGACCAGAGGTCACAGGGGAACCCTCCTTTGGAAGGACTGCATGTTATAGCAAAGGCGGCAGCCGCGGTTCAAGGCGCGCAGGTTAAAAAACGATGAAATTCGACCATTTTTTTTAATAGCGAGCATTCGGAACTCGACTGCCACCCTAATGGTGCAGGAGCTTTCGCGGACTCGGTTGCGGCAAACTGCTGGCGGAGGCGCAAATGCTCGCCGGATGTGATGGTTTAAGGGATATTGGTGAGGTGTAGCCTGCCGATAATTTCGGCAACGATCTCTGCCGGAAGGACGTCGGCGTCGATGATTACCGCGTCTTTCGGCTCTTCGAGGTCTGCTAGTTGGCTCTGCAGCATGGGTTCGGTCATGAAGTGTCCTTGGCGCTGGCGTAGCCGCTGATGCAGGACTTCGGGGGACACTCGCAAGTAGACAATGCAGACTTCTGGCGAGACCAGCAAACTATCCCGATAAGACTGCTTCAATGCGGAACAGGCGAGTACAGCATTTTTGTGCGCAGCGAGCCAATCCGAGATCAGCGCGCGCAATGCTTCCAACCAGGGGGTGCGATCTGCATCGGTCAGCGGAATCCTGTGGCGCATCTTCTTGACGTTGGCTGCGGAGTGGTAATCATCCGCGTCCGCGAATTGCCAACCCAGCTGAGAGGCCAGCAACTTTCCTACGGTCGTCTTCCCTGCCCCGGCTACACCCATCAGCAGAAGGATCACTGTTTCTCCGTTTTCGTTTCCCGTCTCGTTTCTGCGTCTCGTTTCTGCGTCATGCGATTCGCCGTGTTATTCTCTCAAACCTGTCAGGAAAAGGGATTCTCATGCCGGTACCGCAACCGCTGACCTTGCTTTGCATTACGACGTATGAGAAGGGGCAGGATTTTATGCGGGAGTGCAAGCGCCAGGGTTGCCGTGTGTTGCTGGTGACGGCGGAGAAGCTGCGAGATGCCGACTGGCCGCGGGAATGCCTGGACGAGATGTTCTATCTTCCCAATGAAATTCCGCTTGCCGATATTGTGCAGGCGGTGACGCACCTGGCGCGGACGCAGAAAATCGACCGCATTGTGGCGCTGGATGAATTCGATATGGAGACGGCCGCGACGTTGCGCGAGCATCTGCGCGTGCCCGGCATGGGCCTGACGACCATGCGGTATTTTCGTGACAAGCTGGCGATGCGCATGCGCGCCCTGGATCACGGAGTGCGCGTGCCGGATTTTGTTCCGGTCATCCATCATGATGATATTCGCTACTATCTCGAGCATGTTTCCGGGCCTTGGGTGCTGAAGCCGCGGCAGGAAGCCTCGGCCATTGGGATCAAGAAGATTCACGCGGCGGATGAGCTGTGGCCAATCCTCGAACAATTGGGGGACAAACAGTCTTCTTATTTGCTGGAGCAGTTTGTTCCCGGCGCGGTGTATCACGTGGACTCGGTGGTCTCTGAGAATGAAGTTGTCTTCGCCAACGTGAGCAAATACGGCAAGCCGCCCATGAACGTAGCCCAGGGCGGAGGAGTTTTTACGACGTATACGGTGCCGCGCGGAAGTGAAGCGGACGCTGGCTTGCGGGAAAACAATCGGGAATTGATTGCAGCGCTGGGACTGGTGCGAGGTGTGGCGCACGCGGAGTTTATTCAGGCGTATGAAGATGGCGAATTTTATTTTCTGGAATGCGCGGCGCGAGTGGGCGGGGCTTATATCAACGAGATGGTAGAGGCCGCCACAGGCATCAATCTTTGGCGGGAGTGGGCGCGCATTGAGATCGCTGGAGGGGATGGTTCCTACAGACTTCCGGCGGTGCGCGAGGAATATGCGGGCGTCGTTCTTTCGCTGGCGCGGCAGGAAGATCCGGACACTGCTGCCTACAACGATCCCGAGATATTTTTGCGGATCAAAAGGCATCATCACGCCGGGTTAGTTTTGAGGTCGAGTGATCCGGGGCGCGTGCCGGCGTTGTTGGAAAGCTACGCGCGGCGCTTCGCTGAGGAGTTTATGGCGGTCGAGCCGCCGCGGGACAAACCGACCGCGTGAAGGAATTAAAAAAAGACTTCTGGCGAAACGTGGAACCGTCGACTGAGGCGCCGAATGTGTTCCGTAGTGAGCTGACGCTTTCCATGAAGAACTTCAGAAATAATGCTGGGTGTTCCGAAAACGTCCAATAGATCTTTCTGCTTCAGGTTGTTCGCCAGAATTAATTCGCGCAGCACATTCACGGGATCAGACGACTTGAGTGCGTAGTGCTTTTCCTCGAAATCTTCAATTAGGAGCGTAAGCAGCTGAGCCATGCGCTTTTCGGCCGCACTCAATCGGCTGCCCTTGCGGTCCAACTCTTCGAGCATCGCGATGTAGCGTTCGTTCTCCACCTCGGTACGAATGACGGCCGGCAGCGTGGTAGACAATAACGATGCGTATTCCGATCGAACTGCGGTCGCGCTCATTGCTTCCAACCTCCGCGGTCGTACTGGGCATGGGTCAAAACGTGGCGAATGTATATGCGGCCAAAGGGGTAATTAATCTCGGCAATTAAGCGATACTCATTTCCCTTAATATTGAAGACCGTCCACTTGCCGACCGCATCAGCGCTCGAAAAGGTCTTACGGACATCCATGAGTGTTTTCCATTCTGCCTTCTTGGCAATGCGAAACCAGGCGTCGAGCGGGCCCTCAAGGTCGATGTGCCGTGAAGCAGCATCTTTGAGCTTCTTACGGCTGATGACATGCATTAGGCTTTGAGGTAGTTCGCATTCTGCGAATATTATATTTCGCAAATCGCGAAGATGTCAATAGAGCTCAAAACGCGTCAATCCCGGTCACGCTCTGGCCGATGATGAGCGAGTGCACGTCATGCGTGCCTTCGTAGGTTTTCACGGATTCAAGGTTCATCATGTGGCGCATGATGGGATAGTCGTCGGCCACGCCGTTGGCGCCGAGGATGTCGCGGGAGATGCGGGCGCATTCCAGGGCCATCCATACATTGTTCCGCTTGGCCATCGAGATGTGTTGATGCTCCGCCTTGCCGGCATCTTTCAATCGTCCGACTTGCAGAACGAGTAATTGCGCTTTGGTGATTTCGCTGATCATCCAGGTGAGCTTGTCTTGCACGAGTTGATGCGAGGCGATGGGCTGGTCGCGCCACTGCTTGCGGAGGAAGGAATACTGCAGGGCGCAATCGTAGCAGGACATGGCCGCGCCGATTGCTCCCCAGGCTATGCCGTAGCGCGCTTGATTCAGGCACATCAGCGGAGATTTCAGCCCGCCAGTTTTTGGCAGCAGATTTGATTCCGGAATGTGGACGTCCTGCAGGGACAATCCTGAAGTGACTGAGGCGCGCAGCGACCACTTGCCGTGAACATCGTCGGAGGAGAAACCTGGACGGTCGGTTTCCACCAGGAACCCGCGAATCTTGTTGTCTTCGTTTTCCACTTTGGCCCAGATGATGGCGACGTCGGCGATGGTGCCGGAGGTGATCCACATCTTCTCGCCGTTGAGGACGTATTCGTTGCCCACTTTGCGGGCGCGGGTGAGCATGCCGCCGGGATTCGAGCCGAAGCCGGGTTCGGTGAGGCCGAAGCAGCCGAGCTTTTCGCCCTTCTGCATGGGCGGAAGCCAAGTTTGTTTTTGTTCTTCAGTGCCAAATTCGTAGATTGGATACATGCAAAGTCCCGACTGCACGCTGACGAAGCTGCGCACGCCGGAATCTCCGCGCTCGAGTTCCTGGGTCATCAGGCCATATTCGACGTTGCCCATGCCGGCGCAGCCGTAGCCTTTAAGCGACGCGCCGAAGAAGCCGAGATCGGCCATGGGCTTGACCAGTTCGCGGGGAAAGCGGCCGGCGCGATTGCACTCTTCGATGATAGGGATGAGATTGTCTTCAATGAACTGGCGCGTGGTGTCGCGCACCAGGCGTTCTTCTTCAGTGAGGAGTGAATCGAATTGAATGAAATCGACGCCGCGGAATTTGATGGCAGACATGAGGAGTCTCCGTGAGCAAATGAATCTCTAACCTAGGACGGATGAAACGGCTAGAGGTTTGACCGCCAGCAGAATCAGAGCGCGCAGAAGGGCAAACATATGACGGTAGCAGGAGTGAAGAGTGGGGGTCAACGCGCCAACTGGTTGTAGATGCTCAGTTTGAAAAAAGCAGCTGTGTACCTACGTGGGAGATACCTCGCATCCCTCGCTGGTCCCGCTGGTGAAAACGCGGGACTTCGGGATGACGCCGCAGGCGCGGCGTTGAAGATTTCAAAATTGAGCCACTACAGGGAGTAGAAGATCGCTCGTTTATCCGAGGAAGACCGTAGAACCAGCGAAATAAATCGGTAGGCGCGATCACTCATCTGGGATAGGCATCTTACATGGCGCTCGATCCCATTCAATGAACTGCAGGAGTGAGAATAGATATGACGCGCCAGGTCCAACTCGTTGTCTGCATGGCTGCCATGCTGTGTACGGAGGCGGCATTCAGCCAAACGTCCCCCACCGAAGTTAGAGGCAGCAGTGAAGCTGCGGTCAGCACGGCTCCTGTGGCTTATGTGTATGTCTCGAGCAACGTTTCTACGAGCAATCCTGAAATTTACGCTTATGGTGCGGGATCGAATGGGAAGCTGACTCCGGTGGCAGGATCGCCGTTCAGCGCAGCGATTGCTTATGGCGGCTCTCTGGCGGTAAACGCAAAATATCTTTTTGCCACGAATGGAGTGGATATCACTTCATTCGCGGTTGCGTCCGATGGGGCGCTTCATCATGTTGCCGCGAGCGATGCGCAAGGGTTTAATCAATCCGATTGCGGGGGGCCGGTATCT